>NZ_SPKJ01000139.1 GCF_009866965.1 Propylenella binzhouense | reverse complement strand
CGCCACGCACGCGTCCGGTCAGGACGTGCCGGCACCCGGCCCGCCGCCCCCGGCCGAGCCGGTTCCCGGCCCGCCGGGTCCGGACGTCGAGCCGCCGGCCCCCGGCCCGGAAATCCCGGAGGCGCCGCCGCCGCAGCCGGAAATCCCCCATTCCCCCGAGCCCGACGTGGTGCCCGGCCCGGGCCCGGAGATCCCTGACGGGGCACCGGCCGGTCCGGAAGTGTCGGAGCCGCCGCCGTCCGGGCCCGAGCTCCCCGCCCCCGGTCCGAATCTCGGCGGGGCGGGCGCGCCGGCCGAACCGGTGCCGCCGCCCCTCCATCCGCTCGCCGGGCTGTGGGAGAGCGCCGAGCTCTCCCGCCGGCCGGTCCGCTTCCTGTGGCAGACCGATTCGGCGAATCGGTTCCTCTTCGTGTCGCCCGGGCTCGCCCAGGTCGTCGGGCGCAATTCGGAGGTGGTGGGCGAGCGCTGGCAGGACGCCGCCGCGCGGCTCCGGCTCGATCCCGGCGGCCGGATCGGGCGGGCGCTCGGGCGCCGCGACACCTGGAGCGGCCTCACCGCCTGGTGGCCGGTGGAGACGGGGGCGGCGCGCGTGCCCGTCGAACTCACCGGCCTGCCGGTCTTCGGGATCGACCAGTCGTTCCAGGGCTTTCGCGGCTTCGGCGTGCTGAAGCCGGCCGAGGCGCTGATGAGCGCGGCGTTCGAGGCGAGGTTCCCGGAGGCCGAGCAGAAGGTCGCGACGGCGGAGCAGGTTCCTCCCTACGAGGAGACGGTCGCCGCGCAGCCGGTGAACGTCGTGCCGATCCGGGCCGATCTCGACCGGCTGCCGGATTTCGCCCGCCTCTCCCCGCATGAGCGGAGCGCGTTCGAGGAGATCGCCGAGGCGCTGCGGACGCGCATCGACGCGCCGGTCTACCGCCGCGCCGACATGGATGCCGGCGGGCGCGGCGGCCTGCGCGCAGCGGGCTCGGAAGGCTACGCCGCGGGCATGGACCGGGGCGACCGCTTCCCCGGTGCGCAGGACGACCCTGAACCGGCCGGCGACGAGCCGGAGCCGGGCGGCAGGGTGCTCAGGCTGTTCCCGGGCGAGACTGCCGGCCAGCAGCCGGCCTTCGGCCTGCTGCGCGACGGCGGCGTCCGGCCCGCGGATCAGGAGCGGGACCGGGACCGGGAACCGGCGGCGGCAGGGCCTTCCCCGGAATCCGGGCTGTCCGACGCGGCGGAGACGGCGGGGTCGGACGCTGGTCCGGATGAGGGCCGCGGCCCCGCGCCGCCGGGTCCGCCCCATGGCCCGGAGGATCTGGAGCGCCGCCTGCAGGAGCTCGCCTCCGTGCTCGAGGCCTCTGGCGACGGCGTCGCGATCCTGGCCGCGGATGGCGCGGTGGTGCGGCTCGACGCCCGGGCCGAGGCCTTGTTCGGCACATCCAGCGCCGAGGCCGCGGGGCGCCCCTTCTTCGCGTTCTTCTCGCCCGCGAGCCGGGAGGCCGCCGAGGACTATTTCGGGCGCCGCAAGGCGGAGCGGAGCGGGGGGCTGCTCGTCGAGGCGTGCGAGGTCGAGGGGACGGTCGGCGCGGCGACGCTGCCGCTGTCGCTGACGATCGGGCCGATCGCCGGCGAGGGCGGCCGCTATTGCGCGGTGCTGCGCGACGTCTCGCGCTGGAAGCGGGCCGAGGCGGACCTCGTCGCGGCCCGGAAGAACGCTGAGGCGGCCTCGAGCCACAAGTCGGAGTTCCTGGCCCGCGTGAGCCACGAGATCCGCACGCCGCTCAACGCGATCATCGGCTTCGCGGAAGTCATGATCGAGCAGCGCTTCGGGCCGGTGGAGAACGAGCGCTACCGCGAATATCTGCGCGACATCCGCACCAGCGGCGAGCATGTCGTGAGCCTGGTGAACGATCTCCTCGACATCTCGAAGATCGAGGCGGGCCGGCTCGAGCTGAACTTCGAGGCGGTCGCGGTGAACGATCTCGTGCGCGAATGCATCACGCTGATGCAGCCGGAGGCGGGCCGCGCCCACGTGATCCTCCGCTCGAGCCTTTCGAGCGACGTGCCGGCGGTCGTGGCCGATGCGCGCACCCTCCGGCAGATCGTCCTCAACCTGCTCTCGAACTCGGTGAAGTACACGGGCCCGGGCGGGCAGGTGATCGCGTCGACGACGCTCAGGGAGACCGGCGAAGTGGTGCTCCGGCTCCGCGATACCGGCGAGGGCATGACCGAGGAGGAGCTCGAGCGTGCGCTCGAGCCGTTCCGCCAGAACTCGAACGCGATGATCGGCAATCGCGGCGGCACCGGGCTCGGCCTGCCGCTCACCCGCGCCCTCGTCGAGGCGAACCGGGCCGGCTTCCTCATCCGCAGCACGCCGGGCGAAGGGACGACGGTCACCGTGACCTTCCCGCCGGCGCGCGTTCTCGGCGACTGAGCGCGGCTCCGCCGCCGCTCCGCCGGCGCTCCATTGCCGTGCGGAGCCGCTCCGCTAACATTGGATGCGGAGCGGCCGTGGAAGCGGTCGCCCGGCGGGCATCGCGCCGCTGCCCGGAAGTGGAGGAGATCCCCTCGTGACTCTCGACGACCTCATGCGTCAGGCCGGCGGCGGCGGGGCGTTCCGCGCGCTCGCCGGGAAGTTCGGGCTGACGGACGGCGATCTCGACAGGCTCGTCGCCGCCTTCACGCCTGCCTTGCAGAGCGGCCTCGAGGCGAACATGCGCGATCCGGCCGCCTTCTTCCGCCTGATGGGCGAGCTCGCCACCGCCAACGCGGCACGGTTCTACGAGCATCCCGAAAGCGCCTTCACGGATGCGGGCTGGCGGGAGAGCCGGGCGCTGATGGAGCGCATCTTCCAGTCGGAGGACGTTCGCCGCGCCCTCGCGGAGCAGATCAGCGCCGCGACCGGCCTCGCCCAGGCCGTCGCGCGGGAGGCCTTGCCGGCGCTGACGGCGATCGGCCTCGGCGGCATCGAGCGCGTCTCCCGCAAGAACCCGTTCTTCGAGGCGATGCTCCGGCAGGCGGAATCGGCGCCGCGCCCGCCGGCCGGCGGCGGAGCGGCGGCGAAGGGACCGCTCGACCGCTACGAGGAGGAGCAGGCCGAGAAGGAGCGGACCGAGGCCGGCGCCTTCGCGCAGGCTTTCGCCGACAATCCCTTCGTGAAGGCCTATGCCGAGATGGTCCGGCAGGGGACGGCCGGCGCGCTCGATCCGTCGAACCCGTTCCACGCCGCCTTGGCGGCAGCGGCGGCACCGGCTGCCGGAGAGGCCGGCCCCGATCCCGCTGCGGGCGAGGCGCTCGGCCGTGCGCTTCTCGGCGACGCGCTGGAATCGGGCCGGCGCATGGGCGAGGCCTATCAGAAGGCGGTCGCCGCCGCCTTCGCCGCCGGCAAGCCCAAGCCGGACTGACCGCCGGGCCCCGTCTCAGGCGCGCCGCTGCCGCCGCGCCAGCACGAGCACGTTGCCGGCCACGACGAGGCCGATCCCGAGAAAAGCGATCGGCGACCAGTGGTAGTCCTCGAAGAGCGTCGAGACGACGAGCGCGAGGACCGGCGCGAGCACGGCGGTGTAGGCGGCCCGGTCGGGGCCGATCCGGCCGAGCAGCACGAGATAGGCCCAGAACGTGACGACCGAGCCTGGAATCGCGAGCCAGAGCAGCGACAGGACATAGGCCGGGTGCGGGTCGATCGCGAACCGGCTGCCGGCGACGAGGGCGACCGCCGCATTGGCGAGCGCGCCGTAGGCCATGCCCCAGGCGGCGCCGGAAAGGACCGGGATGCCGTCGCGCTGGTTGCGCGCCGCGAGCATGTTGCCGAGGCAGAAGGAGAACGTTCCGCAGACGCCGAGGAGAAGGCCCGTCGCCGGCTTCCAGCCGAGCGCCGTGCCGGCGATCTCGTGCCCGAACAGGCAGGCCGCGCCGGCGACGCCGATGAGCGCGCCGAAGGCGACGCGCGGCCGCAGCGGCTCGCGCAGGACGGTTACGGCGAGGACGATGTTGATGACGGCCGCGAGCGAGAAGATGACCGAGAGCAGGCCGGACACCACGAAGGCGCCGGCATTGTAGAACAGCACGAAGTTGGTGGAGAACATCAGCACGCCGATGCCGGCGAAGCGCAGATGGGTCCGCAGCGGGAAGAGGAGCGGCGCCCCGAAGGAGCGCGCCACCACGGCCATGATGGGCGCCGCGAGCAGGAACCGCCAGACCAGCGAGACCTGGGGCGCCACCGTGCCGAGCTGCAGCTTCAGCGCGATCCAGGTCGTGCCCCAGAGGAGCACCGTGGCGCCGAAGAGCGTGTAGTCGCGTGCAGCGTTGGAAGACCTGGCCGGGCTCTGAGGTGAAGGCATGTCGGGCATCCGGCGGATCGGAGGGGAGGACCCCCGCACCCGCACGTCAGTAGGCGTATTCGTCGAAGATCGGTTCCACGGAATGGCCCCAGCGGGTCTCGTATTGCCGCAGCAGGCTCTCCGCGGGCGTGTGCCCGAGCGCGATGGTCTCCTCGAGCGGCGCGAGATAGCCGGTCTCGTCGGCGACGCCGTTGCCGGCGATCGCGCGCCGCCTGAGGCCGTCCTGCGCGAGCCCCACCGCCTCCCGCGCGATCGCGAGCACGCTGGTGTTGCGGAAGGTTGTGGCGAGTCCCGTCCTCGGCACGGCGGCGCGGAGCGCCTCGCGCTCCTCCGCGCTCCAGTCCGCGATCAGGTCCTTGGCGGCGGAAAGCGACGCCTCGTCGTAGAGCAGCCCGACCCAGAATGCCGGCAGCGCGCAGATCCGCCGCCAGGGACCGCCGTCGGCGCCCCGCATCTCCAGATAGGTCTTGAGCCGGACCTCGGGAAAGAGCGTGGAGAGGTGGTTCTTCCAGTCGCCCATGGTCGGCGTCGGTTCCGGCAGGCCCTCCGGATGGCGTCCCGCCATGAACTGGCGGAAGGTGACCGAGGTCATGTCGTGGTAGCGGCCGTCCCGCACGACGAGATACATCGGCACGTCGAGCGCCCAGTCGACGTAGCGCTCGAACCCGAATCCGTCCGCGAAGGCGAAGGGCAGCATGCCCGTCCGGTTCGCGTCGGTATCGCGCCAGATCTCCGCCCGGTAGGAGAGATAGCCGTTCGGGCGTCCGTCGGTGAAGGGCGAATCGGCGAAGAGCGCCGTCGCGATCGGCTGGAGCGCCAGGCCGACGCGCATCTTGTCGCGCATGTCGGCCTCGCTCGCATAATCGAGGTTCACCTGGATCGTGCAGGTGCGGAACATCATGTCGAGGCCGAGCCCGCCGACCTTCGGCATGTAGTTCGCCATGATCTTGTAGCGCGACTTCGGCATGACCGGCGTCTGCTCGCGCCGCCATTTCGGGCTCATGCCGAGGCCGAGAAAGCCGATCCCGAGCGGATCGCCGATCTCGCGGACCTGCGCGAGATGGGCGTGGACCTCGCGGCAGGTCTGGTGGATGGAGCGCAGCGGCGCCCCGGAGAGCTCGAACTGGCCGCCGGGCTCCAGCGAGATCGCCGCCCCGCCGATCGGATCGACCAGCCCGATGATGAGGCCGCCGTCCATGATCGGCTCCCAGCCGAGCAGCGCCTGCATTCCTTCGAGCAGGGCACGCACCCCCTTCGGCCCCTCATAGGGCACCGGCCGGTGGCCGTCGTGATAGAAGCCGAACTTCTCGTGCTCGGTCCCGATCCGCCACTTCTCCTTCGGCTTGCAGCCCGATTCGAGGTGCGCGGCAAGCTGGTCCCGGGATTCGATCGGCGTCAGGTCGGCAGTGTCACGCGCCATGCGGTCCCCTCGGAAAACGGCGCGCGAACATAGTCGCGGCACCATGACCCCGCAAAGACTTTCGGCGCGTTGATGGAAACGCGCGGAAGCGTCATTCTGTCTGGATCGATGGAGGAGCCGATGCGGTCGACCGCCAGCTGGAGCGGGCTTGCCCTCGCACTCGGGCTTGCCTGCCTCTCTTCGGTGCCGGCCCGCGCCCAGAGCGGATTCCTGGAGCGCTTCGCGGGCAAGTGGGAAGGTTCGGGCGAGGTCCGCCGGAACCTCGATTCCGGCCCGATGGGAATTTCCTGCAGCCTGAGCGGCGCGAGCGCGGGCGACAGCGCGACCGTCAGCGGCCGCTGCCGGGCGCTCGCCATCTTCTCGCGCCAGATCACGATCGAGCTTCGCGAGAACCCGAACGGCAAGGGCTATGTCGGCCGCTATCTCGGCTCGAGGATCGGGCCGGCCGCCCTCAGCGGCACGCGGAACGGCCGCGACCTCAACCTGACCATCCGCTGGCCGAAGCCGGTCAACGGCGATCTGACGGCCCAGATGACCATCCGCATGGACGAGAGCGGCGGCATGAGGCTCGTGGTCGCCGACCAGCCTTCCGGCGGGGGCGCGCCCGTCCAGACGACGGACATCAGCCTGGCGCGGCAATAGGCTCAGCGCCAGTCGCCGAGCACGGCCTGGACGATCGCGAGCGCCGCCACCGCGGCCGTGTCGGCGCGCAGGATGCGCGGTCCGAGCGAGATCGCCGTCACGAACGGCTCGCGCAGCAGCATGCCGCGCTCCTGCGCGGAGAAGCCGCCTTCCGGACCGATCAGCACCGCCATCGGCCCCGGCGGCAGCGCGGCGAGCGCGCGGACCGGATTGGCGACCGGCGCCGCCTCGTCGCAGAGGATCAGCCGCCGGCCGGCATCCCAGGCCCCGAGCGCCTTCTCCAGCGACACCGGCTCGTCGACCGCCGGGATCGTCAGCACCCCGCACTGCTCGGCGGCCTCCACCGCGTTCGCCGCCATGCGCTCCGTGTTCACGCGGCTCGCCTGGGTGTGCTGGGTCAGGACGGGCCGGAGCCGGCCCGCCCCCATTTCGACGGCTTTCTGGACCATGTAGTCGAGACGCGCCTGCTTGAGCGGCGCGAAGAGATATTGAAGGTCGTAGGGCTCGGGCTGCGGCCGCGCCTGCGCCTCGACGCGGATCAGGCAGCTCTTGCGGCCTGCCTCGGCGATCGCGGCCCGCCATTCGCCGTGGCGGCCGTTGAAGACGAGAAGCGGGTCTCCGGTCCGCATCCGGAGCACGTTGACGAGATAGTTCGCCTGCGCCCGGCTCGCCTCGAAGGCGGCTCCCTCGACGAGCGGCTCGTCGACGAACAGGCGTTGCGTGCGGAAGTCGTAGGCCATCCCGAATCCAGGCGCTGCCCTTCCCCGCTTGAACGTGGCGGCGCGAGGCGTCAAGACTGCCGGCATGGCCGGTTCCCCCTCGAACATCGCCGAGTACACCGTCTCCGAGCTTGCCTTCGCGCTGAAGCGGACCGTCGAGGACGCCTACGAGCAGGTGCGCGTCCGCGGCGAGATTTCCGGGTTCCGCGGTGCGGCCGGGTCGGGCCATTGCTATTTCACGCTGAAGGACGACCGCGCCTGCCTCGATGCCGTCGTCTGGAAGACGACGTTCCAGCGCCTCCGCTTCAAGCCCCAGGAGGGGCTGGAGATGGTCGCCTCCGGAAAGCTCACCACCTATCCCGGCCGCTCCCGCTACCAGATCGTGGTGGAAAGCCTGGAGCCGGCCGGTCAGGGCGCGCTGATGGTGCTCCTGGAGGAACGGCGGAAGCGCCTGGAATCCGAAGGCCTCTTCGCCGAGGCGCGCAAGCGCCCGTTGCCGTTCCTGCCCTCGGTGGTGGGCGTCGTGACCTCGCCGACGGGCGCCGTCATTCGCGACATCCTCCACCGCCTGCGCGATCGCTGCCCGTGCCGCGTGCTGGTCTGGCCCGTCAGGGTGCAGGGCGAGGGGGCGGCCGAGGAGGTCGCCGCCGCGATCGCCGGCTTCAATGCGATCGCGCCCGGCGGGCCGGTGCCGCGGCCGGACGTGCTCATCGTCGCGCGCGGCGGCGGCTCGATCGAGGATCTGTGGGCGTTCAACGAGGAGGTGGCGGTGCGCGCGGTCGCCGCCAGCCGGATCCCGACGATCGCCGCCGTCGGCCACGAGACCGACTGGACGCTGGTGGATTTCGCAGCCGATCTCCGCGCCCCGACCCCGACCGGCGCCGCGGAGAAGGCGGTGCCCGTCCGCGCCGAGCTCCTCGCCGGCGTCGCCGACCTCGCGCGCCGCCACCACGGCTCGCTGCGGCGGCTGGTGGACTATCGCGCACGCGAGCTCGCGGCGGCCGCGCG
>NZ_SPKJ01000138.1 GCF_009866965.1 Propylenella binzhouense | reverse complement strand
GGCCCGGCGGCCTTCGCCGGGGGCGGGCCGCCGAGCGGCACCTCGGTGCGTCCGACCGTCATCTCGTCGAGCGTGTTCCTGCGGACGCGGCCGCCCGGAGCCGATCCCGCGCCCTTTCCCTTCGGCGCGCCGGGCCGCCCGCCGGCGCCGTAGCGGCCGGCGCGGTCCTCGACCGCGCCCTGGCGGGCGAGCGGATCGTCGGAGATCGCGAGCTCGGTCTCGCGGAGCCGCTTGATCTCGTCGCGAAGCCGCGCCGCGGTCTCGAATTCGAGATCGGCGGCGGCGTCGCGCATGCGCTTCTCGAGGTCGGCGAGATGGGCCTCGAGATTGTGGCCGATGAGCGCGCCCTCCTCCGCCAGACCGGTATCGACGCGGACATGGTCGCGCTCGTAGACGGAATCGAGGATGTCGCCGATCGCGCGCTTGACCGATTCCGGCGTGATGCCGTGCTCGGCGTTGTAGGCGAGCTGCTTCTCGCGGCGGCGCTCGGTCTCCGCCATCGCCCGCTCCATCGAGCCGGTGACGCCGTCGGCGTAGAGGACGACCTTGCCGTCGACATTCCGCGCGGCGCGGCCGATCGTCTGGACGAGCGAGGTCTCCGAGCGGAGAAACCCTTCCTTGTCGGCGTCGAGGATCGCGACGAGCGCGCATTCCGGAATGTCGAGGCCCTCGCGCAGGAGGTTGATGCCGACCAGGCAGTCGAACGCCCCGAGCCGGAGATCGCGGATGATCTCGATCCGCTCCAGCGTCTCCACGTCGGAATGCATGTAGCGCACGCGCACGCCGTGCTCGTGGAGATATTCGGTGAGGTCCTCGGCCATGCGCTTGGTGAGGACGGTCACGAGCGCGCGGTAGCCCATGGCGGCGACGCGCTTCACCTCGCCGAGGAGATCGTCGACCTGGCTCTTGGCGGGGCGGATCTCGACGGGCGGATCGACGAGGCCGGTCGGGCGGATGACCTGCTCGGCGAAGATGCCGCCGGTCTCGCCGAGCTCCCAGCCGCCCGGCGTCGCCGAGACGCAGACGGTCTGCGGGCGCATGGCGTCCCATTCCTCGAAGCGGAGCGGCCTGTTGTCCATGCAGGAGGGCAGCCGGAAGCCGTATTCGGCGAGCGTCGCCTTGCGCCGGAAGTCGCCGCGATACATGCCGCCGATCTGCGGGATCGTGACGTGGCTCTCGTCGACGAAGACGAGCGCGTTGTCGGGCAGGTACTCGAACAAGGTCGGCGGCGGCTCGCCGGGCTTGCGGCCGGTCAGATAGCGCGAATAGTTCTCGATGCCGGCGCAGGAGCCGGTCGCCTCCATCATCTCGAGGTCGAACTTCGTCCGCTGCTCGAGCCGCTGCGCCTCGAGCAGCCGGCCGGCCTTGTCGAGCTCGTCGAGCCGCCACCTGAGCTCCTCCTTGATGGAGCGCATGGCCTGCTGCAGCGTCGGCTTCGGCGTCACGTAGTGCGAGTTGGCATAGACCTTCACGCTCTTCAGTTCGCCCGTGCGCTGGCCGGTGAGCGGGTCGAACTCCGAGATCGCCTCGATTTCGTCGCCGAACAGCGAGACGCGCCAGGCGCGGTCCTCAAGGTGGGCCGGGAAGATCTCCACCGTGTCGCCGCGGACCCTGAACGTGCCGCGTATGAAGTTCACGTCGGCGCGCTTGTATTGCAGCGCGACGAGATCGGCGAGGAGCTGGCGCTGGTCGATCCGGTCGCCGAGCGCGAGCCCGAAGGTCATCGCCGTATAGGTCTCGACGGACCCGATGCCGTAGATGCAGGAGACGGAGGCCACGATGACGACGTCGTCGCGCTCGAGGAGCGCCCGCGTGGCCGAGTGGCGCATGCGGTCGATCTGCTCGTTGATCGAGGATTCCTTCTCGATATAGGTATCCGTCCGGGGGACGTAGGCCTCCGGCTGGTAATAGTCGTAGTAGGAAACGAAATACTCGACGGCATTGTCCGGGAAGAACGACTTGAACTCGCCGTAGAGCTGGGCGGCCAGCGTCTTGTTCGGCGCGAGGACGAGCGCCGGCCGCTGCGTCGCCTCGATGACCTTCGCCATGGTGAAGGTCTTGCCGGAGCCGGTGACGCCGAGGAGCACCTGGGTGCGCTCGTTCTGCTCCGAGATGCCGGCGACGAGTTCGGCGATGGCGGCCGGCTGGTCGCCGCGCGGCTCGTAGCCGGAGACGATCCGGAGCGCCCGGCCGCCCTCGCTCTTTTCCGGGCGCGGGGGCCGGTGCGGCACCCAGGTCTTGTCGCGGAACTCGGGCCGGCCCGATTCGATGAGCGCGGAGAGCGCCTGGACGGTGGCCGTCACGCCGGATTGCGGCAGGCTCTCGACATCCTCCAGCGCGATATCGAGGCCGGGGATCGGACTAAGGCCGGCGGAGGCGCGCTCCCTCGCCGTCCCGGGACCGCCGATCGAGGTGCCGCGGGCGGTCTTGAGCGGCTTGCCGGCACCGCCTTTGCCCTTCTCGCCGGCGGATGGCGGGCCCTCGGCGCGCGTGCGCCGACGGGCCGGCTCCTCTCCGGCCGACGGCGCGAGCGGAAGCGACTGGTCGGGCATCATCGGATTGCGGCTGCCGACGCGTCTCGCCGTCTGCTTCGCCCGGCCGCGGCCGTCGCGCTCCGCCTCTTCGGCGATCGATTCCGCCCAGCGCGAGACGGGGCCGGCGAAGGCGTCCCCGGTCGGGGCCCCTTCAAGCCTGGGCTGCTGCGCCTCGCCGAAGCCGGCGGGCTCTTCGGGCGCGGTCTCTTCCGGACGCGCCGCGGGATTCTTTCGGGTCCGAGCCATGCCCGCAATATGCGTCCCGGAGCCCGCATGTGAAAGGGGCCCGGCGAGCGGGCCCCTCTTCCTTCCGGCGTCGGCGAGATCCGGTCAGCGCTGGTTGTCCGGCTTCCAATAGGGCGAATTCCCGCTCGAGCCCCAGCCGGAGGGGCCGCCGCCCGGCCGAACGATCCGGCCCGGCATCTGTCCCGACCGCGGCGGCTGCGGATGGACGACCCGCGGCGGGGCACGCCGCGAGGGCGGGTTGTACCAGCGGGACGGGCGTCCGTCGCGGTCCCAGCTGTCGTACCAGTCGTACCGGCCGTAATAGCGCGGCCAGTAGCTGCCGATGCTGAAGCCGATAATCGGAATCCCGACGGAATAGCCGTAGCTCGGCACAAGGACGTGACGGCCCTGATAGCCGAAGGCGAGATAGCTGCCGGAAATCCAGCCGCGCAGCCCGCGATAGGAGCTGTCGCACCAGGAATAGCCCTGGGTGCAGCCGTAGACCGTGACGGTCGCGCCGTGCGGGACCGTGGTGATGCGCGGATAGCGCGTGCTCGGGCCAGCGCGCATGTTGACGTTGCCGGTCGTATAGGCGGTCGTGGCGGCGCTCGCGATCTCCGGCAGGAGTGTCGCGGCGATCAGCGCCAGGCCCGCCAGCAGGGAACGTGTCTTCATATCCTACTCCTGACTTGCGCCCTCTCCTCAAGGTTGGGGCGATCCGCGGCAATGTAAAGCGCTGCGGATCGCCCCAAGCGAACAGGCGGTCTGCTCTATGGCCTCGGCCCGGGGCCCGGGCCGGGTGCCGGACGCCAGGGCCCGGGTCCGAAGCCGGGGCCGGGCCGGGGGCCGGGACCGGGGCCGACGATCGGTCCGCGCGGCGGCGGCGCCCAGCGGTGCCAGTCGTTCCACCACGGATAGGCCTGGTAGTAGCGGCCCCAATAATCGCCGATGCTGAAGGTGATGATCGGGATGCCGTAGGTGATGCCGTAGTTCGGAACCAGAACGCGGCGGTTCTGATAGACGAATTCGAGATAGCCGCCCGAGACCCAGCCGCGATAGCCGGCCCAGTTGGTGTCGCACCATTCGTAGCCGGCGGTGCAGCCGTAGATCGCGACCGAACTGCCGTAGGGGACCGTCGTGATGACGGGATATTCGGTACCCGGACCGGCCCGCATGTTGACGTTCCCGGTGGTAAATCCGCCGGTCGCGGCCGACGCGGCTCCCGGCACGGCGAGGCCGAGCAGAAGCGCTGCGGCCCAGAGAAAGCGAATCCTCATCGAGGTCTCCGGATCATGAGCACCCACCTGCAACATTATGGACGAGGCGGGGTCGGCTTTCATTTCACGCCGGAGCGGCTGAATATCGGATGAACAAAGAAGGATTGCCCCGGGGCCCGCAGGCGCGCCGCGCTCAGACCGGGAGCTCGCCGGATGGTAACAAAATACCATCGTCGTAAGCCATTGATTTCATTCCTGTCTGCGATGGCCGCTTGACAGGCCGGGCGCCGGGCCGTATGTGACGCCGCAACGCTCCGCCGCGCCGAGTGCGCGGGGCTATCCGCCCTCCCAGAGGACTGTCATGAAGACCTATTCCGCCAAGCCAGCGGACGTCGAGAAGAAGTGGATTCTGATCGACGCCGAAGGCCTGATCGTCGGCCGCCTCGCGGCGCTCGTGGCGAACCGCCTGCGCGGCAAGCACAAGCCGACCTATACGCCGCATGTCGATTGCGGCGACAATGTCGTCGTCATCAACGCCGAGAAGGTGGTCTTCACGGGCCAGAAGCTCGAGCAGAAGAAGTACTACCGGCACACCGGCTATCCGGGCGGCATCAAGGAGCAGACGGCGCGCAAGGTGATCGAGGGCCGGTTCCCGGAGCGCGTGCTGGAGAAGGCCGTCGAGCGCATGATCCCGCGCGGCCCGCTCGGCCGGCAGCAGCTCAAGAACCTGCGCGTCTATCCCGGCGCGGAACACCCGCACGCGGCGCAGCAGCCCGAGGCGCTCGACGTCGCAGCCCTCAACAAGAAGAACGCACGGAGCGCCTAAGATGGCACAGACCCTCCAGGACCTGAGCGCGCTCGGGACCGAAGCCGCCCAGCCGGAAGCGCCGGTCCATGTCCAGAAGCTCGACGCGCACGGCCGCGCCTACGCGACCGGCAAGCGCAAGGACGCCGTCGCACGCGTCTGGGTGAAGCCCGGCACCGGCCGGATCGTGGTCAACGAGAAGGACTATACCGAATATTTCGGCCGTCCCGTTCTCCAGATGATCATCCAGCAGCCGATCCTGCTCACGAACCGCGACGGGCAGTACGACGTCACCGCGACCGTGTCCGGCGGCGGCCTGTCGGGTCAGGCCGGCGCGCTCCGCCACGGCCTTTCCAAGGCGCTGACGCATTACGAGCCCGAGCTTCGCTCGGTGCTGAAGAAGAACGGCTTCCTGACCCGCGACCCGCGCGTGGTCGAGCGCAAGAAGTACGGCCGCGCCAAGGCGCGCCGGAGCTTCCAGTTCTCCAAGCGCTGAGGCGCCTGTCCGCAGATTTCCGAAGGCGGGCCGTTTCGGCCCGCCTTTTCTCTTTCCCGACGATGGAGCGGCAGATACCATGCCGCCTCGAGTGTGCAGGGAGGGGGAACGTGCGCTCGAAGGCGACATTTGCTGCGCTTGCCTTGGCATGCGCGATGCCGTCCGGTGCGGAAGCCGCCATGCAGGCGTCGGTGGATTGGGGCCCGACCAAGCACTGCCTGGACGAGAATTCGCCGCCAATCACGTTGACGGGCGTTCCGGCAGGGACGGTCACGCTCGACATCAGGATGAAGGACCTGGACTACCTCCGCTATCCGCACGGCGGCGGCAAGGTGGCCTATGCGGGCCAGAGCCAGCTTCCCTACGGGGCGTTCCGCTACAAGGGACCCTGCCCGCCGAACGTCTCCCACCTCTACGAATTCACCATCCGCGCGCTCGATGCCGCCGGCAAGGAACTCGCCACGGCGAAGACGAAGAAGCGGTTCCCCTGAGGGGCGCCCGCCGGCGCGATCTCAGCGGCGCGGCGCGGAGGACGGGGCGGCGCGGCGGACGCGATTTCCGCTGTGCACGCCGGTGCCGCTCTTCCAGGCGCCGCCCGGCAGGCCCGCACTCCTGGAGGCGGCCGAGCCGGTCCGCTTGATCGCGGGGCTGCCCTGCTCCTGCAGCGGCGCGACGGGCAGGACGGGAACGCCGCGCGCTTCCTCCGCCGAAGCGGAAGAGATTGCGTCCTCCGTTTCGTGGAGCAGGCCAAGGCCTTCGGTCGTGAGCGGGCCGTCGGCGGAGAACGAGGCGGCAGCCCGCCCCGGCGCCGCCGAGGATTCGCCCGCGATCTGGTCCTTCGGCGGATCGAGACGGCCGAGCCGCGCGGGTCCGTTCCCCGCGCCGCCGGCCGCGACCATGAAGTCCCGCCAGATCACCGCAGGCAGTTCGCCGCCGGTCATCCCGTTCATCGGACTGCCGTCATCATTGCCGACCCACACGCCCGCCACGAGATCGTCGGTGAAGCCCACGAACCAGGCGTCCCGGAAATCGCGGCTCGTGCCCGTCTTGCCGGCCGCGAAGCGCCCGAGCGCGGCACGCTGGCCGGTGCCTTCGGTGACGACGTTCTCCAGAAGCTGAACGAGCGCCGGCCCCTGCTCGATGCGCTGGCCGAGACCGGCGGGCCGCACCGAGAGCGGCTCGCCGCCGGTCGCCGGTGCCGAGACCGATGCGAGGCCGTAGGGCCGGACCGGCCCCGATCCGGCCGCGATCGAGGCATATGCGCCCGTCAGTTCGAGCAGGCTCGCGCGAACGTCCTCGATGCTGTCGGCCGCACCTCCTCCGAACGGGACGTCGAGGCCGAGATTGCGCGCGGCGACGAGGACCTCCGAAGTGCCGACCTCGCTTGCGAGACGCCTGGTCGGGCCATGGAGGGAGCGCGCGAAGGCCCCCTTCAGATCGACCACGTCCGTATCGGCCGATCCGGTCCCCGGGCGCCACTGCTCCACCCGCAGCGGCGCATCGAGCAGCCTGTCGTTCGGGGTCCAGCCGGCCCGGATGGCCGCGAGATAGACGAACAGGCTGCCGGCGGACCCGAGTTCCCGACGGACCTCCGTGGCGCGATTGGGACCGCCCTCCGCGGCGGAGCGGCCGCCCACCATCGCCACCACGGCGCCGTCATACGTCATCGCCACGAGCGCGACCTGGCCGACCTTCTGCTCCGGCCTCAGTGTCGCCAGCCCCTTCCGCACGGCCGCTTCGGCCTTCTCCTGCAGATCCGGACGCAGCGTCGTCCCGATCCGGAACTCGCCCAGGATCGGCCCGAAGCGCTGCTGCGCCTGGCCCTGCACCCATTCGGCGTACCAGCCGCCGGGGGCGGCGGCGCCGACCGGCCGCGCGGGATCGGCCTTGGCGGCCTCCGCGCGATCCGGCGCCACGAAGCCCTGGCCGCGCATGCCGTCGATCACCCCGTTCGCGCGCCGTACCGCCTCGGCCGCATCGGCGCCGCGCGGATCGAATCCCGGTGGCGCCCCGAGCAATCCGGCCAGGAAGGCCGATTCGGGAAGATCGAGATCGGCGACATCCTTGTCGAAGTAGATCCGGGCGGCCGACCGGACGCCGATCGCCGCATTGCCGAAGGACGCGCCGTCGAGGAAGCGGCTCAAGATCGCGCGGCGGTCGAGGCGCCACTCGAGCGCCGCCGTCAGCACCGCCTCCTGCAGCCTGCGCTTGAGGCTCGCGTCCTTCGCGATAAACGCGGAGCGGCTCAATTGCTGGGCGAGCGAGCCGGTCTCCTCGCCGGAGCGGCCGACGAGCCCGCTCCACACGACGCTCCAGACCCCGGAGAAATCGATGCCGTTCTGGTCGAAGAACTGTCTGTCGACCGCGACGAGCACCGCATTGGCGAGATCGTCCGGCAGGTCCCCTGCCGCGAGGGGCGCGGACACCGGAGCGACGGGCGAACCGTCGGCGGCGGCAAGCACGGTCGCGGCCGCCCCCGGACCGCCGTTCACGAATCCGAACGGAAGATCGCGCCCGATCCAGATCCCGACGGCCGCGACCACGAGCGCGAGCCCGAGAGAGACTCCCGCCGCCTTGCCGAGGAAGCGCCGCACGCCCCCACGGCCGCGCGCGGGCACCTGTCCATCGAGCGCCGGAACGAAATCGAGATGACGGGGCGGCTCGGTCGCGGCGCGGCGCGGCGCATCGGCTTCGGCCGCGCCCGATTCCGCGGCCGGAACGCGGTCCGGTGCCGTCTCCCTGCCGGCATCCGCCGGAGCGGCCGTGTCGCCGGCCTCGGGCGCCGATGGGGACGGAGGTGCCGCGGCGGCGACCGCCTGGAGCGCAGGACCGGGTCCGAGCGCCTTCAGCGAAGGCACAGGCTTCGCGGCGGCGGGCGCTGTTGCCGGCCGCTTCTGCCCGGCGCCACCGCCCGCGGGCGGCACAGTTTCGCCGTCCCGCCCCC
>NZ_SPKJ01000137.1 GCF_009866965.1 Propylenella binzhouense | reverse complement strand
GGCCCGGCGGCGGGATGGATGCGCGTTGCGGGCGCGCGGCCCGGGAAGCGGGCCGGCGCCAGCCGCAGCATGGCCGCGAGCCGGCGGAAAGGCCCGCCGAAGGCGTCGAGAGCCGGCGCGAGCGGACGGGCGAAGAAGGCGGCGGCGAGCGCCAGGCGGAAGCGGCCGCGATAAGGCAGGATCGCCGCCAGCAGGGAGCGCGTCAGCCGGTCCCCGAGCGGCCGGCGATAGGTCTCCTCGACCCGGACGCGCGCCTGGTCGACGAGATGCATGTAGTCGACGCCGGACGGGCAGGTCGTCATGCAGGAGAGACAGGAGAGGCAGCGGTCGATGTGGAGGGCGACCTCGGACGAGGCCGGCCTGTCCTGCTCGAGCATGTCCTTGATGAGGTAGATCCGCCCGCGCGGGCTGTCGAGCTCGTTGCCGAGCTCGACATAGGTCGGGCAGGTCGCGGTGCAGAAGCCGCAATGCACGCATTTCCTGAGGATGGCGTCGGCTTCGCGGATTGCCAGATCGGCGAGCTGGGCGGGAGAGAAGGAGGTCTGCATCGGTTCAGTTCGCCGCCGGCATCCGCCCCGGATTGAGGATTCCCGCCGGGTCGAACTGCGCCTTGAGACGGCGGGAGAGCGCGGCCAGCGCGGCGGGCTGGGTCTGGAACGGCTCGATCGCGGCGCGGACCGCGGCGTCGCCGCGCACGAGCGTGGCGTGGCCCCCGCCCGTAGCGGCGACCGCCGCCCGGACCGGTGCCGCCCCGCCATCGCCGATGCCGCTCCCGGCCTCGATCCAGACGAGACCGCCGGACCAGTCGTAGAAATGGGAGAGCGCGTGGCCCTCCAGGGCGGAGACGAGGGCCGGCCCCGCCATCGGCGCCACGCTCGCCCGCCAGAGCGGAGCGTCGCTTCCGGCGAAGGGCGCGGCGTCGCGGATTGCCCGCCAGAGCGCCGCCGAGGGCGCGCCTTCCAGCCGCTCGGCCCCGCCGAGGCCGGAGAGCAATGCTGCGAGCCGCTCCAGCCGATAGGCGACCGAGGGCGCGAAACCTTCGAGCCTGAGGCAGGTGGCGGCACGGCGGCCGGGGAGCCCGGCAGCCTCGGCCGCGGCGGACGGCAGGTGCGCCGCGCCGGAGACCTCGTAGGGCGATCCCATCGCGGCGCAAAGCGTCCGCACCGCCTCGCCGTCCGCCAGCCCGCGGATCACGAGCGTGGCGGTCGCTTCCGGGCGCGGCAGCACCTTGACCGTGATCTCGGTCATCACGGCGAGCGTGCCCCAGGACCCGGCGAGGCCGCGGGCGAGGTCGTAGCCGGTGACGTTCTTCACGACCCGGCCGCCGGCCTTGAAGACCTCGCCGCGTCCGGAGACCGCCGTGACGCCGAGCACGTGGTCCCGTGCCGCGCCCGCCTTGATGCGGCGCGGCCCGCTGACATTGCCGGCGACGATTCCGCCGATCGTGCCGCGCCCTGCCGCGCCGCCGCCGATCGGCCCGTGATCCATCGGCTCGAACGGGAGCTCCTGCCCGTGCTCCGACAGCAGCGCCTCGATCTCCGCCACGGGGGTGCCCGCCTTGGCGGACAGCACGAGCTCCTCCGGCTCGTAGAGCGTGATGCCGGAGAGGGCGGCGAGATCGAGCGTATAGGCGGCCTGGACCGCCCGCCCGACCGACCGCTTGGTGCCATGGCCGAGGATTTCGAGCGGCGTCGCCTCTGCCGCCGCCCAGGCGACGAGTTCGCGCACGCCTTCGGTCGTGTCGGGCCGGAACGTCGCGCCCTGGTTTGCCATCGGCATTCCCTCCCCCGTCAGAAGCGCGGAAGGTCGGGGAACGGCATCTGCCCGCGGTGCACATGCATGCGGCCGAGCTCGGCGCAGCGATGCAGCACCGGAAACACCTTGCCGGGATTAAGGAGCTGATCGGGATCGAAGGCGCATTTGACGCGCTGCTGCTGCATGAGGTCGGTCTCGGAAAACATCGCCGGCATCAGATCCCGCTTCTCTACGCCGACGCCGTGCTCCCCGGTCAGGACGCCCCCGACCTCGACGCAGAGCCGAAGGATGTCGGCGCCGAACGCTTCGGCCGCCTCGAGCTCGCCCGGCTTGTTGGCATCGTAGCAGATGAGCGGATGGAGGTTGCCGTCCCCGGCATGAAAGACATTGGCGACCAGGAGACCGTATTGCCCGGAGAGCTCCCGCATCCGGTGGAGCACCGCCGGCAGCGCCTTGCGCGGGATGGTGCCGTCCATGCAGTAATAATCGGGCGAGATCCGGCCGACCGCCGGGAAGGCGGCCTTCCGCCCCGCCCAGAACAATTGCCGCTCGGTCTCGCTCTGCGACACGCGCACATAGCTCGCCCGGTTCGCGCGGCCGATCTGTTCGACGCGGTCCAGAAGGAAGTCGACCTCCCCCTTCGGCCCGTCGAGCTCCACGATCAGCAGCGCCTCGACGTCGCGCGGATAGCCGGCGCGGACGTAGTCCTCGGCGGCATGGATCGCGGGCCGGTCCATCATCTCCATGCCGCCCGGAATGATGCCGGCCGCGATGATCTCGGCGACGCATTGCCCGCCGTCCTCGCTCGAGGGAAAGCCGAGGAGCACGGCACGCGCCGTCTCGGGCGCCTGCAGGATGCGGACCGTGACCTCCGTGACGACGCCGAGCAGCCCTTCGGAGCCGGTCATCAGCGCGAGGAGATCGTAGCCCTCCGCGTCGAGATGCTTGCCCCCGAGCCGGATCACCTCGCCGTCGACGAGAACCATCTCGAGCCCGAGAATGTTGTTGGTGGTGATGCCGTATTTCAGGCAGTGCACCCCGCCCGAATTTTCCGCGACATTGCCGCCGATCGAGCAGGCGATCTGGGACGAGGGGTCCGGCGCGTAATAGAAGCCGCGATCCGCCACCGCGTTGGTGATGTTGAGATTGGTCACGCCGGGCTGGACGGTGACGGCGCGGTTCTCGAAGTCGATCTCGAGAATGCGGTTGAACCGCGACATCACCAGCAGCACCGCATCCGCGAGCGGGAGGGAGCCGCCGGAGAGCGACGTGCCCGATCCGCGCGGGACGACACGGATGCCGCTCCCGCTGCAATAGCGCAGGATCGCCTGCACCTCGGCCGTGTTCTCCGGAAGCGCGACGACCAGGGGCGTCTGCCGGTAGGCGGTCAGACCGTCGGATTCGAACGGCCGCAGCCCGTCCGGATGGTCGACGACCCATTCCGTCCCGACGATCGCCCGCAGCGCCTCCGCGATTTCCCCCCGCCGGGCGAGGACGCCCTCGTCGGCCTTCGGCATAGCCAGTCGCGTCATTCGTCCGTCCGGTGGTCCGAATATTTGACCACCTAGTTACGAACTTTCCGGGCTGCTGTCGAGCCGGCCGCGCGGCGGGGCAACACATACACATTACCCGATGTTATAGACGTGGCTGGTCGGCTCCCGGCCTGGATATGGAGGAAACGGAATGCTGAAGCGGATTGCGATCGCGACTGTCCTCATCGGAGCTGCCGTCGGGAGCGCCGACGCGCAGAGCGACCTCGAGAAGGCCGGCGCGAACGTGTTCAAGAAATGCGCGGCCTGCCATGCCGTCGGCGAAGGCGCCAAGAACCGGGTCGGACCCGAACTCAACGACGTGGTCGGGCGCACCGCGGGCACCGCCCCGGACTACAAATATTCCAACGCGATGAAGGAAGCCGGCGAGAAGGGCCTCGTCTGGGGCGACGAGACGCTGCACAAATATCTCGAGAATCCGAAGGCCTTCATACCGGGCAACAAGATGACCTTCCCCGGCCTCAAGAAGGAGGACGAACGCGACGCCGTCGTCGCCTACCTGAAATCCTTCAGCAAGGGCGGCTGAGCGGCCGAACCAGGGCCGGCGCGGAGCCGGCCGGCCTATTCGGCGTGCGCGCGGCGGATCCGCCTGACGAGCAGCCAGACCGCCAGCATGACGGGCGGGACCGCCGCGGCCGCGAGCAGCGCCGGATCGAACTCCGGCGCGTAGGATTCGAGCCCCTTCGCGAAATATGAGAGGAGGCCGACGACGTAATAGCTGACGGCCGCGACGGAGAGCCCCTCCACCGTCTGCTGCAGCCTGAGCTGCTGTCGGGTCCTCTGCTCCATCGACTTCAGCAGGTCGCGGTTCTGGCGCTCGAGCTCGACGTCGACGCGGGTGCGCAGGAGATCGGCCGCGCGCGCGAGCTTCCGCGAGAGGTCGGCCTGGCGGTTCTCCACCGCGCGGCAGGTGCGGACGGCCGGGCCCATGCGGCGCGACAGGAAGATCTGCCAGGTCTCGTAGCCGGGGATGGCCTGCTCGCCGATCACTCCCAGCCGCTGGGCGACGATCTCGTCATAGGCGCGGCTGGCGGCGAAGCGGTAGAGGCTCGCCACCGCATCCGCCTCGAGGTTTGCCGAGAGCGCGATCAGCTCGTCGAGAAGCACATGGCTGTCTCGGCCTTCGGGCTTGCGCATCTCGGCGGTGATGCGCGCGAGCTCGCCCTCGATCCGGCCGAGCGCCGGCGCGAGCCGCTGCGCCACCGGCAGGCCGAGCAGCGTCAGGGTGCGATAGGTCTCGACCTCGATCAGCCGCTGCGTCAGCGCGCCGGCGCGCGCTTCCCCGAGCCCGTCATCGAAGACGAGGATGCGCGTGAAGCCGTCGGCATCCTGCCGGAAGTCGGTGGCCGCCCGCGCCGTGCCGCCGTCCATCACCGAATAGCAGAGGCTGGTCGGATGGAAGCGGGCGAGCTCGGCTTCGCCGGAGGGGCCTGGGCAGAGATCGAGCCGGATCGCGGCGACGAGCGCTCCCGGCCCCCGGAAGGCATCCCCGAAGGGATGGCCGCGCACGGGCTCGTCGAGATCGGCCGGGGACGGCGCGTCCCAGGTCCAGGTCGTGAACTCGGTATGCCGCTCCCAGCGCAGCCGGCCGGGGCCCCAGTTCATCGCGAAATGGCGGGCCTCGGGATCCGGCCCGGAGAGGCCGCGGCTCCGTGCCAGCTGGCCGACGGTCGCAGCGTCCTGGTCCGGCCCGGATTCGGCGAGGAAGGCGAGCTGCAGGATGGTGCGCGGGGCGGCGACGAGCTGGAAGGGGCGGGAATGGAGCTCGCCGAGGATGAACGGCCGCAGCGGATGCGGCCGCAGGCCGTAGGGCGCGCCAAGCGGCGCCTCGCCCGATCCCCCGCTCGGCTCCCCGCCGGGCTCCCGGCGCGTTTCGCTGTCATTCATGGCCCCCTCCTCCCGCTCCGACACCTACAGGAAGTCGCCGCTCGCGACGATGCCGGGCAGCCGCCACGGCCGCCGGCGGGACAAAGCATCGCATGTGGAAATTCATTCCACGAGCAGCACAAGGGCGGTGGCAAAGAATGTTGACCGGCAGGCGCGGCCCCGCCTATGGTCGGCGGCCCGGCGAGACCATGTTCCACAAGATCGCTCACGACCGCACCGCGGATGCCGTCATCGGCCAGATCGAGGCGCTCATCCTCGAGGGCGTGCTGCATCCCGGCGACCGGCTGCCGGCGGAACGCGAGCTCGCGCTCCGGCTCGACGTGTCGCGCCCGATCCTGCGCGAGGCGCTGAAGGCGCTCGAGGAACGCGGCCTGCTGCGCACCCGCCACGGCGAGGGCACCTTCGTCGCCGAGGTCACCGGCGCCGTCTTCACGGACGCGATGACGGATCTCGTGCGCCGGAACGCGCAGGCGAACGCGGACTATCTGGAGTTCCGCCGCGACATCGAGGGGATCGCCGCGGCCCATGCCGCCGAGCGCGCGACGGAAGCCGACCGCGCCATCCTCGACGAGACCATGGCCGGCATGCTCGCCGCCCACCGTGCCGGCGACCCGGACGCGGAGGCGCGGATCGACGTGGAGTTCCACAACGCCGTGATCGAGGCGGCGCACAACCTCGTCCTGCTGCACGTGATGCGCTCCTGCTACCGCCTCATCGCCGAGGGCGTCGTCCACAACCGGCTGAAGCTCTACCGGCGGCCCGACTGGCGCGAGGCGCTGCTCGCGCAGCATTGCGCGATCCATTCGGCCATCGTCGCGCGCCGGCCGGAGGAGGCGCGCGCGGCGGCGGAGCGCCATATCGACTTCATCAGGACGCAGGTCCGCGCGATCGACGAGACCGACGCCCGCCAGGCGGTCGCCGCGCTCCGGCTCGAGAGCCATCGCCGCGCGGCGCGGCTCGGGCCGATCGCGCGCACCGCCGCCGAATAGGAGCCCCCTTGCCCCCGAACGCGCCCCCGCGGCCCCGCGTCGCGCTCTTCGTCACCTGCCTGGTGGACTTCTTCCGCCCGAGCGTCGGCTTCGCCGCGATCAAGCTGCTCGAGGAGGCCGGGTGCATTGTCGTGGTGCCGGCGGCGCAGACCTGCTGCGGCCAACCGGCCTATAATTCCGGCGACCGAGGCGACGCCGCCGAGCTCGCCCGGCGGACGATCGCCGCCTGCGAGGGCCACGATTACGTCGTGGCGCCGTCCGGCTCGTGCGCCGGCATGATCCGGAAGCACTATCCGGCGCTCCTCGCCGACGACCCGGACTGGAGCGGCCGCGCCGCCGCGCTCGCCGCGCGGACGCACGAGCTCACGAGCTTCCTCGCCGATGTGCTCGGCGTGGCGGCGGTCGGGGCGCGCTTCGCGGGCACCGTCACCTATCACGATTCCTGCGCCGGCCTGCGCGAGCTCGGCATCCGCGCGCAGCCGCGCCGGCTGCTCGCGGGCGTTGCCGGCCTCAGCCTCGCCGAGCTGCCGGACGCCGACATATGCTGCGGCTTCGGCGGCACGTTCTGCGTGAAATATCCGGAGATCTCGAACGCGATCGTCGCGGAGAAGGCGGCGAAGGTCGCCGCCACCGGCGCCGGCACGCTGCTTGCCGGCGATCTCGGCTGCCTCATGAACATGGCCGGCAAGCTGCAGCGCGAGGGGAGCGCGGTGAAGGTGCGCCACGTCGCCGAGGTGCTCGCCGGCATGGCCGACGGCCCGGCGATCGGCGAGCCCGGCGAGACGGAGTGAGCGCGATGGAGATCACCTCGGCCGCCTTCAGGGAGAACGCCGTCGCGGCGCTCTCCGACCCGCAGCTCCGCCGTGCGCTCGCCAATGCCGGCGGCGGCTTCGTCGAGCGGCGGCGGCAGGCGGTGGCGGCGCTGCCGGAATTCGAGCGGCTGCGCGACGAGGCGAAGCGGATCAAGGACCACGCCCTCGCGCATCTCGATCTCTACCTCGAGGCCTATGAGCGGAACGCCGAGGCCGCGGGCGGGCAGGTCCACTGGGCCGAGACGGCGGCGGATGCCCGCGCGATCGTGCTGGCCATCTGCCGGGGCGCCGGGGCGCGCACGGTGACGAAGGGCAAGTCGATGATCGCGGAGGAGATCGCGATCAACGCGCACCTGGAGGCGGCCGGCATCGTCCCGGTCGAGACCGATCTCGGCGAATACATCATCCAGCTCCGCGGCGAGGGGCCGAGCCACATCATCGCGCCGGCGATCCACGTCAACCGCGACCAGATCGAGGCGGAGTTCCGTCGCGTCCACACGCATCTTCCGCCGGAGCGGGACCTGCGCGAGCCGACGAGCCTGCTCGCCGAGGCGCGGGGCGTGCTGCGGCAGAAGTTCCTCGCCGCCGATGTCGGCATCACCGGCGCCAACTTCCTGGTGGCCGAGACCGGCAGCTCGATCATCGTGACCAACGAGGGCAACGGCGATCTCAGCCAGACGCTCCCGAAGGTCCACATCGTGCTCGCCTCGATCGAGAAGGTGGTGCCGACCCTCGAGGACGCGGCGACGCTCCTGCGCGTGCTGGCGCGCTCGGCGACCGGCCAGGACATGTCGGTCTACACCACCTTCTCGACCGGGCCGCGCCGGCCGGAGGATCCCGACGGGCCGGAAGCCTATCACGTCGTCATCCTCGACAACGGCCGCAGCGCCATGCTCGGCACCGCGTTCCAGGAGATGCTGCGCTGCATACGCTGCGGCGCCTGCATGGACCATTGCCCGGTCTACCACGCGGTCGGCGGCCACGCTTACGGCGCGCCCTATGTCGGGCCGATGGGCGCGGTGCTCGACCCGGCGCTGTTCGGGCTGGAGCGGACCAAGGATCTGCCGAACGCCTCCACCTTCTGCGGGCGCTGCGAATCGGTCTGCCCGGTCCGCATCCCGCTTCCGAACCTGATGCGGCACTGGCGCGAGAAGGAGTTCGAACGCGGCCTGCAGCCGGCGACGCAGCGCTTCGGCCTGTCGCTCTGGGCGGCGCTCGCCCGCCGGCCCGCGCTCTACCGCGCGGCGACGGCGCTCGCGGCCCGCACGCTCTCCGGCCTGTCGCGGCGCG
>NZ_SPKJ01000136.1 GCF_009866965.1 Propylenella binzhouense | reverse complement strand
GCCGTGCGGCCGGCCGGCCGCGACGCCCTCGGCGCGCTGCTGCGCGCGCCGCCGGACGCGCCCCCGGTCGAATGGCGGATCGCCGACGCGCCCGTCCCCTATGCGGAGGCGGTCGCCTTCATGGAGGCGCGGGTCGCGGCGATCCGCGCCGGGGAGGCGGACGAACTCGTCTGGCTGGTCGAGCATCCGCCGCTCTATACCGCCGGCACCAGCGCCGATCCGGCCGACCTTCTCGCGCCCGAAAGGTTCCCCGTCTTCAGGAGCGGGCGCGGCGGCGAATACACCTATCACGGCCCCGGCCAGCGCGTGGCCTATGTCATGCTCGATCTCGCCCGCCGGCGCACCGACCTCCGCGCCTATGTCGCCGCGCTCGAGGCCTGGCTGATCGCCGCGCTCGCCGCCTTCAACGTCACGGGCGAGCGGCGGGAGGACCGCGTCGGCGTCTGGGTGCGCCGGCCGGAGAAGCCGCCGCTTGCCGGCGGCGCCGCGGCCGAGGACAAGATTGCCGCGATTGGGGTCCGCGTCCGCCGCTGGGTGACCTTCCACGGCGTCGCGCTCAACGTCGAGCCGGATCTCGATCATTTCGCCGGGATCGTGCCGTGCGGGATAACGGGCTACGGCGTCACCAGCCTCGCCGATCTCGGCATCCCCGCCGCGATGCCGGAGGTGGACGGGGCGCTCCGCGCGGCCTTCGAGACGATCTTCGGACCGACCGCCCGCGCCTGACGGGCATCGTCCACCGAGGCGGCCGCGACGCGGGTATCAGGCCGATGCCGCGCCGGCACCGGGCGGGTGCATGGCCGGCACCGTGGCCGGCCCGCGCCTCATTCGGCCGGCAGGATCGCCCAGTCCTTGCCGCCCTTGTGCACGAACAGGAATCTCTGCTCGAGCGCGGGATCGTCGCTCTTCGGCACGAGCCGCACGACCACCGTGATCCTCTTGAGGTTTTCGCCGATTCCCTTCTCGCCGACCGCCTCCAGGAAGGCCTGCTGCGCGGCCGAGCGCGCTTCGAAGAAGGTGAGCGGCCGCTCCTCCGGCGTCAGCAGGACGCGGACATGCCCGCTCTCCGGACCGCCCTCCGGCACGAACCGGAGCTGGACGTTCACCGCATTGTCGAGGATCCGCGTTTGTGTCGCTGCGGCAAGGACTTGCGGCTCTTCGTTCAGAGGCGCCGGAGTGGCATTCGCGCCGGCCGCGACGCCGGCCGCGGCCGCGCCCGCGATAAGAATGCGGATCCTGGACATGACGCACCCCGCTCGGTTTGCGGGGGCATCATAGCTTAACAGGCGGTTAAGGTGCGAATCGGCGCTTAACGATTCGTTAATATGGTAAACGCGCCGGGCTCCGGATGCTCCGCCTCGGAGACGCCGATGCGGAGGACGACCGAGCCGGGCGGGCCGCGCCGGCACAGCGCGACCATCTCCTCGACCAGTTCCTCGGGGCCGGAAAACAGAGCGGAGACAGTCCCGTCCGGCTCGTTCCTCACCCATCCTGCGAGGCTGAGCCGGGCCGCCTGGCGGCGCGTCCAGGCGCGGAAGCCGACGCCCTGCACCCGCCCCTCGATCCTGACGGCGACGCTGCGCATCTCATTCGAACTCCATGATCACCGCGTCGACCGCGAGGCTCTCGCCCGGCCGGGCGCGGATCGCCTTCACCACCACCTCGCGCTCGGCCCGCAGCACGTTCTCCATCTTCATCGCCTCCACGGTCGCAAGCGCCTCGCCCGGCTCGACCTTCTGGCCCTCCGCGACGGCGATGGAGACGACGAGCCCCGGCATCGGGCAGAGCAGCACCCGGGACGTATCGGCCGCCGCCTTTTCCGGCATCAGCGCCTGCAGCCGGCCGGCCGTGGGGCTGACGAGACGCGCGGAGACGCTCCGCCCCCGCCGCGCGATCTCGAGGAGCGTGCCGCGCCTCGCCACCTGGGCGGTGACCGGCTCGCCGCCGATCAGGCCGCGCCAGACCCGCTCGCCGGGGCGCCAGCCGCTCGCCACCGCGACCAAGGCGGCGCCGTCCACGGAAATCGACAGCTCGCCAGGGCCGCCGGCATGGATCGTGAGCGGCACCACCTTCCGGTCGATCATGGCGCACCACGCCTCCCCCGGCGGTCCCGCCGGCGCGAGGCGGCCGTCGGCGCGGCTCCGGCGGCGGCGCTCCTCGATCTCGATGCTCGCCGCGATCAGGGCGAAGGTACGGTCGCCTGCGGAATCCTCTCCCACCCCCTGGAAGCCGTCGGGATATTCCTCGGCGATGAAGGCGGTGGAAAGCCGGCCCTCGCGCCAGCGCGGATGCGTCATCAGCGCGGAGAGGAAGGGTATGTTGTGGCGGATGCCGTCGACCGTGAAGGCGTCGAGCGCCTCCGCCATGGCGTCGGTCGCCTCGCCGCGCGTCGGCGCATGCGTGCAGAGCTTGGCGATCATCGGATCGTAAAAGAGCGAGATTTCGGCGCCCTCGTAGACGCCGGTGTCGTTGCGTACGGTCACGCCGCCTTGGCTGCCCTCTTCCGGCGGCCGGTAATGCGTGAGCCGGCCGATGGAAGGCAGGAAGTTGCGGTAGGGATCCTCCGCATAGATCCGTGCCTCGATCGCCCAGCCGCGCGGGACGATGTCGGCCTGCGCGAGCGCGAGGGTCTCTCCCGCCGCGATGCGGATCATCTGCTCGACGAGATCGATGCCGGTGACGAGCTCCGTGACCGGATGCTCCACCTGCAGGCGCGTGTTCATCTCCAGGAAGTAGAAGTTGCGGTCGCGGTCGACGATGAACTCGACCGTCCCGGCGCTCCGGTATCCGACCGCCCTGGCGAGCGCCAGGGCCTGCTCGCCCATGGCCGCGCGGGTGCCGGCATCGAGGAAGGCGGACGGCGCCTCCTCGACGACCTTCTGGTTCCGGCGCTGGATCGAGCATTCGCGCTCCAGGAGATGGACGGCATTTCCGTGCCCGTCCGCGAGGACCTGGATTTCGATGTGGCGCGGCTCCTCGATGAACTTCTCGATGAAGACCCGGTCGTCGCCGAACGACGAGCGCGCCTCCGAGCGCGCGAGCTGGAACCCCTCGCTCACTTCGCGCGCGGAGCGGGCGATGCGCATGCCCTTGCCGCCCCCGCCCGCCGAGGCCTTGATCATGACAGGAAATCCGACCTCCTCGGCGATCCGGAGCGCCTCGTCGGCATCGGCGATCTCGCCGGGATAGCCCGGCACAATGCTGACGCCGGCCCGCTCGGCGAATCGCTTCGATTCGATCTTGTCGCCCATCGCCTCGATCGCGGCGGGCGGCGGCCCGATGAAGACGATGCCGGCCGCCTCGAGCGCACGCGCGAAGGCCGCGTTCTCCGAAAGGAAGCCGTAGCCGGGATGTACCGCGTCGGCGCCGGTCGCCCGGCACGCATCGAGGATGCGGTCGATCGAGAGATAGCTCCGGGCCGCCGGCGGCGGGCCGATCTCGACGGCCTCGTCGGCCATCTCGACATGGAGCGCGTTGCGGTCGGCCTCCGAACAGACCGCCACGGTTCTGATCCCCATGCGCCGCGCGGTCCTGATGATGCGGCAGGCGATCTCGCCGCGGTTCGCGATCAGTATCGTGTCGAACATCGGATGCGCTCCAGGCCTTGGAATGGCATAGGCGCGGCAGGATGCGTCCGCAACAGGACCAAAGATCCGGCCGGACGCCCGCCTGCCCCGCTAGTCCGGCCTCGGCGCGCTCCCCAGGGCGGCCTCCTCGCAGACGATCCGGGCCCAGAGGATTGCCGCGTTCGCGACGGTGAAGAGCGCCGCATAGAGGACGAGGCCGAAGATCAGCGGAACCACGGCGATCTCGGCGGCGACGATCAGGTAGTTCGGGTGCCGCAGCCAGCGATAGGGCCCTTCGCGCACGAGCCTCTCGCCGGGTACCACGATCACCCGCGTCGTCCAGCGCCGCCCGAGCGCGCGGAGGACCCAGAACCGGAACGCCTGGAGGAGCACCAGGACGGCCACCAGGACCAGGGAAACGGGCCGGCCCCATGCGAGCATCCAGAGGCCCGCGAGCCAGAGCGCATGGAGGGAGACGATGAACGGATATTGCCGGGCGCAGTGCTCCCGCCCGCCCTCGGCGAGGAGGCGCCGCGTATTCGCCCGCGCATAGGCGAGCTCCCCGATCCGCTGCACCGTCAGGAGCGCCAGGATCGCGGCCGCGAAGGCGTCGGCCTGCATCAGGCCGAGAAGCCGACGAAGCTCGCGGTGAAGCCCGGACCGAGCGCAACCAGGAGCCCGGGCCCGCCACGCATTTCGGCGAGAGCGCGCTCCAGCACGAAGAGGACGGTCGGCGCGGACATGTTCCCGAAGCGGCGGAGCACGTCCCGCTCGCAGCTCAGCGATCCCTGAGCGAGGCCGAACGTCCTTTCCAGCGCCTCGACCACCTTCGCGCCGCCGGGATGGAAGACGTAGTGCTCGATCTCCTCCAGACGCCGGCCGCCCGCCGCGAGAAAGGCCTCCGCGGCCGGCCGCAGCCGCTCGGTGACGAGATCGGGGATGGATTTCGAGAAGATCGCGCTGAAGCCCACGGGATCGACGTCCCAGCCCATCACGTCGAGCGTGTCCGGCCAGAGATGCTCGCCCGAACGCTCGAGCTGGAGAATGCCGCCCGCCCCGTCGCCGGCGCGCACGACGGCCGCCGCCGCTCCGTCCCCGAAAAGGGCGGTCGCCACGATGTTCGACTTGCTCGCCGCGTCGGACCGGAAGGCGAGCGTGCAGAGCTCGACCACCACGAGGAGCACGGTCGAGCCGGGCTCCGCGGCCGCCAGCCGCGTCGCGAGCGAAAGCCCGCTTGCGCCGCCGGCGCAGCCGAGGCCGAAGACCGGCACGCGCCGCACGTCCGGACGCAGGCCGAGCGTCCCGTGGACGCGCGCTTCGAGCGAAGGGGTCGCGATGCCCGTCGAGCTGACGGTCACGACCGTGTCGACCGCGCCCGGGTCGATCCCGGATTGCGCCAGGGCGGCCCCGGCGGCCCGCAGGAAGAGATCGCTCGCACCCTCCAGGTACGCGCTGCTCCGGCTCGCCCAGTCCTGGCTGCCGCGGAACCACGGGAAATCGCGGGCGGAATAGCGGCACGAAATGCCGGTGTTCCGGAAGATCGCCCCGCATTGCGCGGCCTGCACCGCGGTCAGGCCGAAGCGGTCGATCGCCTCCAGGAGCACCCGTTCCTGGTCGAGGGCATTGGGCGGAACGACGGTGGCAAGCCCGAGCAGGCGTGCTCCCTGCCCGGCTCCGGCGTCCGGGCGCGCATGCGCGCGAGCAGGTGCCGGTCCGGCATCGCCGTCACTACCCCTCCGCCCAAGCATCCCGGGTCGATCCTTCTCTCGGGGAAAGGAGGTAAGGCCTCGCATCGGGATAGGTTCCGAACGGGGCCACATGGTAGTCGAGCGGATGCGCGGTGGAAACGGGCCTGTTGACGTGTACGATCCGGCACGCCAGACGAGGGGCCCGGCCGATGCCGGGCATGCGGAGTGACGTCGGCCCCGCCAGGATGAAGCTGAAACACCGCATCCGGGATCTCCACTGGCGCCTCCGCGCGGCCGCGACGCCGGCGGCCGCCTGCAAGGACGCCCTGCGCCGGGTGATCGGCGAGAAGCGCCTGATCTTCTGCATCACGGCGGGCCGGTCGGGGACGGAGACGCTCTGCCGGCGCCTCGGCGAGGTCCCGTCCGTGGGGGCCTTCCACGAGCCGCACCCCGATTTCGTGCTCGCCATGCGGGCGGCGCAATCGCGACCACAAAGGGCGGCCGACTTCCTGCTGAAGCTGAAGATTCCGGCGATCGCATCGTGCCCGAGGCCCGTCTACGCCGAGACGAGCCATCTCTTCGGGAAGGGGTTCCTGGAGCCTGCGCTCGCGCTCGGCCTCCGTCCCGACCTCATCATGCTGAGGCGGGACGTCCGGCAGATCGCGCTCTCCTACCTCCGGCTCGGCACGGTCCCGGCCCGAACGCCGATGGGCCGCCGCTATCTGCTCGCTCCGGACGACAGGGTCTTCCTCCGGCTCGAGCATTGGCGCGAGCTCTCCGACTACCAGCTTCTCTACTGGTATGCGCTCGAGACCGGGGCGCGGCAGGAGGCCTATGCCCAGCTCGCGACCGGGCTCGGCTGCCGTGCGGTCTTCCTCGATGTCGGAAGCCTCGGCGAGCGCGGCGCGGCGCATGCCCTCGTACGAGCGCTCGACCTTCCGTCCGAGATCGGAACGCCGGCCGCCGAAGCGGCACCCATCGCCCGCCACAACCAGAAGCCCGGAAAGGCGCTCGGCACGCTGCCGGACCCGGAGAAGCTCGACGCGCTCGAGGCCGCCGTCATCGATCGCCTCGTGCCCTCGCCGCTCAGTTCGTCTCCCGCTTCTCCCTGGCGATGAGCCATACGTTCCGAACGTAGATCAGGAGCCCGAGCGCCTGGCCCGCAATGAAGACCGGATCCTGTCTCTGGATCGCATAGACCAGCAGAAGGAAGCCGCCGCCGAGCGAGAAGAACCAGAACGCGACCGGAATGACCGACCGCCGCGCCCGTTCGCTCGCGATCCACTGCACCAGGAACCGCATCATGAAGAGGAACTGCGCGACGAAGCCCAGCAGCACCCAGAAATCGAACTGGGCGACGAAGACGTCGTGAAGCCACTGCAGCAGGTCAGACATCGAGCGAAACCTCTTCGGACGCCGGGCGGACCCTGAGCCGCTTCGTCAGCCACCACACGCCGAAGAGATCCGCGATCCCGACCCACAGGCGGTCGAAGATGCCGTACTTCGACTGGCCGTGCCGGCGCGGCCGGTCCACCACGTCGACGGTCGCGATGCCGTAGCCTTCGCGCAGGACGAGGGCGGGCAGGAAGCGGTGCCAGCCGTCGAAATAGGGCAGCCGCAGGAACACGCTCCGCCTGACCGCCTTCAGGCCGCAGCCGGTGTCGCGGGTGGAATCCTTCAGGAGGCCGCGGCGGACGGCATTCGCGAGCCGCGATCCGTGGCGCTTGGCGAAGCTCGCCTTGCGCCCGATCCGCTGGCCCGCCGCAAGGCCCATCTGGGAACCGCCGGCTTCGAGAGCGGCAAGGAGGGCCGGCATGAAGGCAGGATCGTTCTGGCCGTCCCCGTCGATCGTCAGCACGATCGCGCCGCGCGCCGCGTGGAGGCCGGTCCGCACGGCCGCGCTCTGCCCGGCGGAGCGATCGTGCCGGACGAGCCGGATGCCCGGATGCCGGGCGGCCGCCGCCCGCACGGCCTCCCCGGTCCCGTCGTCCGAGCCGTCGTCGACCACGACGATCTCGCGGCGGCGGCCGAGCAGCGCCTCCGCGATCTCGTCGATCAACGGACCGATATTGTCCCGCTCGTTCCGGCACGGCACGACCACCGTCACGTCGAGGGCGTCATCGTTCATCACAGGCGACCCGAAGCTCCCTTTCGGCGGATGAGCCCGCCTGTTTCGTCGAAGCCGAAGACGAGCCGCAGCCGGGCAAAGGCACGGGCGAGGAGCCATGCCACCAGCGCACCGAGAAGGCAACCGGCGAGGGCGTCCGTCGGATAATGCTGCCGCGTCGCAAGCCGGCTCGCCGCCAGCCAGAACCCAGCGCAGAGCCACAGCCACCGCCCCTTCGGGAAGAGCAAAGCGAGCGCGACGCCGAGAGCCATCGCCGTGGTGGCATGCCCCGACGGAAAGCCCGACCAGACCGGCTTCAACGCGAACGGGTCGAATGCATAGGGCCCGACGGTCTCGAACAGCCGCGGCCGCGCCCTCCCGAGCGCGTATTTGAGGATCACCGCGGCGAGCCCGGCGAGGGCGACGGACAGGAACACGTATCCGGCGGCAGCCGCCCTCACCGCCCGGCGCGCGCGGAGCCGTCCGCCGAGCATCGCCGCATCGCCGGCCATTGCCGCCAGGAAGAACCCGCCGGAAAGCACGAGGATCCAGTTGGCCTCGCCGAGCCAGGTGATCTCGGAAAAGAATGCCGTCAGCCATCCGGGCAGCGTGGCGTGCCAGGCATAGAGCCAGGGATCGGCGAGAAATGCCGTCAGGAGCAGGGCGGTGAGCGCAAGCGCCACGCCGTTCGCCACGCCCCAGCCGTCATAGGGCAGAATCGCGAAGCGGCGGTCGCGCCGCCGCGCGCGGGCGAATGCGCGGGACGCAGCAAGGTTCGCCGCGCCGCGCCGATAGATCCTGCGCGCGCCCTCGCGATAGGGGGCAAGCCGCGCTTCAACCCGGCTTCGCAACACGGTAGATCCCGATCGTCGCGCGACGCCCGCGGCTGTAATTGAAGCCCTCGACGGTTCCGACGCGCTCCGGCGCGATGCCGAGCGCCGCGGCGCGTGCCTCGAAGGCGGGCAGAGCGCGCCCCTCCACGGCCGCCACGCGGCAGCCCTCGCCGGCGAGCCAGTCCGCGGCCGCCTCGCCGCT
>NZ_SPKJ01000135.1 GCF_009866965.1 Propylenella binzhouense | reverse complement strand
GGGCGGCACGTGCCAGCCGGTGCGGCGCCCGGGCGCCACTTCGGGCGGGGCGAGAACGGTCTCGCGCACGGCCCCGAGCGCGGTCACCACGACAGGCACGCCCATCGCCTCCGCCTCCACCGCCGCGCGGCCGAACGCCTCCGGCGCGGTCGAGGCGACGACCGCGACATCGGCGAGCGAGAGCGCGGCGGGCACGTCGTCGACATGGCCGACGGCGCGCACCCGCCGCGCCAGGCGCCGCGCCGCGATCTCCCCCTCGATCGCCTTGCGGTAGCCGGCGCGGCCCTGGTCGTCGCCGGCGAGCACCACGACGAGATCCGGGATCTCCGAGAGCGGCGGCAGGGATGCCGCCTCGACCAGCACCGACTGGCCCTTCCAGGCGGTGAGCCGGGCGACGTTGAGGACCAATGTCTCGCCGCCCGAGAGCCCCCACGCCTCGCGGAGCGCGCGGCGGCGGTCGGCCGTCACCGCCTCCGGGGCGAAGCGGGCGAGATCGGCGCCGCGCGGGATGATCGCGATCCGCTTGAACGGCGTGCCGTAGCGGGCGGCCACGATCTCGGCGGTGTAGCGGGAATTGGCGATCACCCTGTCGCCGCGCGCCATCACCGAATTGTAGAGCCGCTTCAGCGGGCCGCGCTCGGCATAGATGCCGTGATAGGTCGTGACGAAGGGGACGGCCCGCCGCCGGCAGGCGAGGAGCGCCGACCAGGCGGGGGCGCGGCTGCGCGCATGGACGAGGTCGACCTCGAGCCTTCCGAGCTCGTGCGCGATCCGGCCGGCGTTCCGGACGATTTCGGCGGGGCTCTTGGAGGCGAGCGGCAGCCGCACGAGCTCGCCGCCGATTGCGGCAAGCTCCGATTCGAGCCGTCCGCCCGCGCTTGCCACGAGCGCGCGATCGCCCCGCCGCACCAGTCCGGCGGCCACGTCGATGGTGGTCCGCTCCGCGCCGCCCGTATCGAGCGCCGGGATCACCTGCAACACCGTCGCGGGGCGGGATCTTGACCGCATCGGCAGGATTTCGCACCTCGGAGCCGGAGAGACGTCAGAGACTTAGAATGAGCGAACTCAGATTGGAACAGCTGACCGTCGGCCAGGATCACGAAGCGCGCACGATCTGCGTGCTGCACCGCGCCGGCAAGGAGCCTGGCCTGTTCTGGCTCGGCGGCTTCCGCTCCGACATGGCGGGCAGCAAGGCGGAGGCGCTCGACGCCTGGGCCGGGCGCACCGGCCATGAGATCACGCGCTTCGACTATTCGGGTCACGGCCGCTCCGGCGGATCCTTCGACGACGGGTCGATCTCGCGCTGGCTCGAGGAAGCGGCCGCCGTGTTCGACCGCTGCGCGCACGGACCGCAGATCGTGGTCGGCTCCTCGATGGGCGGCTGGCTCGCCCTCCTCCTCGCCAGGCTGCTGCGCGAGCGCGGCGAGAGCGACCACCTCGCCGGCATGATCCTGATCGCGCCCGCCGTCGACATGACCAAGGACCTGATGTGGGACCGCTTCGACGAGCGCGCCCGGCGGGACATCGAGGAGAACGGCTACCACCTCGAGCCCTCCGCCTATTCCGACGAGCCCTACAAGCTCACCCGCCGCCTCATCGAGGACGGCGAGCGCCACCTCTTCGGGCCCGGCCCGATCGAGGTCGGCTGCCGGGTGCACGTCATCCAGGGCCAGAAGGACGAGGACGTGCCGTGGGAGCACGCCACCGCGCTGATGGAGCGGCTCGCCTTCGACGACGCGGTGCTCACGCTGGTGCCGGACGGCGACCACCGCCTGTCGCGGCCGGAGGACATCGCGCGGCTCGTCCGTGCGGTCGAGGACATGCTCGCCGGCTGAGCCTTGCCGGACGGCCGGCGAACGCCCACCTGCCGTGTGCGGCGGTTTTACAACGCACCCATTCCGTGGCACGGAACTGTGATGGTGAGCGAAATCAAGATCTGCGGGCTCTCGACCCGCGAGACCCTCGATGCGGCGGTCGCATCGGGCGCCACCATGGTCGGATTCGTGTTCTTCGACAGGAGCCCGCGCGCGGTGACCCTCGGCGAGGCGGCGGCACTCGCCGGACGCACCTGCGGCAAGGCCGGGATCGTCGCCCTCACGGTCGATTCGCCGGACGACGTCCTGGCGCGGATCGCGGAGGACCTCCGGCCGGACCTCGTGCAGCTGCACGGCAAGGAGACGCCGGAGCGCGCGGCCGAGATCCGCAGCCGCTTCGCCGTCCGCGTGATGAAGGCGGTGGGCGTCGCCGGCGCGGAGGACCTCGCCGGCGCGCGCGCCTATGAGGGCGCGGTCGACGCGCTTCTCCTCGACGCCAAGCCGCCGAAGGACGCCGACCGGCCCGGCGGCAACGGCGCGGCATTCGACTGGCGGATCCTCGACGGCTTCGCGCCCGCGGTGCCCTGGCTGCTCTCCGGTGGCCTCAGCCCGGCGAACGTCGCCGACGCGCTCGCCGCGAGCCGCCCGACCGGGATAGACGTGTCCTCAGGGGTCGAGAGCGCGCCCGGCGTCAAGGATCCGCGGCTCATCCGGGCCTTCATCGACGCGGTGCGCGCGGCCGGCCGTCCGCGGCCGGCGCGCGCCGCCTGACCAGGAGCCATTCCGACGTGAACGAGCAGCCCAATTCCTTCCGCACCGGGCCCGACGAGCGCGGCCGCTTCGGGCTCTATGGCGGCCGCTTCGTCGCCGAGACGCTGATGCCGCTCATCCTCGACCTGGAGCGGGCCTATACCGAGGCCAAGAACGATCCCGCCTTCCACGCCGAGCTCGCCCAGCTCGGCAAGCACTATACCGGCCGGCCGAGCCCGCTCTACCTTGCCGAGCGGCTCACCGCGCATCTCGGCGGCGCGAAGATCTACTTCAAGCGCGACGAGCTGAACCACACCGGCAGCCACAAGATCAACAACTGCCTGGGGCAGATCCTGCTCGCCAAGCGCATGGGAAAGACGCGGATCATCGCGGAGACCGGCGCGGGGCAGCACGGGGTCGCCTCCGCCACGGTGTCGGCCCGGTTCGACTTCCCCTGCGTCGTCTACATGGGGGCGACCGACGTCGAGCGGCAGAAGCCGAACGTCTTCCGCATGCGCCTTCTCGGCGCCAAGGTGAAGCCGGTGACCGCCGGCGCCGGCACCCTCAAGGACGCCATGAACGAGGCGCTCCGCGACTGGGTCGCCAATGTCGAAACCACCTATTACCTGATCGGCACGGCGGCCGGGCCGCACCCCTACCCGGCCATGGTCCGCGACTTCCAGTCGGTGATCGGCACCGAGCTGAAGGAGCAGATCATGGAGGCCGAGGGCCGCTATCCGGATGCGCTCGTGGCGGCGGTGGGCGGCGGATCGAACGCGATCGGCCTGTTCCACCCCTTCCTCGACGAGCGCGACGTCGCGCTCTACGGCGTCGAGGCGGGCGGCCACGGCATGGACGTGCCGAACGGCCACGCCGCGTCGATGAACGGCGGACGGCCGGGGGTCCTCCACGGCAACCGCACCTATCTTCTGCAGGACGATGACGGCCAGATCCTCGAAGGCCACTCGATCTCGGCCGGGCTCGATTATCCGGGCGTCGGCCCGGAGCATTCCTGGCTGAGGGACAGCGGCCGGGTCAGCTACGTGCCGGCGACCGACAGCGAGGCGCTCGAGGCCTTCCAGCTCTGCACTCGGCTCGAGGGCATCATTCCCGCGCTCGAACCGGCGCATGCGCTCGCCGAGGTGATCAAGCTCGCGCCGACCATGCGCAAGGACCAGATCATCGTGATGAACATGTGCGGCCGCGGCGACAAGGACGTCTTCACGGTCGGCAGCATATTGGGCTTCGAGCTCTGATTGCGGGTCTCTTTTCCGCGCCATTGCCGCAGGGTAGGCTCGCGCCATGAACATCATGGTCACCGAGATCTATGATGCGCTGATGAGCGCCGGCGCCGACGAGGAGAAGGCCCGCCGTGCTGCCGAGGCGCTCGCGGTTTCGGACCGGGAGTTGAGGAGCCAGTTCGCGGATCTGCGCGAAGACAATCAAAAGATGCGGACGGAAATGGCCGCACTTCGCGGCGAGCTGAAGGGCGAGATGGCCGCGCTCCGCGGTGAACTGAAGGGCGACATGACCAAGCTCGAAGGTTCTCTCAGGAGCGACATGGCCGCGCTTCGCGGTGAACTGAAGGGCGACATGACCAAGCTCGAAGGTTCTTTCAGGAGCGAGATGGCCGCGCTCCAGGGGGGCTTGCGACACGAGATGCAGGGGCTCCGCGGCGAGCTTTCGCTGATCAAATGGATGCTCGGCGCGCTGATCGGTCTCTGGATCGCCGTCCTGCTCCGCATGCTGTTCGCGTGAACATGCCATCATGCGGCCCGAAAGCGCCGCGGCGCGCCGGGCGCCTCGCTCCCGTCCGGACGCTTCCTCCGCCGCCCGTTTCCCGGCGCCTGCTCCTGTGCTACCGGACCTCATGACCACCCGCATCGACCGCCGCTTCGCCGCGCTCACCAAGGCCGCACGGCCCGCCCTCGTCACCTTCGTGACCGCCGGCGATCCCGACCACGAGACCTCGCTCTCGATCCTGCGGGCGCTGCCGGCGGCCGGCGCGGATCTGATCGAGATCGGCATGCCGTTCTCCGATCCGATGGCCGACGGTCCGGCGATCCAGGCGGCCGGGCTCCGCGCCCTGAAATCCGGACAGACGCTGAAGCGCACGCTCGCGATGGTCCGCGCCTTTCGCGCCGGCGACGACGAGACGCCGATCGTGCTGATGGGCTACTACAATCCGATCTATTCCTACGGCAATGCCCGCTTCCTGGCGGATGCGAAGGAGGCCGGCGTCGACGGCCTGATCGTCGTCGACCTGCCGCCGGAGGAGGACGAGGAACTCTGCCTGCCGGCGATCCGCGCGGGGCTGAACTTCATCCGCCTCGCCACGCCCACGACCGACGACAGGCGTCTGCCCGCCGTGCTCGCCAACACGTCGGGATTCCTCTATTACGTTTCGATCGCGGGAATTACCGGCACCGCCGCGCCGGACACGACCGCGGTCGCCGACGCGGTGACACGCATCAAGGACCATACCGGCCTGCCGATCTGCGTCGGCTTCGGCGTGAAGACCCCGAACCAGGCCGCCGCCATCGGCCGTGTCGCCGACGGGGTCGTGATCGGCTCCGCGCTCGTGGAGGCGATCCGCACGAGCCTGGACGAGGCCGGCCGCGCCACGGAAGGCACGGTGCCCGCCGTGACGGGGCTGGTGCGGAGCCTCGCCGAGGGCGTCCGCGCAGCGCGGCAGATCGCAGCCGAATAGGAGCCTGACCTTGAACTGGATCGAGAACGTCGTCCGTCCGAAGATCCGCGGCCTGTGGCCGAAGCGGGAAGTGCCGGAGAACCTCTGGGTCAAGTGCCCGGAGACCGGGGAAATGGTGTTCCACCAGGACCTGGAGGCGAACCAGTTCGTCTTTCCGGGCTCCGGCTATCACCAGCGGATGGACGCGCCGACGCGGCTCAGGCACCTGATGGACGACGGCGCGTGGGAGACGATCCCGACGCCGAGCGTCGTCGCGGATCCGCTGCGCTTCCGCGACGAGCGGCGCTACACCGACCGCCTGAAGACCGCCAAGGCCAAGACCGGCCGCGAGGATGCCGTGGTCGTCGCCGCCGGCGCGATCGAAGCGGTGCCCGTCGTCGTCGCCGTGCAGGATTTCGACTTCATGGGCGGCTCGCTCGGAATGGCGGCCGGGGAGGCGATCGTCACCGGCGCCCGCACCGCCGTCGAGCGCCACCTGCCCTACATCCTCTTCGCCGCCTCGGGCGGCGCACGCATGCAGGAGGGCATTCTCTCCCTCATGCAGATGCCGCGCACCACGGTCGCGGTCGAGGAGGTGAAGGAGGCCGGCCTGCCCTACGTCGTCGTCCTCACGAACCCGACTACCGGCGGCGTCACGGCCTCCTACGCGATGCTCGGCGACGTGCAGATCGCCGAGCCGGGCGCGCTCATCGGCTTTGCCGGCCCGCGCGTGATCGAGCAGACCATCCGCGAGAAGCTGCCCGAGGGCTTCCAGCGCTCCGAATACCTGATGGAGCACGGCATGGTGGACATGGTCGTGCACCGGCACGAGCTCCGCGCCACCCTCGCCCGTCTCTGCCGGCTGCTGATGAAGCAGCCGGAGCCGGTGCGCGCGGCCGAGTTGGAGCCTGCCGAGCCGGCGCCCGAGCAGCCCGCCCGGGCCGAAGGCGACAGCGAGACAGCCTCTGCCGCAGCCTGAGCGGATGTCCGAGCTCGCGCGCATGCTCGACGCGCTCGGCGCGCTCCACCCCCGACGCATCGACCTCTCGCTCGACCGCATCGAGCGGCTGCTCGACGCGCTCGGCCGACCGCAGGACCGGCTGCCGCCGGTCGTCCACGTAGCCGGCACCAACGGCAAGGGATCGACCGTGGCGTTCCTGCGCGCCTTTGCCGAGGCGGCCGGGCTCGCCGCGCATGTCTACACCTCGCCCCATCTCGTCCGCTTCAACGAGCGCATCCGGCTCGGCCGGCCCGGCGGCGGCCGCCTCGTCGCCGACGACATGCTGGTGGAGGCGCTCGCCCGCGTGCGCGACGCCAATGGCGGCAGGCAGATCACGTTCTTCGAGGTGACGACGGCCGCCGCGCTCCTGCTCTTCGCCGAGCAGCCGGCCGATCTCTGCCTGCTCGAAGTGGGCCTCGGCGGCCGCTTCGACGCGACCAACGTCGTCGACGCGCCGCTCGCCGCGGTGCTTACCAGTATCAGCCATGACCATGCCGACTTCCTCGGCGACGACCTGCTCGGAATCGCGCAGACCAAGGCCGGCATCCTGAAGCGCGGCCGGCCCGGCATCATCGGCCCCCAGGACGAGCACGTGACGGCGATGCTGGAGGTGGAGGCCGGAGCGACGGGCGCCGACCTCTTCCTCAACGGACAGGACTGGTCGGCGCACCAGGAGCGCGGGCGGCTCGTCTACCAGGACGTCGACGGCCTGCTGGACCTTCCGCTGCCGCGGCTTGCCGGAGCGCATCAGATCGACAATGCGGGGATCGCGATCGCGACCGTCCGGCGTACCGGCCTGCCGATTCCGACGGCGGCGATCGAGGCCGGCCTTCTTGCGGCGGACTGGCCGGCGCGCCTGCAGCGCCTGCGATCGGGCCCGCTCCTGGAGATCGCTCCCGACGGAGCCGACATCTGGCTCGACGGAGGCCACAATCCCGCCGCCGGCCACGTGCTCGCTTCCGCCATGGCCGAGATGCAGGACCGCTACGAACGCCCGCTGGTCCTGATCGTCGGCATGCTGACGACCAAGGATCCGCGGGGCTTCTTTTCGCCCTTCGCAGGCCTCGTCCGCCACGTCCTCACCGTCCCCGTGCCCGACAGCGAGGCCGGTTTCACGCCGGATCAGCTGGCGGATTTCGCGATGGAGGAGGAACTGCCGGCCCGCGCCGCGCCGGACGTGCGGTCGGCCATCGCGCAGATCGCGCGCGACTACGACCGGAAACCGCCGCCACGGATCCTGATCTGCGGCTCGCTCTATCTCGCCGGATCGGTGCTCCGCGAAAACGGCCCGCTGCCGGAATAGCGCCGGCCGGGCGCCCGCGACCCGGTACGCCGGGAGACAAGCGAACGCCCGGCAACCAGGCCGGGCGTCGCTTCAATCGGTCGGGCCGGCCTGCTCAGCCGGCCGCCTTGTCGATCCACTTCTGAAGGTCGCTCTTGGCGCCGGCGCCGATCTTCATGTCCACGGCCTCGCCGTTCTTGAACATGATCAGCGTCGGGATCGACCGCACGCCGTACTTGATGGCGGTATGCTGGTTCTCGTCGACATTGAGCTTCACGATCTTGACGCGGTCGCCCATCTCGCCGGCGATGGCCTCGAGATGCGGCGCGATCATCTTGCAGGGGCCACACCATTCGGCCCAGAAGTCCACCACCACCGGCTGGCTGGCGGCGAGGACGTCAGTGTCGAAGCTGGCGTCCGTGACGGCGTTCGTGGCCATCCCGTTCTCCTGATTCAGGGGCTTGGTCCGCGATAGGTAGAAAGTGGACGGGAGCCGGTCAAGGAACAGCTTGCATGGCCCCGATGCGCGCAAGCGCAGCCTCCATCGCGGCCTCCGGAACCGGGATCACGCGCGGCCCGGCCGTATAGACGAGCGTCGCGGCGATCGGCCGGCCCGGCACGATGTCGGCGAGAAGCCGGCGATAGAGGGCGAGCTGCAGCACGTAGGCCGGGTCGACCGCCTCGGCGCTCTCCGGAACCGCGCGGTTCGTCTTGAAGTCGAGGATGTGCGCACCCGCCTCGTCGAGCGCGAGGCGGTCGATCTGGCCGCTCACGGCATAGTCCCCCGCAGGGGTGGCGATGCGTCCGACGATCTGCACCTCGGCGCGGCTCGACGGCCCGAAGAGAGCGCCGATGGCGGGGTCATCGAGGACAGCCGCCACCTGATCGGCAAGCGCGGCCCGGACCGCGGGATCGGGATGGTTGGCGGCAAGGTAGGCGTCCGCCGCCGCCCGGCGCGCCTCCGGCGGCAGCGCGGGCAGACGCTCGAGCAGCCGGTGGACGAGCCGGCCGCGGATGAGCGCGTCGCCTTCCGCCGCGAGCATCGCGAACCCTTCGGCGGTCGTCCCGGGCGGATCCGGCTCGCCGAGCGCGCTCGACGGCCTGAGCGGCTCCGGAGCGGGCGGCGGGGACGGTGCCGGCGCGCGGAGCCAGCCGGGAAGTCCGGCGGGC
>NZ_SPKJ01000134.1 GCF_009866965.1 Propylenella binzhouense | reverse complement strand
CGGCGCGGAGCCGGACCACGGCGCCGACGACCACGAGCGCCGGCGGCCCGAGGCCGCTCGCCGCGAGATCGGCGGGCGCGCGCGCGAGCGTCGTCTCCAGGACGGCCTGCCGCTCGGTGGTGGCGTCGCAGACGATCGCCACCGGCTCGCCGCCCGAACGGCCGGCCGCCATCAGCTTCTCGGCGATGAAGGCGAGGTGCTTCACCGCCATGTACATCACGATGACGGGCGCGCCGCGGGCGACGCCCTCCCAGTCGATCGAGGACGGCGCAAGGCCGGTCTGGTCGTGGCCCGTGAGGAAGGTGACGGAATGGTTGACGGCGCGGTGCGTCACCGGGATGCCGGCATAGGCGAGGCCGCCGATCGCGGCCGATATGCCCGGCACGATCCGGAACGGCACGCCGTGCTCCACGAGCGTCAGCCCCTCCTCGCCGCCGCGGCCGAACACGAACGGATCGCCCCCCTTGAGGCGGCAGACGCGCCGCCCCGCGCGCGCGAGCTCGACCAGCCGGAGCGAGATGTCGCGCTGGCGCGGCGACGGCTTGCCGCCGCGCTTGCCGGCATAGATCCGCTCGGCCTCGGGGCGGGCGAGCGCCAGGATGCGCCCGTCGACGAGAGCGTCATAGACGACCACGTCCGCCTGCATCAGCGCGTTGGCGGCGTGGAGCGTCAGCAGGCCGGGATCGCCCGGGCCCGCGCCGACGAGCCAGACCCAGCCCGGCTCGAAGCGAGGCAGGCCTTCGAAGGCGGAATGCGGATCAGGCTCCATGCCCCCTTCTAGCCGGCCGGAAACGTCCGCAAAAGCGCGATTGGAGCACCGCACCCGGAGGCGCTATAGCGTCGCTGATGGCCGAAGGGACTGCCGAGCGCGCGCCGGGCGCAAGCCTCCGCCGGGGATGGACCACCGGCGCCTGCGCGACCGCGGCCGCCAAGGCGGCCTTCGAGGCGCTCCTGACCGGGCACTTCCCGGACCCGGTCTCGATCCGCTTGCCGCGCGGCGAGACGCCGGCCTTCGCGCTCGCGCGGGAGCGGCTTGCGCCGGGCCTGGCGTCGGCCTCCGTCATCAAGGACGCCGGCGACGACCCCGACGTGACGCACGGGGCGGAAGTGACCGCCGTCGTGCGCCGGCTTCCGGAGGGGTCCGGCATCCGCTTCCGGGCGGGACCGGGCGTCGGCACCGTCACGCGCCCGGGCCTGCCCGTCCCCCCTGGCGAACCGGCGATCAATCCCGTGCCGCGCCGCATGATGGCGGAGGCGGTCGGGGAGGTCGCGGCCGCGCATGGCATCGCCGCGGACGCCGAGATCGAGATCGGCGTCGCCGGCGGGGAGGCGCTCGCGGCGAAGACGTGGAATCCGCGGCTCGGAATTCTCGGCGGCCTCTCGATCCTCGGCACGACCGGGATCGTCGTGCCGTTCTCCTGCGCGGCCTGGATCCACGCCATCCACCGCGGCATCGACGTCGCACGCGCAGCCGGCCTCGACCATGTCGCGGGGGCGACCGGCAACGCGTCGGAAGCGGCCGCGCGGCACCGCTACGGGCTGCCGGAGATCGCGCTCCTCGACATGGGCGATTTCGCCGGCGGCATGCTGAAATATCTCCGCACGCATCCGGTCGCGAAGGTCACGGTGGCCGGCGGCTTCGCCAAGATGGCGAAGCTCGGCCAGGGCGCGCTCGACCTCCATTCCGGCCGGTCGCAGGTCGACCGCGCCTTCCTGGCGGAGCTCGCGGCCGGCCTTGGCGCGCGCGCCGCGCTGCTCGAGCGGCTGACGGCGGCGAATACGGCGGCCGAGGCGCTCGCGCTCTGCGAGGCGGAGGGCCTGCCGATCGCCGGCGCCGCGGCGGAACGGGCGCGCGCGAGCGCACGTTCGGTGTTGCGCGACGCGCCGATCCTCCTCAACGTCCTGATCGTGGGCCGCGACGGGAACCCTCTGGCGGAGACGGGACATGGCTAAGGTGCTGATCCTCGGCGGCACGGCCGAAGCGGCCGAGCTCGCGGCAAGGCTCGCCGGGGACGACCGGCTGGAGACGGTCACCTCGCTCGCCGGCCTGACGCGGCTTCCGAACCAGCCGGCAGGTCACGTCCGGCGCGGCGGCTTCGGCGGGCCGGACGGGCTCGCCGCGCTCCTCAAGGCGGACGGCTACGCCGCCCTCATCGACGCCACCCATCCCTTCGCCGCGCAGATCGCCGAGCACGCCGCGGAAGCCGCCGACAAGGCGCGCGTGCCGCGGCTGAAGCTGGTGCGGCCGCCCTTCGAGCGGACCGACGACACGCGGTTCATCCCGGTGCGGTCGATGGCCGAAGCGGCGGAGCAGGTTCCCGCCGGCGCGCGGGTCTTCCTGGCCGCCGGCCGGCGCGAGCTCGCTCCGTTCGCGAAGCGGAAGGACATCTGGTGCCTGCTGCGGATGATCGAGCCGCCTGCGCCCGGGGAGGCGCTGCCCGCGGGCGAGCTCATCCTCGGCCGGCCGGCGGCCGATCCGGAGACCGAGATGGCGCTCCTCCGGGAGCACCGGATCGACTGGATCGTCTCGAAGGATTCCGGCGGCCGCGCGGGGGCGAAGATCGAGGCGGCGCGGCGGCTCGCGATTCCCGTCGTGCTCGTCGAGCGGCCGGAGCCGCCGGCGGGCGAGACGGTGCCGGATGTGGAGGCTTGCCTGGAATGGCTGGAGGGCGTGCTGGCGCAGGCCCCGGCGGAGCCGGCGCCGGGCTGACCGGCTATGCCGCCGCCGCGCGGCGCATGCCGGCCCGGGAATCCTGCGCGAGCCAGACGTCGAGGAAGTTCGAAAGCCACGCCCGCACGGGCGGATCGTAGCGGAACCAGCCCGCCATGTGCTCGCCCCGCGGGCGGGCCATCGGGAGCGTCAGGCGCTGGGCGCCCCTGACGGTCCAACGGCAGGCCATCGCATAGGTGAGCTCGCTGTGGAACTGCAGGCCCAATGCGGCCGGGCCGCAGCGGAAGGCCTGGTTTGCGAACACTTCGCCCCGCGCCAGGAGTTCGCAGCCGGCAGGCAGGTCGAAGCCCTCCCGGTGCCACTGGTAGACCATCTTCGGCCAGGCGCAGAGCGCTTCGCCCGTCTCGGTCGGATCCAGCCGGTAGAAGCCGATCTCGGCGCAGCCCTCGCAATGGCTGCAGACCGTCCCGCCGAGATGCTTCGCGAGCATCTGCGCGCCGAGACAGATGCCGAGGAAGGGCGCCCCTTCCGCGAGCGCGACGCCGATCCAGTCGATCTCGCGCTTCACGAAATCGTCCGGATCGTTTGCGCTCATCGGACCGCCGAAGATGATCGCCCCCGCATGTTCGGCCATGCTGGCGGGAAGCGGATCGCCGAAGCGCGGCTTGCGGATGTCGAGCGCGTAGCCCTTCGCGACCAGCATCTGGCCGAGCTTGCCGGGGCTCGATTGTTCCTGGTGGAGGACGACGAGGATCTTCTGGCGGGACGACGGGATCAGCATGGGAGAACGCGCGATTCGGAACGGTGCCGAGAAATCAGGCTAGCCTAAATATCATGTTTCCGGGCGTGTTGCAGGTGCGAAACGCTCCGCCACGGACGCCTTCGCCGCAAGCCGTTGCTCGCGAGGCACAGCGAGGAGTTCGGCGACGCGCCAGACGAGGTTCTCCTCGAATTCGTGCGGCACGCCGTCGGCATAGACGATTTCCCACAGGAGCCGGACGACGCCGAGACGCTCCTCCGCGCTCAACTGCCGTTTGAGGATGCTCGTGAAGCCGTAGAGGTCGATCGCCTCCTGTTCGGCGCGGAGCGCATCGCCGAGGAGCGTGTCCAGATCGTCGCCGACGAGACCGTATTGCCGCTTCAGGAGGTCGCGGACCCTGCCGCGCTCCACCGGCGAAACCTCGCCGTCGACGTCCGCCGCCTGGAGCAGCAGCGCCGCGAGCGCGAGCCGCGTATCGTCCTCGCTGAAATGCCGGTCCTGGGCAAGGCCCATCCGCCGGGCCATGTCCCGGAGCGCGTCAAGCATGAGTTCCACCGCCTAAAGGTAGGTGGGGAAAGCTCCTGCGCCAACCCGGGACGGGCCGCCCACGGTCAGGAAACGGATCGGAGGGCCTCCGGTCGGTCCTCTTCCGGGGCGGCGGCGGCGCGAAGGCGCGCCTGCTCCCGCCGGCTCGCCTCGACCCGCTCCTGGATGAGCATGAACCGGTCGATCTCGCGCAGCATGTAGACCCCGAATTTCGCGTTCCCGTGATGCAGGTCCTCCGTGCGGGCCGGCATCAGGTCGCTCCGCAGAAATCCGTCCGGGTCATAGGCGGTCGCCGGGGTCTGGACGACGGATATCCCCGCCGCCGAAAAGGCGCGGGCCGCGAGCGTCCTGTACTTTTCGCTGACGGCGAGCCGAACGACGCGGTCGTCCGGGTCCTGCATGCCCGGATGCGTCCGGTGTGGCGGCGGAGCGCCGATCACGAAGACCTTGGCGCCACCGTCGGCGAGCGTCCGGGCGAAGCGGATCGGCCATTCGACGAAGGCCTCGACCATCGCCGCAAACGCGGCCTGGGAGACGGGAAGCCGCCGGCGATCGCCCCCGGCCAGAGCGACGGGCGCCATGCGGGTCCACATCTCGTCGCGATGGAAGAAGGTGTCGTGCATCCCCATCGAAAGCCCGACCCACTCCAATTCGCGCGGATCGAGAGAGGGCGTGCCCATCAGCGCCTCGACCCTTCGCCGGACTTCCGCGTCCGTAAATTCGATCACGCCGTCCCTCGCCTCGAAGAACGGCTTCATCAGATCGTTCGCCGTCGCGACGGCACCGATCAGCAGCGGCTCCAGCCTCGGCATGCTGAGCCACGCGCTGCCGGCCTTCAGCACGATCGCATGCGAGTCGCCGATGATGAGGGTCCTCGTCACGACATGAGTTCCAGCTTCGCCTCGTCGCACCACACATCCTCCGGATGCCGGACCGGCCGGCGCCACGGCGCTGCCGGCGCGGCAACGGGCGGCGGCGGATGCATGTCGAAGAAGTGCTTCATCACGAGGTCGACGCCGGCCGGGGCGACCTCACGCATGTTGGCGCGGTAGTGGAGCCCGCGCGAGGTGGGCGTGGTGACGATTTCGTATGAGGGAAAGTAGTCGACGTCGTCGTCCTCGGCCGCAAGCTGGCCGGCGACCGCGCGCAGCACGGACTTGGAATAGGTCGTGGCCGAAAGGACGTGCTGGCCCGATGCCGTGGCCGTCAGGGGAACCGGGGAGACGGTGAAAAGATACCGCATCCGGGGATTGATGGCACGGACCTTCGCCATGAAGGTCCGCATGTCTTCGTAGACCTCCGCGAAAGCGAAATTGTGGAACTCGTGGATGCAATCGTCGAAGGTGCCCGCGACCGTACCGGGACAGACGGGAAAGACCGATCCATCCCGCCTGTCGCGCCACGCCTCGGTCAGGCCGAACGTGAAGACGAAGATGTCCGTCTCCTCGAAGAGCCGGCGCACGGCGGAAAAGTGGGCGTCCTGCATGGCCCGGAACTCGTCCAGATCCGCGAAGCCCTCCGGCTCGATGCTCGGGCGGAACGGGTCATGGACCCGCTTGTCCGAGATCCACGCGGCTTCGCACGGCTCCCGTTCGCCGAAGGCCCGCTCGAAGGTCTGGAGCAGCTGGCGCGCGGTATAGATGTTGCCGTAGCGCGCCGAATAGATGCCGTAGCCGAAACGCTGCCAGGCCTCCCGCGGCAGCAGCGGGGGCCCGGGCTCGAAATCCTGGTACTTGAAGCCGGCGCTCGCCAGCCGGCGGCCGATATGCTGGGCGAAGCAGCTTCCCGCCGTCGAGATCCGGTCCTCCGCCCCGAGCGGGAACCGGGGCTCGTAGAGCTCCGCAAATTCGAGCGGACCGGCGGCGGCGACGCCGGAGCGCCAGAAGGCGCGGCTCGGCATCCGACTGTAGGGGTTCATGCCATTGCGTTCCGAAAGTGCCCCCGGCGGAACGCCGGGCGCTGCAATGCAGCATCGGCATCGAGAAGCAGCAAGTCAACGGCCCCAGGCTTTTGGACGGGCGGACGCGCGCCGGCGCCTTCGGGCCGGAGGCGCGTCGCCGCGGGCGGGGCCGAAGCGGAAGGCTCAGGCGTGGGCGTCGCGCGGCAGCCTGACCTCCGCGCGCAGCCCGCCTTCGGGCCGGTTGGCGAGAACGACGTCGCCGCCGTGGCCGCGGACGATGGAGCGGGCGATCGCGAGGCCGAGGCCGGCGCCGCCGGTCTCGCGGCTGCGGGACTGCTCCATCCGGACGAAAGGCTCGAACGCGTCGGCGATCCTCTCCTCCGGAATGCCGGGTCCGTCGTCCTCGATCGTGACGAGCGGACCCGAGGGCGTCTCGGCGAGCGCGATCCGGGCGCGGCGGCCGTAGCGGACCGCATTCTCCACGATGTTGCGGAGCGCGCGGCGGAGGGCATTCGGCCGGCACGGATAGGGCAGCCGGCCGCGCTCGGCGAAGCGCACGTCCATGCCGAGATCGGAGAGGTCGTCGGCGAGGCTCTCCACCAGCGCCGCGAGATCGACCACCCGCAGATCCTCGGGCCGGGCCTCCTGCCGGCCGAGCTCGAGCGTCGCCTCGGTGATGTGCTGCATCTCGTCCAGCGTCGCGAGCATCTTCGCGCGCGTCTCCTCGTCCTCGACGAGCTCGGCGCGCAGGCGGAGCGAGGTGATCGGCGTCCGCAGATCGTGGCCGATCGCGGCGAGCAGCCGGGTGCGGTCGCCGATGAAGCTGCGGATGCGCTCCTGCATGCGGTTGAAGGCGGCCGTGAGCTTCCGGATCTCGTCGGGGCCGGCCTCCGGGAGGCTCTGGACGGGCGCGCCACGGCCGAACGCATCCGCATTCGCGGCGAGCCTTCCGAGCGGCCGCGTCACCCGCCGCGCGATGAAGACCGCGACGAGGAGGATGGCGACGGCCGTCGCCGCCGTCGAGACGAGCGTCGGCCAGGGGAGCGCGACCGGCTCGGCCCGGGTCCGCGTCTGCGCGTTGAGCCACATGGCGTCGGGAAGCGCCACGGAGACGACGATGTCGCGCTGCTCCTCCGCGATGCGCTGGCGCCAGGCCCTCAGCTCGGCCATGCCGTGCGGGCGCGGCGGCAGGAGCGTGAAGGAATTCCCCTCCCCGCCCCGGTCGACGAAGGCGATGCGGGGCCGTGCGCGGAGCGGCTCCCCGAGCATCCTGTCGAACTGCAGCGCGAGCGGGCCGCGCCCGGCTTCTCCGTCTTCCGGGACGACGCTCGCCGGGCTCACCCAGAAGCGGATGCGCCGCGAGCCCGCCGCCTCCGCGATCTCGCCCCTGAGGTCCGGCGGGACGCGCTCCAGGATGCGCATCACCGAGGCGGTGCGCTCGAGCAGGCCGGCGCGGTTGATCTGCCAGATCGCCTCGTTGCGCTCGCCGGCGAGCACGAGAAGCGTGATCGCCTGCGCGCCGATCAGCGCGAGGAAGAGCAGGGCGACGAGCTGCCCGCCGAGGCTCTTCGGCAGGACCCTCACCCGGCCACCTCCTCCGGCTCCGCGGCAAAGACGTAGCCGCCCGCCCAGACCGTCTTGATGAGGGCCGGCTGCCTGGGATCGGCCTCGATCTTCTTGCGCAGGCGGCTCACCTGGTTGTCGATCGAGCGCTCGAACGGCTCCATGGCGCGCCCGCTCGTGAGATCGAGGAGCTGCTCGCGGGAGAGCACGATGCCGGGGCGCTTGACGAAGGCGCCGAGAAGCCGGAACTCGGCGGTGGAGAGCGGGACCGCCACGCCGTCCTCGCCGACCAGCTCGCGGCGGGCGGTGTCGAACGTCCACCGGTCGAAGCGGATCCGCTCGCCCGCGACGGCATCCGCCTTGGCCGGCATCGCCTGCGCGCGCCGCAGCACGGCGCGGATGCGGGCGAGCAGCTCGCGCGGGTTGAACGGCTTCGTCAGATAGTCGTCCGCACCGATCTCGAGCCCGATGACGCGGTCGGTCTCCTCGGCGAGGGCGGTGAGGAGGATCACCGGGATCTCGGTCGTCTCGCGCAGCATCCGGCAGAGCGACAGCCCGTCCTCGCCCGGCATCATGATGTCGAGCACCACGAGATCGACCGCGCTGGTCTTGAGGAGCCGGCGCATCTCCTGGCCGCCCGAAGCGGTCGAGACCCGCAACCCGTTCTTGACGAGATATTTCGCCAGCGGTTCGCGGATGTCCGCGGAATCGTCCACGACGAGGATGTGCGGGGAAGGCTCCATTTCCGGGTTCTCTCGGCTCTCGTGAAGCGAAATATGCGATCCGGGCGCCCGCGTACCGAGAAATTTGTATCAAGGCGTATCGGGCCGCGCCCGCCGCGACAGCCCGGCACAAAGAGGCCGTTTGCGGAGAAATTCCTGCGACAGCCGGCCGGTATGAATGCCTCGTCCGAACGATTGAAACGAGGTGACCCTGATGAAGACCCCGACCAAGACCCTGATCGCCGTGCTCCTCGCCGCCAGTGCAGGCGCGGCGTTCGCCGCTCCGAGCTTCGCCCAGGGCGGCGCACCCTGGCCCGACGCCGGCCACCGCTTCGAGCGCCACGGCGCCCAGCACGGGCACGGCCGCGAGCACGGTCCCGCCGGCCGCATGATGATGCGCGCCGCCTTCGAACGCTTCGACACCAACAAGGACGGCAAGATCACGCAGGCCGAGGTCGACGAGGTGCGCGGAAAGCGGCTCGCCCAGTTCGACAAGGACGGCGACGGATCCCTCAGCCTCGACGAGTACCAGGTGCTCTGGCTCGACGCGATGCGCGAGC
>NZ_SPKJ01000133.1 GCF_009866965.1 Propylenella binzhouense | reverse complement strand
TGCGGCCCGGCGGCCGGTTCGGTGCGCTGCGGGGCCTGCACGGGCGGCCTCGGCGGCGGAGGCGCCTGCAGCTCGGGCCGGCCCTGCCGAACCTGTTCGCGCTGCGCCGGGTGCACCGGCTCGCGCGCCGCCTGGCGCTGCGACTGCACGGTCGCTTCAAGCTCCTGCATCAGTTCGGCTTCGAGGTCCGCCGAGAAGGGATCGGGATCGAAGTTCGGCTCGGCTCTCTTCTGGACAGGCTCCACGGATTGTCTTGGCTGGCGGGAGAACGCGCCGTCCTCGCTCACGATCCTCGCCAGCTCGACAAGCGGATCTTCTTGGAAATCAGGTGCCGGCGGCCGCTGGTAGGATCGGTTGTTCTTCGGAAACGTGTCAGCCATGCAAACCGGCCTCTCGATTCGGCCCAGCCGTTTCGCGTTGCGTCGGCCAGTCCATGCTAGTGCATCTCGTCCGGCGCTTCGACTCCGAGAATTCCCAGTCCATCTCGGAGAACGGCGCCAAGTGCGGTGACAAGGGCAAGACGCGCTCGGCTTACCTCTAGGTCTTCAGGCTTAATGAAGCGTAATTGCGGCAACTCCTTGCCGCGGTTCCAATGCGCGTGGAACGTGCTTGCCAGTTCGTGAAGATAATAGGCGATCCGGTGCGGCTCCCGGCTGCGCGCCGCGGCCTCGAGAAGCCGCGGCCAGTCCGCCATCTGCCGGACCAGCGCCCGCTCGCCTTCGTCGGTCAGGAGCTCGAGCCGGGCGGCGGCGAGCGCAGACGGCGAAAGGTCTACGTCCGGAACTTCCTCGCCGGCCTGCCTGCGCACGGACGCCGTCCGGGCATGCGCATACTGGACGTAGAAGACGGGATTGTCCTTCGACTTCTCCGTCACGACCTGGAAGTCGAAATCGAGCGGCGCGTCGGCCTTGCGGAAGAGCATCATGAAGCGGACCGCGCTGCGCCCGACCTCGTCGACCACCTCGCGGAGCGTGACGAGATCGCCCGACCGCTTCGACATCTTCACCGGCTCGCCGCCGCGGAAGAGCTTCACGAGCTGGCAGATCTGCACCTCGAGCGTGGCCTTGCCGTCGCTCATCGCCGTCACCGCGGCCCGCAGGCGCTTGATGTAGCCGCTGTGGTCGGCACCCCAGACGTCGATCATGTCGGTGAAGCCGCGCAGGAACTTGTCGTAGTGATAGGCGATGTCCGAGGCGAAATACGTGTAGCTGCCGTCCGACTTCATCAGCGGACGATCGATATCGTCGCCGAATTCGGTGGCGCGGAAGAGCGTCTGCTCGCGGTCCTCCCAGTCGTCCGGCAGCTGCCCTTTCGGCGGCGGCAGCGTGCCGGTGTAGATCAGCCCCTTCGCCCGCAGCACCTCGACCACGGCGGCGACCTTGTCCTCGCCGCCGCTCGTCAGCGACCGCTCGGAGAAGAAGACGTCGTGGCGCACGCCGAGCGCCGCCAGGTCGGCCTTGATCATCGCCATCATGGCGGCGATCGCCCGCTCCTTGACGAGCGGCATCCAGTCCGGTTCCGCGCGATGGAGAAGGCCGTCCGCGAACTCGTCCCGGAGCGCCTCGCCGACCGGCTTCAGGTAGTCCCCCGGATAGAGCCCGCGCGGGATCTCGCCGATCTCCTCGCCGAGCGCCTCGCGGTACCGCAGGAAGACCGAGCGGGCGAGCATATCGATCTGCCCGCCGGCGTCGTTGATGTAATATTCCCGCGTGACCTGGTCGCCGGTCGCCTCGAGCATGCTCGCGATCACATCGCCGACAACCGCCCCGCGGCAATGGCCGACATGCATCGGGCCGGTCGGATTTGCGGACACGAACTCCACGTTCACCGCCTGCCCGCTTGCCGCCTCGGCGCGGCCGTAGCGGTCGCCGGCGCACAGGATGGCCCGCAGTTCGGCCGCCCAGAAGGCGTCCGACAGGCGCAGATTGATGAAGCCGGGTCCGGCGACCTCGACCGCCGTCACGTCCGGGTCGGCCCGGAGTTCCGCGGCGATCAGCGATGCGAGATCGCGCGGCTTCAGGGCGAGCGGCTTCGAAAGCGCGAGCGCCGCATTGGTGGCAACGTCGCCATGCGCAGGATCCCGCGGCGGCTCGGCGATGACGCGCTCCAGGAGGTCGGCCGTGACCGTCCAGCCCTCGCGCGCGGCGACGGCGCCGAGAATCGATCTGATCCGGTCTTCAAACCTCTGGAACACGTTCATGAACTCGTCCTTGAGCGGCGGTTCGCGCCGGCCCGTGACATGCGCACTGCTCGGGATTTCCGGGCGGCCCTAGCCTAGATCGGGTGCAGCGTCAAATAGCCGGCGGTGTTCCAGCAGAGCGAAGCGGTCGGTCATGCCGGCAATGTAGTCCGCGACGTGCCTGGCGAGCGGAACGCCGGGCTGCGTCCGCAACCGGTTCCGCCAGAGTTCCGGAAGGCGGGACGGATCGGCACCGTAGGCCGCGAAGAGATCCGAGACGATCGCCTCCGCCTGACACACCCGGTCCCAGACGTCAGGGTGGCGGTAGAGCGCGCGGAACAGGAAGGCCTTCAGTTCGGCAACCTCTCCCCGCCGCCGCGCGGAAAAGCCGACGAGCGGCTCCCTCGCCCGCTTCACGTCCGTCACGGATTCGATCTGGCCCCTGCGCAGCGCCTCCGCCGTCGTGAGGATGACGTCCTCGATCATGAGGGTGATCATGCGCCGGCTCAGCTCCCGCACGACATGATGGCGGTCGAGCGCCGGGTATCCGGCTTCGATCCCGTGCAGGACGTCGGCGGCGAGCGGCACCTCGCGCATCGCCGCGAGATCGAGCAGGCCGGCCCTCAGCCCGTCCTCGACGTCGTGCGATGCGTAGGCGATATCGTCAGACAGAGCAGCCACTTGCGCCTCGAGGCTCGGAGCCGACCTGAGATCGAGAGCGCGCAGGTTCGGGACCGCCCGAAAGCCGAACGGCAGCACGCCGCCGCGATAGGGCCCGGCCGGCCGGCCGCAGGCATCGAGCACCGGGCCGTTGTGCTTCACCAGGCCCTCGAGCATCTCCAGGGTGAGATTGAGCCCGTCGAAATCGGGATAGCGCGCCTCCAGTTCGGTGACGACGCGAACGCTCTGCGCGTTGTGATCGAAGCCGCCGGCATCCGCGAGCGCCCGGTCCAGCGCCCGCTCGCCGGCATGCCCGAAGGGCGGGTGCCCGAGATCGTGGGCGAGCGCGATCGCCTCGGTGAGGTCCTCGTCGAGGCCGAGCGGCCGGGCGATCGAGCGGGCGATCTGCGACACCTCGAGCGTATGGGTCAGTCGCGTCCGGAAGTGGTCGCCTTCGTGATGCACGAAGACCTGCGTCTTGTGCTTCAGCCGGCGGAACGCGTCGGAATGGAGGATGCGGTCGCGATCGCGCTGGAACGGGGAGCGGAGCGGCGCCTCGGGCTCCTTGTGGAACCGGCCGCGGCTCCCGTCCGGGTTCTCCGCGTAGGGTGCCTGCCAGCGGCGCCCCGCCAGCGCGACGTTCTCCGGCCAGACCGGCACCGCGTCCTCCCGCGATTGACTCGCTCAGGGTGCGTTCTTAGCTCTTGGGTACAGGCCGACAACAGCGGAGTCTCGCCTCATGCAGGAAGCACCCATTGTGCTCACGGACCGCGCGGCACGCAGGGTCGCGAAGATCCTGGCGAAGGAGCCGCAAGGCACCGTGCTGCGCGTGAGCGTGGAAGGCGGCGGCTGTTCCGGGTTCCAGTACCGTTACGACCTCGTCCGGGACCAGCCCGCCGACGACGATCTGGTCCTCGCCGCCGACGGCGCCACCATTCTCATCGACCCGGTCTCGCGCGAATATCTCGGCGGGTCGGAGATCGATTTCGTCGACGACCTGCTCGGCCAGTCGTTCCAGATCCGCAACCCCAATGCGACGGCCTCCTGCGGCTGCGGCACCAGCTTCTCGATCTGACGCGTGCGGATCGCGACCTGGAACATCAACGGGATCAAGGCCCGCTTTGATTCGCTCGCCCACTGGCTGAAGGAGGCCGGCCCGGACGTGGTCTGCCTCCAGGAGATCAAGTCGCAGGAGGAAGGCTTTCCGCGCGCGGCGATCGAGGCCCTCGGCTACAATGTCGCCGTGCTCGGCCAGAAGGGCTTCCACGGCGTCGCGATCCTCTCCAGGCACCCGCTCGAGGACGTGAGGCGCGGCCTGCCGGGCGACGACGGCGACGTCCAGGCCCGCTTCATCGAGGCGGTCGTGCCGAACGGCGACGGCATCGTGCGCATCGCGAGCGCCTATATGCCGAACGGAAATCCGATCGGAACCGAGAAATTCGCGTACAAGCTCGCCTGGCTCGGGCGGCTCGAGGCCTGGATCGCGGACCGCATGGCGCTGGAGGAACCGCTCGTTCTGGCCGGCGACTTCAACATCATCCCGACGCCGCTCGACGCCAAGCGGCCGCAGGCCTGGGTGAACGACGCCCTCTTCCAGCCGGAAAGCCGCGCAGCGTTCCGCCGCATGGCGGCGCTCGGCCTGACCGACGCCATCCGGGCCGTCGACGACGGTCCGGGACGCTATACGTTCTGGGACTATCAGGCCGGATGCTGGCAGAAGGACGACGGCATCCGCATCGACCACCTGCTGCTGTCGCCGGAGGCGGCCGACCGTCTGCGGGCGGCCGGTATCGACCGCCACACGCGGGCCTGGGAGAAGCCGTCGGACCACGTGCCGGTCTGGATCGAGCTCGGCGCCTGACGATCCCGCGGCGGCGGAGCGGCTAGTTCGATGCCGTGCGCCGCTTCAGCCAGTCCTCGGCAAGCGCGAGCGCCGCACGCCGGTCGCCCTCGGCCGCCGCCGAGAAGGCGGCCTCGTGCCAAGCCTGGATGGTGGCGTCGCCCTTCGACGAAATCTGGGCGATCGAGAGCCACATGAGGCCGCGCACGGGGTTCCGCTCGACGCCGACCCCGTCATAGAGGAGACGGCCGAGCTCCGCCTGCGCCCCGACATGCCCCTTCCGTGCGGCGAGCTTGAACCAGCGGGCGGCCTGCCGCTCGCTCTTCTCGCCGCCTTCGCCGGCGAGATACATGGTGGCGAGCTGATATTGAGCCTCGCTGTCGCCGAAATAGGACGCCGCATACGCATAATAGCGCCGCGCGCGTGCCAGATCCGCGACGATGCCGCCCGGAATGCCCGCCCGGAAGTAGCGCCCGAGCGTAACGAACGCGTCCGCCACGTATGGCGCATCCGAGCCGTGCGGGTTGCCGTCGGCGTAGTCGTTCGCGATCCGCGAGAAGATCTCGAGAGCCTTGCGGTCGTCCTCGGTCACCCCGTCGCCGGTCGCGTACATCCGGCCGAGCTTCCAGAGCGACGCCGCATGCCCCTTCGACGCCGCATAGTTCAGCGCTTCGATCGCCTCGGCCGTGTCGCCCTTCTTGTAGGCGGCATAGCCGGTCCGGAAGGCCTCGCTCGGCGTGCGCTCCGCTTCGGCGGCGAAAGCGGCGCCCGCCCAGACAAACTCTCCCGCGAGCACGAGCGCGAGAACGCTATTGATCCGCATAGGATACACTTTCCCTGGCCGCGCCAGGATGGGTCACCCCGCCGAAACGCGCGGGTCCCACGCTCTGAGCATACTTCCAGATGGCGCCGGAACCATATTCGGTTTCCCGCGGCTTCCATTCCGCCCGGCGGCGCGCCATCTCCTCGTCCGACACGGCGACCTCGATCGTGCCCTCGACGGCATCGATGGTGATCATGTCGCCGTCGCGCACGAGCGCGATCGGGCCGCCGACCGCAGCCTCCGGGCCGACATGGCCGATGCAGAAGCCGCGGGTGGCGCCCGAGAAGCGCCCGTCGGTGATCAGCGCGACCTTGTCGCCCATGCCCTGCCCGTAGAGCGCCGCCGTAGTCGACAGCATCTCCCGCATGCCGGGGCCTCCCTTCGGGCCCTCGTAGCGGATGACGAGCACCTCGCCCTCCTGATAGGCGCGGTGCGAGACCGCGTCGAAGCAGGCCTCCTCGTTGTCGAAGCAGCGAGCCGGCCCCGAGAAGCGCAGGTGCTTCATGCCGGCGACCTTCACAATCGCGCCGTCCGGGGCAAGATTGCCGCGCAGCGAGACGACGCCGCCCGTCGGGGAGATCGGGTTGTCGGTGGTCCGCACCACGTCCTGGTGCTCGTTCCACTTCACGTTGGCGAGGTTCTCCGCGATCGTCCGCCCCGTCACCGTCATGCAGTCGCCGTGTAGGAAGCCGCCGTCGAGCAGGGCCTTCATCACCTGCGGAATGCCGCCGGCCTCGAACATGTCCTTGGCGACGTACTTCCCGCCCGGCTTCAGGTCGGCGATGTAGGGCGTCCGCCTGAAGATCTCGCCGACGTCGAAGATGTCGAGCTCGATGCCGGCCTCATGCGCCATCGCGGGCAGATGAAGGGCCGCATTGGTCGAGCCGCCCGTCGCGGCGACCACCATGGCCGCGTTCTCGAACGCCCTCCGGGTTACGATGTCGCGCGGCCGCAAATTGAGGCGGAGCAGCTCCATCACCTGCTCTCCGGCCGCGGCGCAGAGCGCGTCCCGGATCTCGTAGGGTGCCGGCGCGCCGCAGGAATAGGGCAGCGCAAGGCCGATCGCCTCGGCCACCATCGCCATCGTGTTGGCGGTGTACTGGCCCCCGCACGACCCGGCCGACGGACAGGCGACGCGCTCGAGCTCGTCGAGCGTCTCGTTGTCCATCTTGCCGACCGAATGCAGGCCGACGGCCTCGAAGAGATCCTGCACGACGACGTCGCGGCCGCGGAACCGGCCGGGCAGGATGGAGCCGCCATAGATGAAGATCGACGGCACGTTGAGGCGGATCATCGCCATCATCATGCCGGGCAGCGACTTGTCGCAGCCAGCCATGGCCACGAGGGCGTCGTAGCAGTGGCCGCGCATCGTGAGTTCGACGGAATCGGCGATGACGTCCCGCGAGGCGAGCGAGGACTTCATGCCCGCATGCCCCATCGCCATGCCGTCGGTCACGGTGATCGTGGTGAATTCGCGCGGCGTGCCGCGCGCCGCCGCGACGCCCTTCTTCACGGCCTGGGCCTGGCGCGCGAGCGAGATATTGCACGGCGCCGCCTCGTTCCACGCCGTTGCGACGCCGACGAGCGGCTGGTGGATCTGCTCCGAGGTGAGCCCCATCGCGTAGAGGTAGGAGCGATGCGGTGCGCGCTCCGGCCCCTCGGTCACATGGCGGCTCGGCAACCGCGACTTGTCGAAAACGTTCGCATTCATACCTACGCAACCCCTCGCGCATGCCGCAACTGGCGCGGCATTCCTCACCGGATCCCGCGCTCCGCGAAGTGTCTGTGCATGCGGAAACGCGACCAGACCTGCGCCCCGTTTATGGCTGAAACGCGGCGCTGTTAATTGGCGAGGAGGCTAGCGGATCAGGCTTTCCGGCGCTGTTGCGCAACGGTCACAAGAGGGCGGAAGCTCCGGCATTCCGGCCGCCGAAACGGAGACGGCCGGCTGGGCCGGCCGTCGTCCTTGAAGAGCGAAGCCGTATTCAGGCGAGCTGCGCGTCGAGCGTGATGTTCGCGTTGAGCACCTTGGAGACCGGGCAGTTCGCCTTGGCGCCCTCGGCCGCCTTCACGAAGTCCTCCGCCGCCATGCCCGGCACCTTGCCGCGCAACGTGAGCGCGACGTCGGTGATCGAGAAGCCGCCGCCCTCCGCCGCCTTCATGGTGATCTTCGCGGTCGTGCGGAGCTCTTCGGGCGGATGCCCGGCCCGGGTGAGCGCCCCGGAAAGCGCCATGTTGAAGCAGCCGGCATGCGCGGCCGCGATCAGCTCCTCCGGATTCGTGCCCGCCTCGTCGCCGAAGCGCGAACCGGCCGAATAGGTCACGCCGGAGAGGACGCCGGTCGACGTCGTCAAGGTGCCATTGCCCTCCTTGATGGAGCCCTTCCAAACCGCCTCGGCCGAACGATTGCTCTGAGCCATGTCTCTGTTCCTCCGGGTTGACTGAACGCGTGGGCCCGCCTCAGGCGAGCATCGAAAGGGGATTTTCGACGAGCCGCTTGAACGCGGCTATCAGCTCGGCGCCGAGCGCACCGTCCATCGCGCGATGGTCGCACGAGATCGTGGCGGTCATGACGTTGCGGATGACGATCTGCCCGTCCTTCACGACCGGCCGCTCCTCGCCAGCGCCGATCGCAAGGATGCTCGATTGCGGCGGGTTGATCACGGCGCTGAAATCGCGGATCCCGAACATGCCGAGATTGGAGACGGCGCTCGATCCGCCCTGGTATTCCTCGGGTTTCAGCTTGCGCTCGCGGGCGCGGGCGGCGAGGTCGCGCATGTCGTTGGAAATCGCGGATAGCGTCTTCACGTCGGCACGCCGGATGACCGGCGTGATGAGGCCGCCGGGAATCGACACGGCGACGGCTATGTCGGCGTGCTTGTGCTTCAGCATGCCCTCGCCGGTGAACGTGACGTTCGCCTCCGGGACGGCCATGAGCGCCATTGCGAGCGCCTTGATGACGATGTCGTTCACGGAGAGCTTGTAGAGCGGCGCCTCGCCGCGCTCGGTCTTCCGCATCGGCGCGCCGGCATTGATGTCGGCGCGGAGCTTCAGGAGCGCGTCGATCTCGCAATCGACCGTCAGATAGTAATGCGGGATCGTCGCCTTCGCCTCGGTGAGCCGGCGGGCGATCGTCCTGCGCATCGAATCGTGCGGTACGAACTCGTAGGAGCCTTCGGCGAAGAGCTTCCGGATCTGGTCGTCGGAGGGGCCGGTCGGGGGCGGTGCGGCCGCCGGAGCGGCCGGCTGTGCCGCGGCGGGCTTGCCGGGCCGCGCCGCGCCG
>NZ_SPKJ01000132.1 GCF_009866965.1 Propylenella binzhouense | reverse complement strand
GAACCCGGCGGCGAGCCGGGCGGGTTGTCGGCCGCGGCGGTGCCCGGCGGCGGCTCCAGTGCGCCGCGGCGGCCGCAGCCCGCGAGCGCGAGGACGACGCAGGCGAGGATCACGATCGGTCGAAGAGAGTTCATCTCGGCACCTCCGGCTGTTGGGCGAGCCCGAAACGCGCGGCTAGCCCTGCCGTTCTGCCGCGGTCAGGCGCTCGATCCAGCGTTTCGATTCGCGGCGGACGTTCTCCGGGCTGGTGCCGCCTTCGCTGGTGCGGCTGCGGACCGAAGCGTCGACCGAGAGGACATCATAGACCTCCACCGTGATGGCGGGGTGGATCATCTGCATGGCCGCGAGCGGCATCTCCTCGAGCGGGGAGCCGAGCCGGGCCGCCTCGGCCACGATCCGGCCGGTGACGTGATGCGCCTCCCGGAACGGCAGGCCGGCCTCGCGGACGAGCCAGTCGGCGAGGTCGGTGGCGGTCGAATAGCCGGTGCCCGCCGCTTCGCGCAGCGCCTGCAGGTTCGGCGTCAGGTCCGCGACCATCCCGGTCATCGCCGCGATCGAGAGCGAAAGGCTCGGCAGCGCGTCGAGGACCTGCTCCTTGTCCTCCTGCATGTCCTTCGAATAGGCGAGGGGCAGGCCCTTCATGACGACGAGGAGCGCCTGCAGCGCGCCGAGGATGCGGCCCGCCTTCGCGCGGACCAGCTCGGCCGCGTCCGGGTTGCGCTTCTGCGGCATGATCGAGGAGCCGGTCGTGAAGCGGTCGGAAAGCTGCACGAATCCGAACTGGGCCGTGCACCAGAGCACGATCTCCTCGGCGAAGCGCGAGAGATGGATGGCGCAGATCGATGCGGCCGCCAGCGTCTCGATGGCGAAGTCCCGGTCCGAGACGCCGTCGAGCGAATTGGCGGTCGGCCGGTCGAAGCCGAGCTCGGCGGCGGTCGCCCGGCGGTCGATCGGGAAAGCCGTGCCGGCGAGCGCGGCGGAGCCGAGGGGGCATTCGTTGAGCCGGCGGCGCGCATCGGCGAAGCGGCCGCGGTCGCGGGCGAGCATCTCGACATAGGCGAGGAGGTGGTGGCCGAAGGTGATCGGCTGCGCGCTCTGCATGTGGGTGAAGCCGGGCATGACGGCGTCCGCGTAGCGCGAGGCCTTCTCCGCCAGCGCGAGCATGAGCCGGTGGATCTGGCCGTCGATCTCGTCGATCGCGTCGCGGACGTAGAGCCGGAAGTCGGTCGCGACCTGATCGTTGCGGGAGCGCGCCGTGTGAAGCCGGCCGGCCGGCTCGCCGATCAGCTCCCGGAGCCGCGACTCCACGTTCATGTGGATGTCCTCGAGCGCGCGGGAGAAGGCGAAGCGTCCCTCGCCGATCTCGCAGGCTATCGCATCGAGGCCTGCGACGATCCGCTCGGAATCCTCGCTTGTAATGATGCCGCGGGCCGCCAACATCCGCGCGTGCGCCTTCGACCCGGCAATGTCCTGCGCCGCCAGCGCCTTGTCGAAGTCGATCGATGCATTGATCTCTTCCATTATGGCGTCCGGCTTCTCGCTGAACCGGCCGCCCCACATGCGGTTCGACATGGCTGAAGGACTCTCGTTCGAAATGGTGCTCGCGTGAGAAGATCGGCTGTGACGGCAGTCATAGCAGCGGTCGCCGTAATCTGCGGCGGTGCTGCCCTATACGGGATCGCCGGCCCCGATAGCAACGCCGCGTCGGCGCAATGCGGGACGGCGCCGAAGGCGGCAGCGGCGCTCGATGCGCTCGCGACCGGCGAGGTGGCCGCCTTCCAGCTCGCCGCCGAACCGGAATATCTCGGCGGGCTGACGTTCCGGGGCGAGAACGGGGAAGAGCGGGCGCTCTCCGATTTCGCCGGCAAGACGCTGCTCGTGAACGTCTGGGCGACCTGGTGCGCGCCGTGCCGCCGGGAGATGCCCGCGCTCGACCGGCTCCAGGCCGCGGAGGCCGATGCCCGCTTCGCCGTGATGCCGATCTCGATCGATCTTGGCAGCAGGGACAAGCCGGCCGCCTTCCTGAAGTCGGTCGGCGCGAGCAACCTGCCGCTCCTGACGGATCCCTCCACCGAGATATTCAACGATCTGAAGCGGCGCAGTCTGGCGCTCGGGCTGCCGGTGACGCTCCTCATTGATCCGAAGGGCTGCCTCCTCGGCCATATCAACGGGCCGGCGGAGTGGGACAGCGCTGACGGCGTGAAGCTGGTGCAGGCGGCGAAGGAGGGTGCGTGAGGCCGCGCGGCGGCGGCTCCGCGCTCACGCGATGCGGATGACCGCGCCGCCCTCGAGGCATTCGGCCGGCTCGGCCTCCACCCGGTTGCGTCCGAGGCGCTTCGCCTTGTAGAGCGCCGTGTCGGCGCGCTTCATGAGTTCGTCCAGCGTGCTCGCCGCCGCCTGGTCGGAGGCAATTCCGATGCTGACGGTGGCGTGAACGACGGTTCCGCCGACCGCCTCGCCTGCCGTCAGGAAGGCGAGGCGCATGCGCTCGGCGATGCAGAGGGCCGCTTCGCGCCCTGCGCCGGGAAGGAGGACGACGAATTCCTCTCCGCCCCAGCGGCTGAGGAGATCGTTGGGGCGCAGGACCCTGCGGGCGCTGTCCGCGAAGGCCTGCAGCACGCGGTCTCCGAAATCGTGGCCGTGCGTGTCGTTCACGAGCTTGAAGCGGTCGAGGTCGAGCATCAGCAGGGAGACCGGCGCCCCTTCGCGGACAGCCCGCTCGATCAGGAATTCGGCGCGGGTGGCGAACGCCCTGCGGTTGGGAATCCCGGTGAGCGGATCGATGCGCGCCGCCTTCTGGTGAATGGCTTCGCTGCGCTCGCGCACCAGCGCCACCACGAATACGCTGCTCGCGATGGCGTAGACCAGCATCTCGAAATGGATCGCGCCGAGTATGGTCCCGAACGGCGCCGGACGGCCGAGATCGATCGCGAACGTATCCCTGACGCAGGCGAGGATGAACAGGGCATGCGCGCCGACGACGATGCCGAGCGCCCGCGAACTCCGCAGCCGCTCCTCGACGGGGCGCAGGATCTCCCATGAAGCGGCGCCGAGATAGGCGGCGGTGACGAGCAGGTTGATCGCGGCGCCGATCTCGGCGCGCAGCGATGGCGGCGCGGCGAGCGGAGCGAGAGCGATGAGGAGCGGGCCGGCCAGGAGCAGGGGGGGATGAGGGCGCCGCTGGTTGAAGGCCCGAACGCCCGTCCATGCGAGGGCGGGGCTCACGGTCATCGCCAGGAAGCCGAGCGGCATGATCGCGGCATCGGCGCCGCCGCTCCAGACGACCGCCAATATCCCGATTCCGAGCGAGAGGAGCAGATTGCTGCCGGCCCACCAGAGCGCGACGCTGCCGTCGCGGAACTGCGTCCACGTGAAGCCGAGAACGGCCGCCGTCAGCGCCGTGACGAAGCTTCCCGCCACCGTGAGCGTTGTCGCATCGAGCGCCATGTCACTCCCGATTCCCGCTCGGACAAACCGCCCGCCCGGCCTCGGGCGGCTGATTTCGCGGTCAGGTCCGCAGCCTGATCCGCACAGGAAAGAGACAGGAAATCAAAGGACTGTTAATGCCGGCCTTCACATTCGCGGGAGCGTTCCCGCCGGTCGGCTAGCGGGTGGGGACCGGCTTCGGTCCGCGATAATCGTAGAAGCCGCGATTGGTCTTCCGGCCGAGCCAGCCCGCCTCGACATACTTCACCAGCAGCGGGCAGGGGCGGTATTTCGAATCGGCCAGTCCCTCGTAGAGCACCTGCATGATCGACAGGCAGGTATCGAGGCCGATGAAGTCGGCGAGCTGCAGGGGGCCCATCGGGTGGTTGGCGCCGAGCCGCATGGCGGTGTCGATGGCCTCCACCGAGCCGACGCCCTCGTAGAGGACGTAGATCGCCTCGTTGATCATCGGCAGCAGGATGCGGTTCACCATGAAGGCCGGGAAATCCTCGGCGACGGCCGCCTTCTTGCCGATCTGCGCGACGAAGCTCTTGGCGAGGTCGAAGGTCGCGTCGTCCGTCGCGATGCCCCGGACGAGCTCCACGAGCTCCATCACCGGTACGGGGTTCATGAAGTGCATGCCCATGAACCGCTCCGGGCGGTCGGTGGCGGCGGCGAGCCGGGTGATCGAGAGCGACGACGTATTGGTGGCGATCATCGTGTCGGGGCCGAGCAGCGGACAGATCTCGGCGAAGATCTTCCGTTTCACGACCTCGCTCTCGGTCGCCGATTCGACCACCAGGTCGACCTCGGCGAGCTCCTCGTAGCTCATGCAGGGCGCGATCCGGCCGATCGCGGCCTTGCGCTCTTCTTCGCTGATGCGGCCGGAGGCGGCCTGGCGGGCGAGATTGCCGTCGACCGTGGCAAGCCCCGCCTGGACGCGTTCGAGCGTGACGTCGTTAAGCAGAACGCGGATGCCGTGGAGCGCGCAGACATGGGCGATTCCGCTGCCCATCTGGCCGGCTCCGATGATGCCGATCGTTGCGATCTTGTTCTTCATCCGCCTCGTACTCCTGGCGCGCGGAGTATTTCGTATGCGCTGAAAAAGGGGAAGGGTGCAGTGCGGCGAAATTCGCCTCCTCCCCAGCCGATTGCCGGCGGGTGCGGGCCCGCGTCGGCGGCCTTCGTCCACCGGCGGGCCCGCTGTCACGGTTGCGGACACCGACTTGAACCGCCTCTGCAGCCATGAACCATGCGGCTGCTCGGATCGCGGAGTGTCGGGGAGGCTGCCGTGCCGGAGCCGCGGTGGCGCTTGGTGTGGCGTCCCGCTGTGCCCCGGCCCGGGCCGCCCGAGCGGCGCGCCGGTCTCAGCCGGCGCGCTTGTCCAATTCGGCGACGAGTTCCGGGAGTACCTGGAAGAGATCGCCGACGAGGCCGTAATCGGCGACCTGGAAGATCGGTGCCTCCTCGTCCTTGTTGATCGCCACGATGACGCGGGAATCCTTCATGCCGGCAAGGTGCTGGATCGCACCGGAGATCCCGCACGCGACGTAGAGGTCCGGCGCCACGATTTTGCCGGTCTGGCCGACCTGCCAGTCGTTGGGCGCGTAGCCGGCATCGACGGCGGCGCGGCTCGCGCCGATTGCGGCGCCGAGCCGGTCGGCGACCGGCAGAATGACCTCCATGAAGCGCTCCCTGGAGCCAAGCGCCCGGCCGCCGGAGACGATGATGCGGGCGGCAGCGAGCTCGGGCCGCTCGCTTTCCGACAGCCTGTCCTCGACGAAGGCGGAGACCGCCGGATCGTCGCCCGGCGCGACCGGTTCGATCGGCGCGGCCGCGGCGCCGGCGCCGGTCGCCTGGAACGAGGCCGTCCGGATCGTCAGCACCTTCTTCGGGTCCGTCGACCTCACCGTCTGGATCGCGTTGCCGGCGTAGATCGGCCGCCGGTAGGTGTCGGGCGAGACGATCTCCTGCACGTCGGAGACCTGCATCACGTCGAGCAGGGCCGCGACCCGCGGCGCGACGTTCTTGCCCGTGGTCGTGGCGGGCGCGAGGATCGCGTCGTAGTCGCCGGCGAGCGAGACGACGAGCGCGGCGAGCGGCTCCGCGAGCTGGTGGGCGAGCGGCCCGGATTCCGCGAGGAGAACCTTCGCGACGCCCTCGAGCCGGGCCGCGGCCTCGGCGGCGGGCCGGGCGTCCTGGCCGGCGACGAGGACATGGACGTCGCCGCCCAGCGCGCGCGCTGCCGAAAGCGTCTTGGCCGTCGCCTCGTTGAGCGTCGCGTTGGCGTGCTCGGCAATGAGAAGAGTGGTCATGGTCCGGTCCCGTCCTAGAGTACGCCCGCTTCGTTCTTCAGCTTGTCGACGAGATCCGCGACGGACGCGACCTTCACGCCGGCCTGGCGCTTCGGCGGCTCCTTCGTCTCGATCACCTCGAGCCGGGGCCGCGTGTCGACGCCGAAATCCGCCGCCGTCTTCATGTCGATCGGCTTCTTCTTCGCCTTCATGATGTTCGGCAGCGAGGCGTAGCGGGGCTGGTTGAGCCGCAGGTCGGTGGTGACGACGGCGGGCATCGCGAGATCCACGACCTGGAGGCCCCCATCCACTTCCCGCGTGACCTTGATGCGGCCGCCGGCGATCTCGATCTTCGACGCGAAGGTGCCCTGCGGCCACCCGAGCAGCGCGGCCAGCATCTGGCCGGTCTGGTTGCAATCGTCGTCGATCGCCTGCTTGCCCAGGACGACGAGCCCCGGCGCTTCCTGCTCGGCGACCGCCTTCAGGATCTTCGCGACCGCGAGCGGTTCCACCGGCCCGTCCGCCTGGACGAGAATGCCGCGATCGGCACCCATGGCGAGGCCCGTGCGGATCGTCTCCTGGGCCTGTGCCGGTCCGATCGAGACGAGCACGATCTCGCTCGCGGTGCCGGCCTCCTTCAGCCGCAGCGCCTCTTCGACCGCGATCTCGTCGAAGGGGTTCATCGACATTTTCGTATTCGTCAGATCGATGCCCGACCCATCCGCCTTCACCCGCGGCTTCAAATTCGCATCGATCACCCGCTTCACGGGTACGAGGACCTTCATCATACGCTTCTCCGACCCTGTCGGCTTCGAACTAACGGTGGCGCGGCGGCCACGCAAGCCGGGCGGGCGCCGGCGCCGGGCAGAAGTGCGGGAGAAGCGGGACGGTGACCTTGGGCCGCGCCTGCGAGGACTTGAATTCGGCGGGCGCGGACGCCTTATCCCTCGACAAGACTCCGGGAGATCCACCTTGCTCCAGCGCATTACGGACGACGGCGCACGCCGGGAGGACATGAAGGCCATCCGGCTTCCCGCCGACCACCCGCCGGTGGCTGCGAAGCGCATCGGCGTCCTCCTCGTCAACCTCGGAACGCCCGACGGCACGGATTACTGGCCGATGCGGCGGTACCTGCGCGAGTTCCTGTCGGACCGCCGCGTCATCGAATGGCCGCGCGCCGTCTGGTATCCGATCCTCCACGGCATCGTCCTCAATACGCGCCCGAAGAAGAGCGGCGCCGCCTACGACAAGATCTGGAACCGGGAGCTCAACGAATCGCCGCTGCGGACCTTCACGCGCGCGCAGGCGGAGCGGCTCGCGGCGGAACTCGCCGCGGAGGCGCACGTCACGGTCGACTGGGCGATGCGCTACGGCAAGCCGTCGATCGCGGATCGGCTCGCGCGGCTCGCGTCGGAAGGCTGCGAGCGCATCCTGATCTTTCCGCTCTACCCGCAATACAGCGCTTCGACGACCGCGACGGTGAACGACAAGGCGTTCGAGGCGCTGATGACGATGCGCTGGCAGCCGGCGATCCGCACCGTGCCGCCCTATTACGACGAGCCGGTCTATATCGACGCGCTCGCCGAAAGCATCGAGCGCAAGCTCGCCGACCTCGACTTCGAGCCGGAGGTGGTGATCGCCTCCTATCACGGCATCCCGCAATCCTATTTCCGGAACGGCGATCCCTATCACTGCCACTGCCAGAAGACCTCGCGGCTGCTGGCGGAACGGCTCGGCTGGCCCAAGGGGCGGCTGATCACGACCTTCCAGTCCCGCTTCGGCCCGGAGGAGTGGCTGCAGCCCTATACCGACGCGACGGTGAGGCGGCTCGGCGACGAAGGCGTGAAGCGGATCGCCGTGCTCAATCCCGGCTTCGTCTCGGACTGCCTCGAGACGCTCGAGGAGATCGGCGAGCAGAACGCCGAGTTCTTCCGCGAGCATGGCGGCGAGAAGTTCGCGCATATTCCCTGCCTGAACGACAGTGCGCTCGGGATGCGCGTCATCTCCACGCTGGTACTGCGGGAACTGCAGGGCTGGGTCTAAAGAGGCTGGTAAGCCGGCGCCGCTAGGTGCTTTCTTGATCGGCCCCGTGGGGCGAGGGGGGAGAGTGCCATGATCGGCTTCGACGTCGCGGTGATCGTGCTGGCGATCCTCGCGATCCTGGTTCTGTTCGCCGGCATCAAGACCGTTCCGCAGGGCTACAACTACACCGTCGAGCGCTTCGGGCGGTACACGCGCACGCTGCAGCCGGGGCTGAACGTCATCACGCCCTTCGTCGAGCGGATCGGCGCCCGCATGAACATGATGGAGACGGTGCTCGACGTCCCGAGCCAGGAGGTCATCACGCGCGACAACGCGACGGTGACGGCGAATGGGGTCGGCTTCTACCAGGTGCTGAATGCGCCGCAGGCGGCCTACGAGGTGAACAATCTCGAGAACGCGATCATCAATCTCACCATGACCAACATCCGGTCGGTCATGGGCTCGATGGATCTCGACGAGCTCCTTTCCAACCGCGACGAGATCAACGAGCGGCTGCTCCGCGTGGTCGATGCCGCGGCCTCGCCCTGGGGCGTGAAGATCACCCGCATCGAGATCAAGGACATCGACCCGCCGCGCGACCTGATCGATTCGATGGCGCGCCAGATGAAGGCGGAGCGCGAGAAGCGCGCCACGGTGCTCGAGGCCCAGGGCGAGCGGGAGTCCAAGATCCTGCGCGCCGAGGGCGAGAAGCAGTCGCGGATCCTGGAGGCGGAGGGGCGGCGCGAGGCCGCGTTCCGCGACGCGGAGGCGCGGGAACGCGAGGCCGAGGCCGAGGCCAAGGCGACCGCCTTGGTGAGCGCGGCGATCGGCCAGGGCGACGTGCAGGCGATCAACTATTTCGTCGCCCAGAAATATATCGAGGCGCTCGCGCAGTTCGCCCATTCCCCGAACCAGAAGACGTTCCTGATGCCGGTCGAGGCCTCCGCCGCCATCGGCGCGCTCGGGGGTGTCGCGGAGATCGCGCGCGAGGTCTTCTCGCGCGATGGCCGCGACGCGCCGGCCCGGCCGCACGGGGCGCCCGGCCGCGTCCCGCCGGTGCCCCCG
>NZ_SPKJ01000131.1 GCF_009866965.1 Propylenella binzhouense | reverse complement strand
CGCGCCCGGGCACGCCCTCCGCCCCCGAAGGCTGCTGCGCCTCCTGCTCGCGCGCCGCCGCGGCAGCCGCCGCATCGGCGCGGCGCCGCGCCTCCTCGCGCTCCAGCCGCAGGAGCCGCATCAGGCGGTCGCGCTCCAGAATCTCGTCCTGCAGCTTTTCCACCCGCTCGACCTCGCGCTCGAAGGCGCGGACGGAGAGATAGCCGACGAGCGGGGTCACGTCGATCGTCCGCTCCGGATGGGTCACCGGACCCGCGAAGGCGAGGCCGACCTCGGGGCTCGCGCCGGCCACCTTCTCGCCCGCCGCGACCTTGAGCGACCAGTCGCTCGCAAGCCGCATGGCGTTCAGGTCGAGGCTCGCGCTTCCAAGCACCGTCGCGCTCTCCGCGTCGACCGACACGGTGGAGACGCGGACCACTCCGGACGTCACCGAGAAGCTGCCGGTTGCGCGCGCGAAGGCGAGCGTGCCGGCGTCGAGGTGACCCTCGAACGCACTCGCGACGTCCGCGCGCTCGAGCTTCAGCCCCGCATCCGCCGCCCGGATGACGGACGAGAAGGCGAGCGGGTTGATGCCGCGCACCAGCCCGTCCGCGATCGTGAAGGAGCCGCTTCCGGAGAGCGCCGAAACGAGCCCGGACATCGAGCGGCCGCGCCCGTTCGCGTCGAAGGCGAGGTCGAGCGTGCCGGTCGCGACCGGCCGGCCCTGCGGCCGCCACACAAGGTCCGAGAGCTCCGCCCCCCGTAGCGTGCCGCGCAGCGCGACGCCCGCCTCCCCGTCCGCGAGCGAGCCCGTGACCGCTCCGTCGAACCGCCCGCCCGCGAAGTCCGCCGCGATCGCGTCGAGTGCGAGCCGGCCCCCGCCGAAGGTGACGCCCAATCCGGCATTCCGCGCGAGCTCTCCGATCCCGAGGTCGAGCTCCTCGGCGGTGACGTGGAGATCGAGCGACAGCCAGTCCGGCAGCGCCGGCGCGAAGGCCGCATCCGGCCAGCCCGTCTCGGTCCGGCGCGCCGGATTTCCCGTCAGCAGGCCGGCGAGATAGGGCAGCGATGCGTGCTTCAGGCCGAGCTCGCCCGAGAGCCGGACGCCGCGGTCGAACTTGGCGGTGAGCCTGCCGCTGACCGGCTCTCCCTCGATGCTCGAAGCGCCGAGCGCGAGCGCTGCGCGCCCTGCGCTCACCGACAGGCTGCCGGAGAGCGCGAGCGCGTGCCCCTCGCCGAGGCCGGGCAGCGCGAGCCCCCCGAGAAGGAGAAGAGGATCCACGTCCTCGCTGGTGAGCGTCAGGCTGCCGGAAAGTCCCGACCCGTCCGCGCCCCCCGGCGCGGAACCGGCGAATTCGAACCCGACATTGGCGATCTCGCCCCGCGCCTCGACTGTGCCGGTCCCGCCTGCCGTTCCGTCGAGAACCAGAGCGAGGCGCGCCGGACCTGATTCGGAAACGGGCAGCGGGTCGAAGCCGAGCTGGCGCAGCAGCGTCGCGCTGTCGCCGCCGGTGGCCAGGAGGTCGGCCCTGCCCTTCCAGCCGGTCGGGTCCGCAAGCCGGCCGGTGCCGGCGACGCTCGCCGTCAGCCGGGTCCCGGCGAAGGTGCCGACGAGATCGCCGGCGATCCGGCCCTTCTCCTGCCCCCCCGCATTGAGGCTGATCTCGGCGTCGAGCGGCGTAAGCGCAGGAGCGACGGCGGCGAAACGCTCCACGAGGGCGCTCGACGGCACGAGATCGCGGACGAATTGGACGGCGCCGGCGAGGCTTGCCGCCTTGACGCTGGCGTCGAGCCGGCCCGCAGGCGTCCCGAACGGATCGTCGAGACGTCCGCGGGCGGTGACGCTCGCACCGGCAAGGTCCTGGATCGAGAGCCGCCGGAGCTCCAGCCCGCCGGCCTCGACGGAGGCATCGATCGCCACCGACTGCGCCCGGATGCCGCCGCTCGTCACCTCGTTCGCCCTGAGATTCAGGAACAGCTGGTCGATCGATCCGCGCGTCAGGGCGTCGCCCGCGAAGAGTGCGGCGATGGCGCGGCCCCTGTCGAGGTCCAGCCGGTCGGCGCTGAGATCGACCGCGACGAAGACCTCGTCGGATCGCTGGAAGGCGCGCAGCGAGGCGGAGCCGCGGACGGTGCCGCCGCCGAAGGCGGCGACGATCGAGGTCGCCTTCTGCGCGAAAGGCTCGAGCGCGATGTCGGCCTCGACGCTGAAGCCGTCGAGCACGCCCGCCCCGCCGCTGCCGCCCCGCCACCAGGCAGCGAAGGCCTGCGGACGCCGCGAGGCGACCTTGCCGTGGCCGCGGAAGCTCGGCTCGGCTCCGATGGCGAGGTCGCCGGAGACGTCGATCCGCGTCTCGCCGGGAAGGAGCGCGGAAAGGATCTCCACCTTCCAGCCGCCCGGCGCGGTCGCGAAATCCGCGCCGACGGCCTGGATGACGCCGCCGCCGACGATCATGCCCTTGACGTCGAGATGGAGCTTGCCCGGGACCGGCGATGCCGGGATCCTGCCGGCAAGCTGCGCGAGTTCGTCGAGGGCGCGCGCGATCGCCACCGTCTCGCCCGGACTGCCGGCGAGCGCACGGTCGACATCGATCTGTCGCGCCTCAAGGGAGACGTCGAAGCTCGGCGCTGCCCCGAGTTCGACCGCAGCGCCTCCGGTCATCATGACGGGCCGGTCGGCCGGACCGTAGGCGAGCTGCATCTCGGTGAGGGAGAGCGTCTCCGGAGTGAGCTCGAATTTCGAATCGAGGCGGAGGGCCGAGAGCGGCGACGGCGCATCCTCCACCGGCACGCCGGCGACCTCGAGGGTCCCGGCATAGACCGGCAGCTCGCCCGGTTCGGTGGTGAGAATGCCGTTGAGCGCCACGCCCACCGGATGGTGCGCCGGCGTCACGCTGACGGAGAGCGGAATGCTCGATCCCGCCTTGCGGCCGACCGCCGCCCGGAACGTGAAGGGCTGGCCGTCGAAGACAACGCCGGCATCGAGCCGGCCCGGCCCGCCGAGCGACTGAGCCTGCAGCACGCCGTTGAGGGAATCGAAGCGCCAGGAGCGGCCGGTCCGGCTGTCGTAGAGATCGACGGCACCGTTCACGACCTCCACGTCGGAGAGCGAGATCCGGGACGGGTCCACTGTTTCGCGGCCCGGAACAGTCTCGGTCTCCGTATCGGAGAGATGCGCCAGGTCGAAACGGAACTCCGGCCGTTCGATCCGCATCTGCAGGATCGTGAACTCGCCGCGCAGGAGCGCCGCGAGCTCGATCTCGGCGTGAAAGCGCTCCATCGTGACGATCGGTGCCTCGGGATCGCCGATCCGGACATCGGTGAAGTTCACGACCGGGGTGGGGAGGAGGCGCAGGTCCGCCTTCCCGGCGACCTCCACGGGCTGGCCGAGCAGCGCCGATACCTGCTGCTCGAAGGTGCGGCGGTAGGCGGTCCAGTCGACGAGGAACGGGCCGATCAGCGCCGTGAAGAGCACGGCGATGATGAAGACACCGAGCCCGATATAGAGCCTGTTCAGCGCTCCCCTCCGTGTCGCGTCAGAGCCGGACGATCTTCCCGGGATTCATGATGTTCTGCGGATCGAGCGCCATCTTGATCGACCGCATGACGGCGAGGGCCGGGCCGAGCTCGCGCTCGAGATACTTCATCTTGCCCTGCCCGACGCCGTGCTCGCCGGTGCACGTGCCGTCCAGCGCGATGGCGCGCTCGGCAAGCCAGCCGAGCAGCGATTCCACCGCCCTGAACTCGACGGGATCCTCGGTGTCGACGAGCACGGAGAGGTGAAAATTGCCGTCGCCGACATGGCCGACGATGGGCGCGATCAAGCCGAGCCGCTCGCATTCGGCCTTCGCCCCGGCGACCGCCTCGGCAAGGCGGGAGATCGGCACGCATACGTCGGTCGCGAGCACGCTGCCGCCCGGCCGCAGCGTCCGCACCGCCCAGTAGGCGTCGTGGCGCGCCTGCCAGAGCCGCGCCCTCTCCTCCTCCCGGGTGGCCCAGCGGAAATTGCCGCCGCCATGCTCGGCGGCGATCTCCCCGAAGGTCCCGACCTGCTCGGCGACGCCCGATTCGGTGCCGTGGAACTCGAGGAGGAGCGTCGGCGTCTCGGGGAGGTCGAGACCGGAATAGGTGTTCGAGGCACGCACCTGCAGCTCGTCGAGAAGCTCGATCCGCGCCACCGGGAGGCCGTACTGGATCGTCGCGATGACCGCGTTGCAGGCCGCCTCCACGGTCGGGAAGCTGCAGATGGCGGCCGAGATCGCCGGCGGGATGCCGTGGAGCCGCAAGGTCAGCTCCGTCATGATGCCGAGCGTGCCTTCCGAGCCGACGAGGAGGCGTGTCAGATCGTAGCCCGCCGATGTCTTCTTGGCGCGCTGCGCCGTGCGGATCACCGTCCCGTCCGCCATCACGGCGGTGACGTTCACGACATTGTCCTTCATCGTGCCGTAGCGGACGGCATTGGTGCCGGAGGCCCGCGTCGCCGCCATCCCGCCGAGGCTCGCATCGGCGCCCGGATCGATCGGGAAGAACAGGCCGGTCGCCCGGATCTGCTGGTTGAGCTCTTTGCGCGTGATGCCCGCCTGCACGACGCAGTCGAGGTCCTCGGGATGGACAGCGATCACCCGGTTCATCCGGGAGAGATCGATGCTGAGGCCGCCAAAGGGCGCGTTGAGATGGCCCTCGAGCGAGGAGCCCGCGCCATAAGCGATGACCGGCACGGAATGTGCCGCGCAGATCCGCACCGCCTCGCCGACCTCCTCGGTCGATTCCGCGAAGAGGACGGCATCGGCCGGCTCGTTCGGGATCCAGGTCGTGGTGTGCGCGTGCTGGCGCCGCAGCGCCTCCGACCGGCTCAGCCGATCGCCGAAACGCTGCGCGAGGATGCCGATCGCCGTCGCGATCCCGCCCTCGTTCCGCTCGGCATGCAAGGCCGTCGCCATCGTCGCTCGGCTCCGTTTCCGGTCGATAAGCTAGCAGTTTCGGGAAGCGGCTGTCCAAAGCCGCAGGCGCGCCGAAGGTCGCGGCCGGCGCTCACGCATAGTGGTTCCGGATGACCGCTCCCGCAATCTCCGGCGCATCGATGACCCCGACCACGTCCTCCGGCCGCGGAACGGCCCCGGCCGAGCGCACGACGATGGCGAAGCTGCGCTGGCGTCGGCTCATGCGCGCGATGATCGTATTGAGGATGCTCGTCTCCGGCGCAATGACGAAATCGTCCGAAATCAGGTCCGCGAGCGTCTGCTCCGCGACGGCGGAAGGCGCGTAGGGCACCGATCCGAACCTGACGAAGCCGACGATCCGCCCCTCCTCCGTCACGACGAGATGCGTCCCCGGCGATCCCGCGATCGCCGTGAGCGCATCCGCCACCTTCGTTTCGGCGGGCAGAACCAGGAAATTGCGGCTCATGAGGTCCTGCGCCTGCTGCACCAGATACATGTTGGTGTGGCGGATCGTCGGGATGGGGCGGCCGCGTCCCCGCAGCTTGATCGTGTAGATGTTCTCGGTCACCAGCCAGCGGCGGACGCCGACCGCGAGCGCCACCGCCAGAACGAGCGGGACGATGACGTTGTAGTCGCGCGTCATCTCGAAGATCATCACGATCGCGGTCATCGAAGCGCCGGTCGCGCCGCCCACGAGCGCGCCCATTCCGACGACCGCGAACTCGGCGGCGGAGAAGCCGTGGCCGGGCAGCAGATACGCTCCGAGGGCTCCGACGGCGCCGCCGAGCGTGGCCCCGATGAAGAGCGAGGGCGAGAACACGCCGCCCGAGGCGCCCGCCCCGAGGCTGATGCTCGTCGCCAGCACCTTGCCCGCGAGCAGGACGAGGAGGAGGCCGACCCCGTAGCTGTCCCCGCTCACGATCGACTGGATGGTGGCGTAGCCGACGCCCGCCACGTGGTAGTGCCCGGTCGCGAGCAGGAAGGCGTAGCTCATCAGGCCGATGGCGAGCATCCCGACGATGTTCTGGGTGTAGGCGTTGCCCGGCAGCTTCGGGAAGACATCCTCGCAGAAGGCGAGCACCCGCACGAAGGCCCAGGACGCCACCCCGGCCAGGAGGCCGAGCAGCGCGAAGCCCACGAGCTGCGCGAGATCGATGGCGTGCTGCGGATCGACCGCCGAGAGCGGCACGAAGAAGGCCGGGTCGAGGCCCAAGGCGATGCGGCCGAGATAGGTCGCGGTCGCGGTCGCCACGACCACCGGAAGGAACGTCCTTCCGCTCACCTCCGGCAGCAGGAGCTCGACCGCGAACAGCACCCCGCCGAGCGGCGTGTTGAAGGTCGCCGCGATTCCGGCCCCGGCACCGGCGGCGAGGAGATTGATCTTCTGCCACCGGGGCAGCCGCAGCGCCCGCGCGATCGTGGAGCCGAACGAGGAGCCGATCTGGATGATGGGGCCCTCCCGCCCGACCGAGGCGCCGCTCCCGATCGAGATCGCGGACGCGATCGACTTCACCACCGCGACGACGCCGCGGACGTCACCGTTCTTGTGGTAGACCGCGTACATCACCTCCGGGACGCCGTGCCCCTTCGCCTCCGGCGCGAAGGTCTGGACGAGGAACACCACGATCAGCCCGCCGATCACGGGCGCCAGGATCACCAGCGGCCCGTACGGGCTCGCCGCCTCGAACTGGTTGGCGTCGTAGAAGAAGCCGATCGTGCCGTTGAAGAAGAGGTTGTGGACGAAGCTGATCATGTAGCGGAAGATCACGGCGCCGACCGCCGCTACGACGCCGATCGAGAAGGCGACGACGCAGAGCATGGGGAGCTTCAGAACCCGCTCCTGCGCCTCTCCTCCCGCGCCGCCTGCCTCCACCCTTGCAATCCTCGCCTCGGCGGGCAGATCGGTCACTTCGGAATCCTCGCTCCTGGGACGGGTTCCGCTACGAGGAGCGTCGCGACGCCGGAGGAATGAGCGATGACCTGCGCCAGATAGCGGGAATGCGGGCTACCTGCACCCGGAGGCTGTCCCGGTCAAGCCGAGGCGGCAATTTCGTGTTCCGGACGGGGTTCAGACGTCGCACGCAGCCGCCCGTCCGAGCAGGAAGGCCTTCTCGCGTGCGTTGCGCGTGAGGGCGGCAGCCCGCCGGAACGCCTCGCCCGCCTCGGCAAGCCGGCCGGCCCGGAACAGGAAGTCCCCCTTCGCCGCCGGCAGCGGAGCATAGTCGCTCAGGGCCGCGACATGCTCGATCTCGGCAAGGAGCGCGAGCCCCTTCGCCGGTCCGAACGCCATGCTGTGGGCCACCGCCCGGTTGAGATCGACGACCGGCGAGGGCATCGCCAGGCGCAGCCGGTCGTAGAGCGCGGCGATCGCCTTCCAGTCCGTCTCCTCCGGATTGCGCGCACCGGCATGGCAGGCGGCGAGCGCGGCCTGCAGCGCATAGGGACGATCCGCACCCCGGAGTGCCGCCGCCCGTTCCAGCGCCGCGAAGCCGCGGCGGATCAGCAGCCGGTCCCAGCGGGCGCGGTTCTGCTCGGTGATGGGAACGAGCGAGCCGTCCGGCGCGGTCCTCGCGGCGAGCCGGGAGGCCTGGAGCTCGAGCAGGGCGAGAAGGCCGAATACCTCCGATTCCTCCGGCATCAGTCCGGCCAGGATGCGCCCGAGCCGCTGCGCCTCCGCGCAGAGGGCGGGGCGAACGAGATCCTCCCCCGCCGTCGCGGCATAGCCCTCGTTGAAGATCAGGTAGACGACCTCCAGCACCGAGGCGAGGCGCGCGTCGCGCTCTTTGCCGCGCGGCACCTCGAAGGCGAGACCCGCGCTCCGCAGCGCCTTCTTCGCCCGCACGATGCGCTGGGCGATCGTCGCCTCGTTGGACAGGAAGGCCCGCGCGATCTCCTCCGTCGTCAGGCCGCCGATCAGCCGGAGCGTCAGCGCGGCGCGTGCCTCGCGGGAGAGGACCGGATGGCAGGCTGCGAAGATCAGGCCGAGCAGTTCGTCGCCGAGATCGTCGTCGAGCGCGGCCTCGACGGCCTCGATCGACGCCGTGCTCTCCTCCTCGAGCTCGCGGCTGATCTCGGCATGCTTCGCGGCGCGCATCCTCTCGTGCCGGAAGCCGTCGATCGCACGCCGTTTCGCCGCGGCCATCAGCCAGGCGCCGGGATTCCGCGGGACACCCGAGTTCGGCCATTCGCTGAGCGCGGCGACGAGCGCGTCCTGGGCGAGTTCCTCGGCCCGGTCGACGTCCCGGACGACGCGCGCGAGGCCCCCGATCAGCCTCGCCCGCTCGATTCGGAAGACGGTCTCGACCGCCCGCTCAGCCTCGCTCGCCATCCGTCCTGACAAGAGCCTGCGGGCGGAAACGTCAATATCCGATCTGGCGCACCCGACGGAGGTGGAAGCTTAGGCTTACGCGCCCTTCCATGCCGGAAGCAGCGACCCTTCCGGCCCGGCGAGCGGATCGGCCGGCGGCAGCGCGAGCTTCGCGATCGCGGCCTCTGCCGTCGCCCGGTCGATCTCGTGCGGCCGCGTGATCGTGCCGTTCTGCCCGGGCGGATAGGCGCCGATCACGGCGAAATTCTCGGTCGGCTCGCCAAGCCGCCTGTGGCCCGTTCCGGCCGGCAGGACAAGCACGTCGCCGGCCGAGAATTCGAGCGCGACGCCATCTTCCCCGCCAAGCCCGACCCGCGCGGCTCCCGCAACGCAGCCGAGCACCTCGTGGCCGGCCACGTGGAAATGCCAGTAGTCGAATATGCCGTCGAGCCAGGCGCCGCCCCAGCCGTTCCGCGCGAAGAGCGCCTGGCAGGCGCTCGGCGTCCGCAGGTCCGGCGCGAGCCCACCGGGATAATAGAGGACCGGAAGAGGGCTGTTGGGGATCGCTTCCCCGGGCGCGAGCCGGATCAGCTCGCCCGGCCATTCCGCAGTCGTACCGCGCAGGTCCATGGGCCGCTCCTTTCCTGCGGGGGAACGGGCGCCGCCGCGCCCCGTTCCGTCGGGCGCGATCCGCGCCATCGCGCTGCGCCTGAAACAATCCTTCACGATTCGTGAACAGGCCAGGGGAACGGACCGCTTTGCCGGCTCTTATCCGGTCAAAGCGGCCGAGACGCGCCAAGGTTGCCGTCGCGGCAGCTTCGAAACTCAGGTTTCGCTCGAGAATGCAGGTAACAAAGCGGGAGATTGATAGATGAGCACCAAGCTTCTGGCCGGCACCGCAATAGCCTGCCTGCTCGCCACCGGCGCGCTGGCCGCCGAGCCGGCGCAGCTTCAATCCTTCCAGGTCGCCCAGGCGACGACGCCGCCGGCCGGTGGCGCCGAGTCCGGCGGCATGAACGCGACCAGCCCGAGCACCGGCGGCATGTCGGGCGGCGCGGCGGGCGGCGCGGCGGACAGCGCGACCACGCCG
>NZ_SPKJ01000130.1 GCF_009866965.1 Propylenella binzhouense | reverse complement strand
TGCCGCCGGAGCGCTCGGAGCCGGAGCGGCGCCGGAGGGGGCCGGCGGCTGCGGCGCCGCGGGCGCCGACGGCTCGCGCCCGACGCTCTGGAGCTGCTCCAGAATGCCCGGTCCGCTACCCGGCGTCTGCGTCGTCCCGCCGGCCGGCGCGGACGGAGCCGTGCTCGCCGGAAGCTGGTCGAGAATGTCGGCGGGGCGGGATTCCAGCCGGGCCAGCAGCGTGAGCCCGATCGAGGTCGCGAAGAAGACCGCGGCCAGGATGCCGGTGGAGCGGGTCAGAAGGTTGCCCGCGCTCCGCCCCGACAGGAAATTGCCCGATCCGCCGATGCCGAGCGCGCCGCCTTCGGAGCGCTGCAGCAGCACCAGGCCGATCATGGCCAGCACCACCATAAGGTGGATCACGATGAGAACTGTCTGCATAAACCTCTTCCTCGGCCGCGGCTTCTACACGAGGCGCGCCGTGCATTGAAGGCTCAAAGCGGGGCCGCGGCCGCGATGATCGCCAGGAAGTCCTTGGCCTTGAGACTCGCGCCGCCGACGAGGCCGCCGCCCACATGCGGGATCGCGAGGATCTCGGCGGCATTCGCCGGCTTCATCGAGCCGCCATAGAGAATCCGGACGGAATCGGCGGCCACTCCGAACCGCGCCCGGAGCGCGCGGTGGATATGGGCGTGCATGGCCGCGATGTCATCCCCGGTCGGGGTCCGGCCGGTGCCGATCGCCCAGACGGGTTCGTAGGCGATCACGATCCGTGCGGGATCCCCGTCCGGCACAGAGCCCTGGAGCTGCCGCGCGACGACCTCCTCCGCCCTGCCCGAAAGCCGCTCCGCCTCCGTCTCGCCGACGCAGACGATCGCGCCGAGCCCGGCCCGATGCGCCGCGGCCGCCTTGCCGCGGACCAGCGCGTCGGTCTCACCGTGGTCGGTCCGGCGCTCCGAATGGCCGACGATCACGGCGACGGCACCCGCGTCGGCCAGCATCTCCGCGGAGACGTCGCCGGTATGGGCGCCCGCGGCCTCGGCATGGCAGTCCTGCCCGCCCACCGCGACCGCGCCGTCCTTCAATGCCCAGGCGAGCTGCGCGATCAGCGTTGCCGGCGGGCAGATCATGACGTCCGCATCGCCGCCGGCGGCGGCCAGGCCCTCCGCGACCGCGCGCGCCTCGGCGATGTCCGCGGCGAGTCCGTTCATCTTCCAGTTGCCGGCAATCAGCTTCCGCATGCGTCCATGAGCCCCGGTCGGCGGCGGCGGACGTGACCGGCCCGCGCCACCTTGGCATCGGGACGCCGTGCCACTAAGGTCCGTCCGCCGGGCCGGGTCTGCCCGGCCTTTTTCTATCGGGACGAGGGTGTTCCATGCTCGATCAAATGCGTCAAGCAGCCAGCGGCTGGGTGGCCAAGGTTCTGCTCGCGCTCCTGATCGTGAGCTTCGGGATCTGGGGCATTTCCGGCCAGTTCTTCGGCTATGGCACCGGACAGCTGGCGCGCGTCGGCGACGCGGAGATCAGCGCCCAGGAATTCCAGCGCGCCCTCGGCCGGCGGATCGACCTTCTCGGCCGCCAGGCCGGCACCACCCTCACGCTCGAGCAGGCGCGCATGTTCGGCATCCCGCAGCAGGTGCTCGGCGAACTCGTCACGCAGGCCGCGCTCGACGACCAGGCCCAGGATTACGGGCTCGGAATCTCCGACCTGGAAGTCGCGCGCGAGATCCAACAGGATCCAAGCTTCCAGGGTGCCGGGGGCCGCTTCGACCGCGCCCGCTTCCAGGCCCTCCTCCGGAATGCCGGGCTGCCGGAGGACGACTATGTCCGCGACGTCCGCCAGCGCGCGCTCCGCAACCAGATCCTGGTCTCGATCGGAAGCGGCATCTCGGCGCCCGATCCGCTCGTCGAAGCGTTCTACCGCTATCAGAACGAGACGCGGACCTTCTCGACCCTCATTGTCGATGCCGCCGCGGTCGAGGATCCGGGGCAGCCGGACCAGGCTGCGCTCGACAGCTATTTCCAAGCGCACAAGGACGAGTTCAAGGCTCCGGAATACCGGAAGATCGGCACGATCGCGCTCGACCCGAAGGCGATCGCCGACCCCGCCTCCGTGCCGGACGCCGACGTCGCGACCGAATACGAACGACGGAAGCAGGAATTCAGCCGTCCGGAGCGCCGGCGCGTCGAGCAGATCCGCTACGACAGCCGCGAGGCGGCGGAGCAGGCGGCCCAGTCGGGAAAGGACTTCCTCGCGCTCGCGCAGGAGCGCGGGCTGACCGAATCGGACGTCGACCTCGGATTGAAGTCCAAGGCGGAGATCGTCGACCGCAAGGTCGCCGACGCTGCGTTCGCGGCGGCGCAGGGCACGGTGGTCCCCGTGGTCGACGCACCGCTCGGCCCCGCGCTGGTGCGCGTGACGGAGATCCAGCCCGGCTCGGTCACGCCGCTCGAGGAAGTCTCCGACCGGATCCGGACCGAGCTCGCGGAGCATGCGGCGGCGGACCGCGTCGCCGACCTCTACGACCGGGTCGAGGACGAGCGTGCAGGCGGCGCCACCCTGCAGGAGGCGGCGCAGAAGCTTTCCCTCCCCTACCGGGTGATCGAGAGCGTGGACCGGACCGGCGAGGCGCCGGACGGGACGGAGGTGGCGGACCTCCCCGGTGGCGGCGCGCTGCTCACCCAGGCCTTCGAGACCGATCCGGAGATCGAGACCGACCCGATCCGGACCGGGGACGATTCCTACGTCTTCTACGTCGTTCTCGACGTCATCCCGGAACGGGAGCGGACGCTCGACGAGGTGCGTGACGCGGTCGCCGCGGCCTGGCGCAAGGACGAGATCGAGCGCCGCGTGAGCGCGCGGGCCGCCGCATTGTTCGACCGGCTGAAGGCCGGCGAGAGCCTGGAGACCCTGGCGGCGGAGATCGGCAGGCCGGTGCAGCGGATCGAGGGCGCGACCCGCAGCGAGCCGAAGGAGGGCCTCAGCCGGAACGCGCTCGCGCAGGGTTTCGCCGGCCCCGAGGGCCATGTCGTCAACGCGGAATCGGACACGCCGCCGGCGCGCATCCTGCTGCGGGTCGACGGCGTCTCCGCACCCGCCTTCTTTGCGGAATCGGAGAGCGCCCAGACGCTGCGGACCAACCTCGCGAACGCGCTGGAGAGCGATCTCCTCCAGGCCTATGCCGCGCACATCATGCAGGGGCGGCCGGTGCGGGTGAACAACACCGTCTACGCGCAGGTCACCGGCGAAAACCGGAGCCAGTGATGCTGATCGAGCCCGCGTTCGAGGCCTTTGCGGCGCGCTATCTCGCAGGGGAGCCGCAGCTCGTCTGGACCCGGCTCGTGGCCGATCTCGAGACGCCCGTCTCCGCCTATCTCCGCCTCGCCGCCGGGCGCGGCAACGCCTTCCTGCTGGAATCGGTGGAGGGCGGCGCGGTCCGCGGCCGCTATTCCATGATCGGGCTCAACCCCGATCTGGTGTTCCGCGCCGAGGGCGCGCGGGCCGAGATCGCCCGGCTGCCGAACCTCGCGCGCTACGAGCCCTGTCCGGAGGACACGCTCGCCGCGCTGAGGCGCCTGCTCGCGGAGAGCCGGATCGAGATCCCGCGCGGCCTGCCGCCCATGGCCGCCGGCGTGTTCGGCTATCTCGCCTATGACGCGGTGCGGCTGATGGAGCGCCTGCCGGAGCCCAATCCCGGCGGGATCGGCGTCGCCGATTCCATCTTCATCCGCCCGCAGATCGTCGCGGTCTTCGATTCCGTGAAGGACGAGATGACGATCGTCACTCCGGTCCGGCCGCGCGCCGGCGTCTCCGCACGGGACGCCTACGACCGCGCCGTCGACCGGCTGAGCGAGACGATCGACGCGCTCGACCGGCCGCTGGAGCGGAGCGCGGAGACCGCGGACGTGTCGCTTGCGGCCGAGATAGTCTCCAACACCACGCCGGACGAATATCGCGCGATGGTGGGGCGCGCGAAGGACTACATCGCGGCCGGCGACATCTTCCAGGTCGTGCTGTCGCAGCGCTTCGAGGCGCCGTTTCCGCTGCCGCCCTTTTCGCTCTACCGCGCGCTCCGGCGGACGAACCCGGCGCCGTTCCTCTATTTCCTGGATTTTGGCGATTTCGCCGTGGTGGGCTCGTCGCCGGAGATCCTGGTGCGCGTGCGGGAGGGCGAGGTCACGATCCGGCCGATCGCGGGAACGCGCCCGCGCGGCCCAACGCCGGAGGAGGATCAGCGTCTCGGCGAGGAGCTGCTGGCGGATCCGAAGGAGCGCGCGGAGCACCTGATGCTCCTCGATCTCGGCCGCAACGATGTCGGCCGCGTCGCGACGCTCGGGACCGTGAAGGTCACCGACCAGTTCTTCCTGGAGCACTACAGCCAGGTCATGCACATTGTCTCGAACGTGGTCGGAAGGCTGCGCGAGGGTTGCGATGCGCTCGACGCCCTCGTCGCGGGCTTTCCGGCCGGCACCGTCTCCGGCGCCCCGAAGATCCGGGCGATGGAGATCATCGACGAGCTCGAGAAGGAGAAGCGCGGCATCTATGCCGGCTGCGTCGGCTACTTCTCCTGCGACGGCGAGATGGACACCTGCATCGTGCTGCGCACGGCCGTCGTGAAGGACGGCCGCATGTACGTCCAGGCCGGCGCCGGCATCGTCGCCGATTCCAATCCCGCTTCCGAGCAGGCGGAATGCGTCGCGAAGGCGAAGGCGCTGTTCCGGGCGGGCGAGGAGGCGCGCCGCTTCGCCACCCAGGCGGGACGCGGCCAATGACCGGCCTGCGCCAGGTCGTGGCTGCTATATGGCGCTCATCATGACAGCGTAGACGATAGCCACGCTATCATTACAACTTCCTCGACTCACAGGCACGTCTGAGGGCCGCGAAACTATCGCGTGCACCCGTCAAATCGAAAGTCCCGGCCGCTCCCGCGACTTCGACGGCGAGAAGCGTGGCAGAGGGTCCGGCGTTGCTCTCGATCAGGCTGATTGCGCGCGCCGCGTCGGCGAGACCAATGCCGATGGCGATACGATTGGTCGTGGCCATGTAGCCCGTGGTGAGAGTCGCGGTCACCCGGGCACTGCCGTTCGCGGTGGCCAGTGACCCTCCGCCTGCGGCGCGAAAGACGACCGGGATCGGCACGTCGAAGCGAAGCTGACGCAAAGCTGCATCCGGATTGTCGATCGAAATATAGATCGACGGGCCGCTGCCGCGGCATTCCACGGACATGCCGAAGCCGCGATCGATCGCGCCAACATAGCTTATGCGCGGTATCACAGCCGGCCCACCTGCCGTCGGCGACTCCCAAAATCGCCAAGCGGGCGGCCGCGCGTGGCCGGGCGGTTGCGGTACTGCCGGCGGCGGGTCGGCGCGTGTCGGGCCGGCAAGAATTCCGGCATTTCCCGCCAGCGCGACCGCCACGACGATGGCTGCAGCAGGCACGCGCGGCCTTTGCCAAACACTTGGCGAAGCACCTGGCGGACGGTCGTTGCCACTCCTCGCGCCGCGAATGCAGCCTTCAATGCGGCGGGCGACCCGTGTGGCCATTTCCAGGTCCGCAACTCGGCAAAGATATCATCGATAAAGCTGGAGAGCGAAGCAACAGGCGTCGCCCTCAATCTTTGCGGGCAAGGTGAGCCGAAACAGGATTGCGCGCAAGCCCGCACAATTGGGCGGTCACCCTCGTTGCAGCGGGCCATTGCCGCGCAATCGCGCACGTACCTCCATCACCACCCGGCCCGCCCAGTTGAAACCGGCACCGTCGGGGCCCGTGCCCCAGAACGGTTCGTCCGGCGAATCCTCGACCAGTTCGGCGTCGCCGGTTGCCAGCAGCAGGACTGTCAAATCGGCGTTCTGCGTAAACTTGGCGAGGTCCGCGCGACGCATGATGTCGAGCTTCACGTCATGCCAGTCGGGGCGCGGCTGCTGGTCGTTTTTGCGAAACCATGAATTCTGGGAGATACGGCGCGGTGCCGACGGCGGAGCCGCAAGGCGCTTGGCCAAGCCGGGACGAATGGCTGCCCGGATCGCCGCCTTGTAGTCCGGGTTGGCCGATTTCTGCGCCTGATAGTAGTGCTCCACCGTCGGCCAGTCTTCGCCGTCGATAACGATCGGGCTCGGATGGAAATGCGAGAGAAAGCGGAAGCGATCCCGGTCCCGGCCGAAGTAGAGTATTCGGTTATCTGGCGGAACAACGATGTCCGGTCCGTCGACGATCATGGCTTCAGCTCCAATCGCGCAGGCGCGCGGCTGATCGCCGGATACTCTCCGCCGCCCGACCAATCACGGCAATGAACACTTGCGTCGCCGTTGTCCGGGACGCAGATCGGCGCGGCTCGGAATTTGAATGAAAACAAGTATTTGGTCGGTGACAGAGCGGGGTCATGACAGGCATCCAACTCCCACCTTTAACCGTGCCGCTGCATCCGCATCAGAAGTATGCTATCGACGGTGCAGCCGCTGAGACCTTCGCCAATGAGACGATCGCTCCTTATAGCACTTCTCTATGTTTGGGGTTTGCCGGGAGCTCTCGCCCAGGGTCTCGCCATGTACGATGTCGCTGGAGGCGATTTCGAGCAGGCGGTGATTGCCGAGTCGGGAAAGCAGCCGGTGGTCGTCATGTTCCGCAGCGATGCCTGCGCACCCTCGCCGTGCAACAGGATGACCATCGAGGCGCCACAAATGGCGTTTGCCGCTTTTGCGGGCCAAGTAAAATTCTACACGGTTAACATCGACGTCGAGCGGACGCTGGCCGAGACGTATCAGGTCACCGAGGTGCCCCGCATCGTGGTGTTCAAAGATGGCGTCGCCACCGCTTCTCGCGCCGGCGACGTTGAGATGAACCCTTTGTTTCAGTTCTTTGCCGCCCAAGCGTCGCCCGAGGCCAAACAGGCTTACCAGAAGCCACCTCAAGAGTTCGAAGCGAAGCGTCCGCAGGGCGCCGAACTCAAGGCGATCGGCGGCTGGGAGATCGAGCGCGACGGACAGGGCATCGCCTATGCGCTCCGGGCTTCCAAATATCTGCGCAAGCTGGATGAGACGAAGGCCGGGCCGTGGACGGTCACAGGTTCGGCAGCGCTGTCGTTACGCTACAATCCCGAAAAGCAGGAAGCCGTTTGGGACGTTGCGTATTGGCAGGAAATCACGCGGCCGGCGCGCCCTGACGAGGAATCGGCTCTGCAGGCCTCCGGCGCCAGGGTCGTTGTCGAGCATCCCGGCAGTCCGGTGATCATGAAGCTGGATGGCGAGCAAGTGGCGGCACTGCCGGATCCATTGATGCTGCAAGCCGCTGAAACGGCAAAGGCCATCGACGCGGGCACCAACGCGGCACAGGCGCCGTGGGAACCAAGAAGCCGCTTTCAATCCGTCGTCGCCAACCAATACCTGCAAAACATACGTCTTGGAGACATGACAGCGGCACGATTTGAAAGGCTTTTCGTCGACGGCAAGGTGGTTCAGTTCTCGATCACCGTCGATCGCCAAAACGTGGTCTTGTCCGAAATAGCGCTCGAAGACACGCAGAAGGCGCTTGCCTATCTCAAGGCCGAACGGACCTATGAGTGGCGAAAGCAAAACGCGATCACATTACCTCGCTAGAACTCGATCCCCCGCTGCGCCTTCACGCCCGAGCGGAACGGGTGCTTCACCTGCTCCATCTCGGTGACGAGGTCGGCCGCCTCGACGAGCTCCTCGCGGGCGTTCCGGCCCGTCACCACGACGTGCTTCATGCGCGGGCGGGCATTCAGGACCTCCAGCACCTCGCCGAGATCGAGATATTCGTACCGGAGCACGATGTTGAGCTCGTCGAGGACGACGAGGTCGTGCTCGGCGTCCATGACGAATTCCCTCGCCTTCTCCCAGGCCGCCTTCGCGGCGGCGATGTCGCGGGCGCGGTCCTGCGTCTCCCAGGTGAAGCCCTCGCCCATGGTAGCGAACGTGACCTGATCCCCGAACTTCTCCAGCGCGACGCGTTCCCCGGTCTGCCAGCGGCCCTTCACGAACTGCACGACGGCGACCTTCATGCCGTTGCCGAGCGCGCGGAAGACGAGCCCGAACGCCGCGGTCGACTTGCCCTTGCCCTTGCCGGTGTGGACGATGAGGAGGCCCTTCTCGATCGTCTTCGTGGCGATGATCTTGTCGCGCGCCTCCTTCTTGCGGCGCATCTTCTCCGCGTGCCTGGCGTTGACCTCCGCCTCGGACAGGTCTTCCGTCTTCATGGCGCTTCCCCCGCGATCGCTGCCAGGTCCCGATACGTGCTGTTGCGGCGCGGCGCCCACAGGCCACGGTCGATCGCCTCGCGGAAGCGCGCCGCGATCTCCCTCAGCGCCGGCGGATTGTTCTGCGAAATGAAGCCGCGCACCGCCTCGTCCTCGATATAGGCGTCGTAGAGCTGGTCGAAATGGTGGTGCCCCACGGCGTCGGTGGTAGCCGCGAAGGCGAACAGATAATCGACCGTCGCGGCGATCTCGAAGGCGCCCTTGTAGCCGTGCCGCATGACGCCCGCGATCCATTTCGGGTTCGCCGCGCGGCCGCGCACCACGCGCGCGATCTCCTCCTCCAGCGCGCGCACGAGCGGCCGCTCCGGCCGGGAATGATCGTTGTGGAAGATCCGCGGCGCCGCGCCGCGGAGCGTCTCCACGCTCGCCGCGAGCCCGCCCTCGAACTGGTAGTAATCGTCGGAATCGAGGAGGTCGTGCTCGCGATTGTCCTGGTTCTGGACGATCGCGTCGACCGCGGCGAGCCGCGCCTCCAGCATGTCGCGCGCGCCGCGCCCCTCCGCGCCGCCGCCATAGGCGTAGGCCGACCATTCCAGGAAGGCCGCGGCGAGATCGTTCCGCCCGCTCCAGATGCCTTCGTCGATGAGCGCCTGGAGCCCCGCCCCGTAGGCGCCGGGCTTCGAGCCAAAGACGCGGTAGGAAGCGGTCCGCCGCGCCTCCTCGCGGGGCAGGCCGGCGGCCGCGAGGCGCTCCGCATCGGCCGCGATCCGGGCGGCGACGGGGTTCGCCTCGGCCGGCTCGCCGCGCTCGGCGACCGCCTCGACCGCTTCGTGGAAGAGCGCGATCTGCGCCGGGAAGGCATCGCGGAAGAAGCCCGAGATCCTGAGCGTCACGTCGATCCGCGGCCGCCCGAGCTCCGAGAGCGGGACGATCTCGATGCCGGTGACGCGGCCGGAGGCGGCCTCCCAGACCGGCCGCACGCCGAGAAGCGCGAGCGCCTGGGCGATGTCGTCGCCGCCGGTCCGCATGTTGGCGGTGCCCCAGACCGTGAGGGCGATCGCCTTCGGCCATTCGCCCTCGTCCTGGAAGTAGCGCCCGGCAAGGAGTTCCGCCGAGCGGCGCCCGATCTCCCAGGCCGCCTTGGTCGGCACGGCGCGCACATCGACGGAATAGAAGTTCCGCCCCGTCGGCAGGCAGTCCGCGCGGCCGCGGCTCGGCGCGCCGGAGGGCCCCGGCGGCACGAAGCGGCCGCAGAGGGCGTCGAGCACGGCGCCGCTCTCGCGGCGGCCGGAGCCGTCGAGCGCGGG
>NZ_SPKJ01000013.1 GCF_009866965.1 Propylenella binzhouense | reverse complement strand
AGCCCCAGCCGCCGCGTCCGGCGGGTTTGCAGCCGGGCAATCCGGCCGAGCTGCGCCCGCAGCGCGCAGGCCAGGACCGGCCGCACCGGATCGAGCCCTCCGTTGGGCCGGCGCGCCCCGCCGGCCTGGCCGCAGCCGCGGCGGCAGAGCCTTCCGATGCCCGCTCCGAACTGCGCGGGCCGATGTTCGAGCATTCCGATTCGCTGTCGGACCAGATCGAGCAGGCACTCCAGGAGGCCTGGCCGGTCGAGGCGGTGCGCACGGATATTCATGATGATCTCGGCGGCGGCATCGGCCGGCCGTCGGGGCGGGCGGAGCTGCCGGAGGCGGCCGACGACCTCATCCGCTCTGCGTTCGCAGATCCCAATGAACCGGCCGTGGACACGGCGGCCGATCTCGCTCCGGAGCCGGCCGCCGGGCGAACCGGGCCGCTCGCCTTCGCGGTCGATCGCGACGACGATCCGGATTTCGAGACCGAGGCCGACGACGAATTCTATTCGGATTACGGAGAGCCGCCGGCGCGGTCGCGGCGGCGGAAGGTCCTGTTCGTCGCGGCCGGCGTGCTCGGCCTCGTCGTGATCGGCGCCGGCGTCGCGAGCCAGCTCGGGCCGCGCGCCACGGATAGGGCTCCCTCCGGGCCGCCGCCGATCATCAAGGCAGAGACCGGGGCCGTGAAGATCGAGCCGGAGAAACCGGCCGAACAGCAGCAGGCCTCGACTCCCGGGCAGGCCGTCTACGACCGCGTGGCCGGCCGGCCGGAGCCGGCCGAAGACACGATCGTCAACAATGTCGAGGAGCCGCGCGAGATCGCGCGGGTCGTTCCGCCGACCAGCCAGGCGGACGATACGGTCGGAAAGTCCGAGGAGCGCCTCGCCGGGCTCGATCCCGAACAGCCGGACGCCGAGCCCTTCGATCCGATCGGGCCGCGCAAGGTCCGCACCTTCGTCGTGAAGCCGGACGGGACGATCCTGCAGAGCGCTGCGCCTTCGCCGGCCGCCACGCAGGCCGCGGCCGCGCCGGCGATCGAGGGGACGCAGGTGGCGGCGCTCGACAACGGCAATCTGCTTCAGCCGATGCCGGTGCGCACGATCGACGTCAATCTCGCCGAGGAGCAGGCGAAGGCCGGTTCGAATGTGAGCGCGCCGGGAACTCCCACCGCGACCCTTCCGGCAGGCGTTGCCGGATCCGCCCCGACGGGAGCGGCTCCGGCGACCGCCGGCGCCCCAGCCGAGACCGGAGCCCTGCCGGCCGGCAACGCGACGGCCGCGCCGGCGGACCTCCGCGGTGCGACCGAGGGGACGGAGGAGCAGGCTGGTGCCGTGCCCCGGCCGCGGCCGGGCGAAGTCCCGCGCGTCTCCACGCGTCCGACCCAGGTCGCAAGCGTCGGGCAAGCCGCCACCCGCGGGCGCAGCGGGCCGATCGATCTTCTGAATCCCGGCGCGACCCAGGCCGCAAAGCCGGCCGCAGCCAAAGCTGCGGCGGCCGCGTCCTCGTCCGACGGATATGTCGTCCAGGTGAGTTCGCAGCGCAGCGCCGAGCAGGCGCAGGCCTCCTTCGATGCGCTGAAGGCGCGCTACGGCTCGGTGCTCGGCTCCTACAGGGCAGACATCCAGCGGGCCGACGTCGCCGACAAGGGCACCTATTACCGCGTCAGGGTCGGGCCGATGGCGAGCCGGGACGAGGCGATCCAGCTTTGCGAGCAGCTCAAGGCGGCCGGCGGCAATTGCTTCGTCACGCGATGAACCGACCGGTCGCGCGGCGATGAAGGCCTTCATCTGCGGCCTGTCGGGCCCGAGGCTCACCGAAGACGAAGCGGCGTTCCTCTCGGACGCCGCGCCCTGGGGCGTCATCCTGTTCGCGCGCAACATCCGGGGTCCGAACCAGGTGAAGGCGCTCTGCGCCGGCGTGCGAAGGGCGCTCGGGCGGGAGGCCGCTCCGATCCTGATCGACCAGGAAGGCGGGCGGGTCCAGCGGATCGGCCCGCCCCATCTGCGGGCGCATCCGCCGGCGCGGACATACGGGCAGGTCTACGCGGCCAATCCGGTCCTCGGCGTCGAGGCCGCGCGGCTCGGCGCCAAGCTGATCGGGCTCGATCTCGCGGCCCTCGGCGTGAACGTCGACTGCATGCCCGTCCTCGACATTCCCGTCGAGGGTGCCGACGAGGTGATCGGAGACCGGGCCTACGGCACCGATCCCGACACGGTGACGACGCTCGGCGGCGCGGTGGCCGACGGCCTCCTCAGCGCCGGCGTGCTGCCGGTGATGAAGCACGTGCCCGGACATGGACGCGCCGCGGTCGACAGCCACAAGAGCCTGCCCCTCGTCGAGGCGAGCCGGCCCGAGCTCGAGCGGCAGGATTTCGTGCCGTTCCGGATCTGGGCGAAGAAGATGCCGCTCGCGATGACCGCCCACGTCGTCTACGCGGCGATCGACCCGATCAACCCGGCGACGCTGTCGCGGCGCGTCATTGCGGAGATCGTGCGCGGCAGGATCGGCTTCGACGGGGCACTGATGACCGACGACATCTCGATGGGCGCGCTCTCGGGCCAGGTGGCGGGGCGTGCCCGGCGGGCCGTGGCGGCGGGGTGCGACCTCGTTCTCCACTGCAATGGCGAGATGGAGGAGATGAAGGCGGTCGCCGCGGCGGTGCCCGAGCTCGCGGGCGACGCCCTCAGGCGCACCGAGGCGGCGCTGGCGCAGCTCGTGAAGCCGCCGGGCGTGGACCGCGCCGTCGTCGAGGCGCGGCTTGCGGCGATCCTCGGCCGCGCCGAAGCGGCATGAGCGAGTTCGGGCAGACCGACGACCGCCATTCCGGGGAGCCGGACCGCCCGGCGCTGATCGTCGACATCGACGGCTACGAGGGGCCGCTCGACCTTCTCCTGACGCTTGCACGCGAGCAGAAGGTCGACCTGACGCGGATCTCCGTGCTCGCGCTCGTCGAGCAATATCTCGCCTTCATCGCGGAGAGCCGGAGGCTCGAGCTCGAGCTGGCGGCGGACTATCTGGTGATGGCGGCGTGGCTCGCCTTCCTGAAGTCGCGGCTTCTCCTGCCGGAGGACCCGGAGCCGGACGACGGACCTTCGGGCGAGGAACTTGCCGCCGCGCTGGCCTTCAGGCTGAGGCGGCTCGAGGCGATGCGCGATGCCGCCGCGCGGCTCGTGTCGCGCTACCGGCTCGGGCGCGAGGTATTCCCGCGCGGCGAGCCCGAGCGGCCGACGGAGATCCGGCAGTGGCGGTGGCAGGCGACGCAGTACGAGCTCCTGCAGGCCTATGCGGCGCAGCGGCAGCGACAGCTTGCGAACTTCGTGCGGCTGCCCAGGCGGACCGTGTTCACGCTCCAGGATGCGCGCGAGCGGCTGCTGAGGCTGATCGGCACGAGCCGGGACTGGCAGGCGCTCGACTCTTTCCTGCTCGAATTTGCGGTCCGTCCCGACCTCCGGGCGACCGCGCGCGCGAGCACGCTCGCGGCCGGCCTCGAGCTGGCGAAGGAGGGGCGGGTCGAGATCGCGCAGGCGGTGCCGTTCGCGCCGCTCTTCCTGCGGGTCCGCGCCGAGCGGGCCGAAGCCGACGGGAGCGGGGGCGGGAATGCCTGAGGGCTCCGCCGGACGCGTCGGCGGCAACATCAGGAGCCTGTCCTCCGAGACGAAGCGGCTGCACCTTCGCATTCTCGAGGCGTTGCTCTTCGCGTCGGCCGAGCCGGTGCCGGAGCGCGAGCTCGCGCGTCATCTGCCGGCGGATGCGGACCTCCCCGCGCTCCTTGCCGAGCTCCAGGCCGCCTATGCCGGGCGCGGCGTGAACCTGCGCCGGATCGAGGACCGCTGGGCGTTCCGCACCGCCGACGACCTGGCGCATCTCCTGCAGCATCATGTGGTCGAGGAGCGAAAGCTCTCGCGCGCCGCGCTCGAGACGCTCGCCATCATCGCCTACCACCAGCCCGTGACGCGCGCGGAGATCGAGGAGATCCGGGGCGTCAGCACGTCGAGCGGGACGGTGGACGTTCTGCTCGAGACCGGCTGGGTCCGCCTCCGGGGCCGCCGCCGGAGCCCGGGCCGCCCCGTCACGCTCGGGACGACGCCGGCCTTCCTCGATCATTTCGGCCTGGAGACGATCGGCGACCTGCCGGGGCTCGCGGAGCTCCGCGCAGCCGGTCTGCTCGAGGGCATCCTGCCGCCCGGGCTGGCGGCGCCGACACCGGATGACAGCGCGACGCTTGCGGAAGACGAGGATCCGCTCGATCTCGGGGCGGACGACGGCGGCGAGGCGCATCCGCGCTGAGAGTGTCCACGGGGATTTCCGGATGAGCGACAGAGCAAGCCCCTCGATCGGCCGCCGCCGGCGCGCGACGGCGACCATCGCCTCCCGCCTGACGGTCGAAGGATTGACGCGCATCTATGGCGGGCACCGTGCCGTCGATGGCGTCGATCTCGAGGTCGACCCCGGCAAGGTCGTCTCCCTGCTCGGCCATTCCGGATGCGGCAAGACGACGCTCCTGCGCCTTGCCGCCGGCGTGGAGGTGCCGAGTGCCGGGCGGGTCCTCATCGACGGGCGGGAGGTCGCGTCGGAGCGCATCTTCGTGCCGCCCGAGCGGCGCCAGATCGGGCTGATGTTCCAGGACTACGCACTCTTCCCGCACCTCACGATCCTGGAGAACGTGATGTTCGGGCTGACGGCGCTCGATCGGGCGGCCCGGAAGGAGGAGGCGCTGGCGGCGCTCCGGCGCGTCGGCCTCGACCGGCTCGCCGGCGCCTATCCGCACGAGGCTTCCGGCGGCGAGCAGCAGCGGGCGGCGCTCGCCCGCGCGGTCGTGCCGCGGCCGGGCATCCTCCTGATGGACGAGCCGTTCTCCGGCCTCGACTCCAGGCTCCGCGACAGCGTGCGCGAGGAGACGCTCGCCGTGCTCCGGGAGACCGGCGCGACGGCGATCATCGTCACCCACGACCCGGAGGAGGCCATGCGCATGAGCGACCGCATCGTCCTGATGCGGGCGGGCCGCGTCGTGCAGACCGGCACGGCCGAGGAGCTCTACGAGGCCCCGGCGAGCCTGTTCGCCGCGCGCTTCTTCAGCTCGCTCAACGAGGTGCCCGCGGAAGTCCGGGGCGGCGCGGTCGACACCCCGCTCGGCCGCTTTCCGGCGCTCGGGCTCGCGGAAGGCGAGCGGGCCGTCGTGGCCATCCGTCCGCACGGCGTCCGGATCGCCGCCGCGGCGGGAGAGGCGTCCGGCGGACGGGCAGGACGGGTGGTCGCGCGCCGGTTTCTGGGCGAGGTCGATCAGATCGAGGTGGCGGTCGAGGGCCTCGATAGCTATCTCACCGCGCGAGGACGCTTCGGGCTGCGCTTTCCGGTCGGATCGGAAGTGGCGGTCGGCGTCGAACCGCAGCAGGTGAAGGTGTTCCCGGACGCCTGATCGCACGACGTCTCCCGGTTTTGTTGCGCCGGCCGGTGGGGAGGACTAGAACGGGCGCAAGTGGGAGTTGGAGACGGAAATGGGCAGTCTCAGCATTTGGCACTGGATCATCGTTCTGGTGGTGGTCCTCCTGCTCTTCGGCCGGGGTAAGATTCCGGACCTGATGAGCGACATGGCGAAGGGCATCAAGAGCTTCAAGAAGGGCCTCGCCGACGACGAGCAGGAAGACAAGGGCAACACGCGCACGATCGAACACGGCCACGGCGACACGATCGTCGGCGAGCCGGTCCAGAAGAAGAGCAACGCCGGCTGACGGGAACGCGGGAAACCGCGGACCGGATCGATGTTCGACATCGGGTGGAGCGAGCTCCTCGTGATCGCCGTGGTCGCCGTCGTCGTGGTGGGTCCGAAGGACCTGCCGCGCATGCTGCGCGCCTTCGGCAAGACCATGGGCCAGGTTCGAAGGACGGCGAACGACTTCCGCAGGCAGTTCGACGACGCTTTGCGCGAGGCGGAGCGCGAGGCCGACTTGGCGGACGCGCGCCAGAGCGTGGAGTCGATCACGAAGCTCAATCCCCTGGCGGATCTTCGCAAGGAGATCGCCAGCGCGGCTGCGCTCGGGACCGAGAAGCTGCGCGACGTGGACCGGAGCGCCAAGGACATGCTGCGTGAGGAGCCGCCGGCGAAGACCGGCGCGGCCGCGGCCGAAACCGCCGGGGCGGCGAGCGCGGAAACCGCTGCGGCTTCGGTGAGGGCGGAGGCCGCAGCGGAGCCCGTTTCCTCGGAACCGGAGGCGCCACGGCGCGACCAGCCGGCACGCGCGGCGACGGGAAGCGACGCCGCATGAGCGTGGAAGACATCGAAGCCTCGAAGGCGCCGCTCCTCGATCATCTCATCGAGCTGCGGCAGCGCCTGATCCGCGCGCTGATTGCGCTCTTCATCGCCTTCATCGTCTGCTTCTTCTTCGCCGAGCAGATCTTCAACATCCTGGTCGTGCCGTTCGAGCGGGCCGCGGGCCCCGGCCGCGAGGTCAGGCTGATCTACACGGCGCCGCAGGAATATTTCTTCACGCAGCTGAAGCTCGCGCTGTTCGGGGCGTTCTTCATCGCCTTCCCGGTCATCGCGAACCAGATCTACAAGTTCGTCGCGCCGGGGCTCTACAAGCACGAGCGGCAGGCGTTCCTGCCGTTCCTGGTCGCGACCCCGATCCTCTTCGCGATGGGAGCGGCGCTCGTCTATTTTCTCGTCATGCCGCTCGCGCTCGCCTTCTTCCTGTCGATGGAGCAGACCGGCGGCGAGGGCAGGGCCTCGATCGAGCTCCTGCCGAAGGTGAACGAATATCTCAGCCTCATCATGACGCTGATCTTCGCCTTCGGGCTGGTGTTCCAGCTCCCGGTCGTGCTGACCCTCCTGGCGCGGGCGGGGGTGGTCACGATCGAGTCGCTGAAGGCGAAGCGGAAATACGCCATCGTGTTCGCCTTCATCGTCGCCGCCATCCTGACGCCACCCGACCCGATCAGTCAGGTCAGCCTTGCCGTGCCGACCATCCTTCTCTACGAACTCTCCATCCAGGCGGTCCGCTTGATCGAGGCCAGGCGCGCAAGCGCCCGCAAGGAAGCGGACGCCGCCACCTGAAATTCCGGGGGCCGCACCTCCCATGCTGGACATCAAGTGGATTCGCGAGAATCCGGACGAGCTCGATCGCGCGCTCGCAAGCCGCGGCGCGGCGGCGGCGGCGGCCGAGCTGATCGCGCTCGACGAGACGCGCCGCTCGGTGATCCAGCGGCTTCAGGACGCGCAGAGCCGCCGCAATGCCGCCTCGAAGGAAATCGGCCAGGCCAAGGCGCAGAAGGACGAGGCCCGCGCGGCGAGGCTCATGGCCGAGGTGGCGAGCCTGAAGGAGACGATCCGTTCCGGCGAGGAGGAGGAGAGGGCGGCGGAGAAGGCCCTGCAGGACAGGCTTGCGGGGCTTCCGAACATGCCGCTTCCCGACGTGCCGGTCGGCCCTGACGAGAGCGCCAATGTCGAGCTCCGCCGCTGGGGCGACCGCCGCGAGCCGCCCTTCGCCAGGGAGCATTTCGAGCTCGGCGAGCGCCTCGGCCTCATGGATTTCGAGGCCGCGGCGCGGCTCGCCGGCTCCCGCTTCGTCGTGCTCAAGGGCGCGCTTGCGCGGATGGAGCGTGCGCTCGGCCAGTTCATGCTCGACCTCCACACCCGGGAACACGGCTATCTCGAGGTCCAGCCGCCGGTGCTCGTGCGCGATGCGGCGCTGTTCGGAACGGCACAGCTGCCGAAATTCGCCGACGACCAGTTTCTGGCGACCCGGACGATCACCCGGGCGGAACTCCTGAACGACGCCCTGAGATATGCCGCCGAGGACGATCTCTGCGCGTTCAGGGGCGGAAGCCTCGACCTCGACGAGCTCGTCGCGCGGACGCTCGAGCGGGCGCCGTTCAAGGAGGATTTCTGGCTCATCCCGACCGCGGAAGTGCCGCTCACCAACCTGGTGCGCGAGCAGATCCTCGATGATTCGGCGCTTCCCTTCCGCGTCACCGCGCTCACGCCCTGCTTCCGCTCGGAGGCGGGCTCCGCCGGGCGGGACACGCGGGGCATGCTGCGCCAGCACCAGTTCGACAAGGTCGAGCTCGTGTCGATCGTGCGGCCGGAGGAGAGCCGCGCCGAGCACGAGCGGATGACGGCCTGCGCCGAGGAGGTGCTGAAGCAGCTCGACCTCGCCTTCCGGACCATGGTGCTCTCGACCGGCGACATGGGCTTCGCCGCACAGAAGACGTACGACCTGGAGGTCTGGCTGCCCGGCCAGAAGGCCTATCGCGAGATCTCGTCCTGCTCCGTCTGCGGCGAGTTCCAGGCCCGTCGCATGCAGGCGCGCTACCGGCCCGCGGACGGCAGGCAGCCAAGGCTCGTCCACACGCTGAACGGATCGGGCGTCGCCGTCGGCCGTGCGCTCATCGCCGTCATGGAGACCTACCAGAACGAGGACGGGTCGATCACGGTGCCGGACGTCCTCAGGCCCTATATGGGCGGGCTGGAGCGGATCGGCTGACGATGCGCATCCTCGTCACCAACGATGACGGCATCCACGCGCCGGGCCTGGAAGTGGCGGAGCGGATCGCGCGCCGCCTGTCGGGCGATGTCTGGGTGGTGGCGCCGGAATACGACCAGTCGGGCGTCGCGCATGCGCTCTCGATCAGCGATCCGGTCCGGCTCCGCCAGGCCGGCGAGAAGCGCTATGCCGTGCGCGGCACCCCGACCGACTGCGTCATCATGGCGCTCAAGGTGGTGATCGGGGAGAAGCCGGACCTCGTGATCTCCGGGGTCAATCGCGGCCAGAACATGGCCGACGACGTGACCTATTCGGGGACGGTCGCGGGCGCGATGGAGGGGACGCTCCTCGGCATCCCGTCGGTGGCGCTGTCGCAGGCCTATGGCTACCAGAGCATCGGCGACCCGAAGTGGGAGACCGCCGAGGCGTACGCGCCCGAGATCCTGAGCACGCTCATCGCGCAGGGCTTCGGCGGCGACGTGCTCTACAACATCAACTTCCCGAACTGCGAGCCCTCGGAGGTGAACGGCGTCGTCGTCACCCGGCAGGGACGGCGCGTGCCGGACTGGCTGAAGGTGGACAAGCGCGCCGACGGCCGCGGGCACCCCTATTACTGGATCGGCTTCCAGCGCGCGAAGATGGATCCGGAGGAAGGGACCGACCTCGCCGCCCTCGCCAACCGGCAGGTCTCGGTGACGCCGCTTTCGCTCAATCTCACCGACGAGCCGGCGCTCGGGAAGCTCGCGGGCGTCTTCTCTTGAATTGCGTCGGCGGCCCGGCTCCCGCATTCTCCGCTGCATGACTTCGCCCGACACAGCCTCCGCCGACGAGGAGGAGCGCATCCGCATGGCGACGCTCATCCTCGGGCTGAGGGGGATGGGCATCTCGGATCGGCGCCTCCTGAAGGCGATCGAGACGATCCCGCGCGCATTCTTCGTGGACGAGACCTATCGTGAGCGGGCCTATGACGACCGGAGCATTCCGGTCGCCTGCGGGCAGACGATCAGCCCGCCCTCCGTGGTCGCGGCCGTCGTCTCTGCGCTCGAGGTCGGCGACCGCCATTCCGTGCTCGAGATCGGCACCGGGTCAGGCTACCAGGCCGCGATCCTGTCGCGGCTCGCGCGCCGGGTGACGACGATCGAACGCTATCGTACGCTCGTCAAGGCGGCGGAGGAGCGCTGGCTGCGCCTGCGCATCTCGAACGTGACGGCGATCGTCGCCGACGGCATGCTCGGCTGGCCCCGGCAGGCTCCGTTCGACCGGATCGCCGTCAACGTCGCCTTTGGCGGCGCTCCCACCAAGCTCATCGGCCAGCTGAGCGAGACCGGAATCCTGGTCGCGCCGATCGGCCCGGCGGGAGGCCCGCAGCGTCTGACGCTGTTCCAGCGCAGCGGCGACAGGGTGGAAACGCGCGATCTCGGGCCGGCGCGCTTCCAGCCGCCGGAGACCGGCATCGCGCACAATCTTTAACCCGTTTTCAACCTTAATGTTTTGTACTCAGGGCATCAGCAGGTGCGTGAGTCTCGCCGATGTCCAATCTCCCGACCGCAACGAGCCGTTCCGCGCGGGCTCGCCTTCTCGGCCGACTGAGCGCCGTCGCGCTGCTCTCCGGCCTCGGGGCGGCTTGCAGCGCGAACGCGATTCGCCTCAGCGAGCCGATCTTCACCGGCTCGACCCCCAACCAGCAGCAGATACTGGCGCAGCAGTCCGACGCCTACACGCCGCCGGCCTACGCCGCGCCGAGCGCCGGGCCGGTCTATTCGTCCGCGCCATCCGGCACGGTCTACAGCCAGAACCTGCCGCCGCCGGCAGGCGGCCAGGGGAGCACGCCTTACGCGTCCGCCGGCGGCTACGGCGGGCAGAGCGGGACGGCGCCGTCCTATGCCGCGCCGGCGCCGCAGCAAGCCGTCGCCTCCGCACCCAAGCCGTATACCCCGCCGAAGCCCTACGCGGCCAGCGGACTGCCTGAGCCCGTCGGACGGGTGGAGCAGGTCGCGGCGCCCCCGGCGCCTGCTCCCGCCCCGGTGCCGCACACGACCGATATGGCCGCCCAGGCTGCGCCGCGCGAGCCGGTTCCGCGCGGCACGCCGCCGACGACGCTCGCCGCGCAGGCGCGGGCGCTTCAGGTGCCGCAGACGGCATCGGCCGGGGCCGGCGCCTATACGGTCCAGTCCGGCGATTCGCTCTGGGGTATCGCGCGCCAGCACGGCGTCACGGTGAGCGAGCTCAGCGCCGCGAACGGTCTCTCGGGCGCGCCGCTGAAGGTCGGACAGACGCTCGCCATCCCGCGGGCGGGAAGCTCGGCCGCCGGCGTCCAGGTCGCCAGCGCCGACCCGCGCATGATACCCGCCGAAGCGCAGCCGCGGATCGGCGCGCCGGCGCCGGCGCCCGTGCAGGCCTCCGGTTCGCAGCCGCTCCAGCCTGCGCCACACACCCAGCAGGCGGCGCTCACGCCGCAGGCGCCCTCGCCGCAGGCCGCGACGGCGGCCCAGCCCGAGGCATCCAATCCCGGTTTCCGCTGGCCGGTGCGCGGCCGCATCATCGCGGGCTTCGGCAAGCGGCCGAACGGCGAACGGAACGAGGGCATCAACCTCGCTGTGCCGGAGGGCACCAGCGTGAAGGCGGCCGAGGACGGCGAGGTGATCTATGCCGGCGACGAGCTGAAGAGCTACGGCAAGCTCGTGCTCGTCCGGCATTCGAACGGCTACGTCACCGCCTATGCTCACAACAAGGAGCTGAAGGTGAAGAAGGGCGAGGCGGTCCGCCGCGGCGAGATCATCGCGCTCTCCGGCATGAGCGGCTCCGTGACCACGCCGCAGCTCCATTTCGAGCTGAGGAAGGGGGCGACGCCGATCGATCCGGTGTCGCAGCTCTCGGACCTCTGAGGCCAGGCGTTCAGCCGAGCCGGATGCCCTTCCGGCCGGCCAGTTCCTGGATGAACTGCCAGGCGACCCGGCCCGAGCGGCTGCCGCGGGTCGTCGCCCATTCGAGCGCCTGCGGCTGCCATTCCTCCTCCTCGGCCGGAATGCCGAAATGCGCGACGTAGCCGCGCACCATCGCGAGATATTGCTCCTGGCTGCAATTGTGGAAGCCGAGCCACAGGCCGAACCGGTCCGAGAGCGAGACCTTTTCCTGGACGGCCTCGGAGGGGTTGATCGCCGTCGAGCGCTCGTTTTCGATCATGTCCCGCGGCAGCAGGTGGCGGCGGTTGGACGTCGCGTAGAAGATCACGTTTCCGGGCCGGCCCTCGAGCCCGCCTTCGAGCGCCGCCTTCAGCGACTTGTAGGACGTGTCGTCGGCATCGAACGAGAGATCGTCGCAGAAGAGGATGAAGCGCTCCTGCCTGCCGCGCAGGATCGCCATCAGGTCGGGGAGCGATTCGATGTCCTCGCGATGGATCTCGACGAGCTTCAGGGCCGGAGCGTCCGGCGGAAGCTCGGCAGCCACCGTGGCATGCGCCGCCTTCACCAGCGAGCTCTTGCCCATGCCGCGCGCGCCCCAGAGGAGCGCATTGTTGGCCGGCAGCGCATGCGCGAAGCGCCGCGTGTTCTCCAGCAGCGTATCGCGCGAGCGGTCGATGCCCTGAAGGAGGGGGAGGGCGACCCGGTTCACCTCCGGCACGGGTTCCAGGCGCGGCGGAACGGGATGCCAGACGAAGGCGTCGGCGGAAAGCTCGGGGTCGCGGGGCGGAGGCGGCGCCAGCCGCTCCAGCGCGTCGGCTATGCGGCCGAGCAGCGGCGCCAGGTCTGCAGTGCTCGTTTGCAAGATTCTCTCCCATCGAAGCAGGCGGCCGGATAGCATGCGGGCAGCATGGGGCAAATGGCGGCGGCCGGACCGTTCGGCGCGCCGGCCGTTGCATTGGCTTGCCCGGCGGCTATAGTCCGCGCCGATTTCGCGGCCCCCCGGCCGCGCCTTGAGAAGGATCAGTCTCCATCATGTGGGCAACCCCGGCCTTCGCGCAGGGATTCGGCGGATCTGGCGGAGGCGATCTGCTCGTCTCGCTTCTGCCGTTCATCCTGATTTTCGTCATCATGTACTTCCTGATCCTGCGCCCGCAGCGGCAGCAGGTCCGCCGGCGCGAGGAGATGCTGAAGGCCATCAGGCGGGGCGACACCATCGTGACGGGCGGCGGGCTCGTCGGAAAGGTGACGAAGGTCGTCGACGACAGCGAACTCGAGGTGCAGATCGCGGAAGGCGTGAAGGTGCGTGCGCTCCGCAGCCTCGTCTACGAAGTCCGGGCGAAGGCGGAGCCGGTCACCACGCCCGCCAATTCCTGAGGCCGGCACGCTTCCATGCTTTATTTCCAACGCTGGAAAATCGCGCTGATTCTAGCCGTCGTCCTGGCCGGGGCGATCGCGGCCCTGCCGAACCTCTTTCCGGCGAGCAGCGTCGCCAACTGGCCGTCATGGCTCCCGAACCGGCAGATCGTCCTCGGCCTCGATCTGAGAGGCGGAGCGCACCTCCTCCTCGAGGTCGAGCGCGACAGCCTGATCAAGGACCGGCTCGAAACGCTGACGAGCGATGTCCGCCAGACGCTCCGCGACGCGCGGATCGGCTATCGGAGCCTCGCCGCGCGCGACCGAACCGTCTCCTTCACCCTTCGCGACGCGGCCGACGGCGACCGGGCGGTGACGGCGCTGAACCCGCTGGCTGCGCCGATTCCGGGCGGGCTATTCGGGGGCGCCACGGTCTCGGAAGTGTCGATCGCGCGCGAGGGCGAGCAGATCCGCCTAAGCCTCACCGATGACGGTATCGAGGCGCGGGTCCGCTCCGCCGTCGAGCAGAGCCTGAGCGTCCTCGGGCGCCGGCTCAACGCGCTCGGCACGACGGAACCGACGATCCAGCGCGAGGGCGAGGATCGCATCCTGGTCCAGGTGCCGGGGCTCGAGGATACTAGCCGGCTCAAGGAGGTGCTGGGCCAGACGGCCCGGATGACCTTCCACCTGGAATGTCCGGAAGGGAACATCACCGACGCGCTGCAGACGCGCCCGCCGCCGGGCTGCGAGATCGCGCAGCCGCTCAATGCGGGGGACGGTCCCGTCCTCATCGAGAGCAGGGCCCGCCTTTCCGGCGACGACCTCGTCGATGCGCAGCCGGGCTTCGACCAGCAGACGCACCAGCCGATCGTCACGTTCCGCTTCAACACGCGGGGCGCGACCGTCTTCGGCGATCTGACGCAGCAGAATGTCGGACGCCGCTTCGCGGTCGTGCTCGACGAGAAGGTCATAACCGCACCCGTCATCCGCTCGCCGATCCTCGGCGGCACCGGCCAGATCGAGGGGAACTTCACGGTCGAGAGCGCACAGAACCTTTCGGTGCTCCTGCGCGCCGGCGCGCTTCCCGCCGATCTCACGATCGTGGAGGAGCGGACCGTCGGCCCGAGCCTCGGCCGCGATTCGATCGCGGCCGGAGAGATCGCCGCCGTGATCGGATCCGCCGGCGTCGTCGTCTTCATGGTGGTGGCCTACGGCCTTCTCGGGGTCTTCGCGGTCATTGCGCTCGTGGCGAACGTGATCCTGCTCTTCGGATCCCTGACCGCGCTCGGCGCGACGCTCACGCTGCCGGGGATCGCCGGCATCGTGCTCACGATGGGCATGGCGGTCGATTCGAACGTCCTGATCTACGAGCGCATCAGGGAGGAGGCCCGGCTCGGGCGCTCGACCATCAGCGCCATCGAGGCGGGCTTCAGCCGCGCCTTCGCCACCATCCTCGATTCCAACATCACCACGCTGATCGCCGCCCTCGCGCTGTTCGCCCTCGGATCAGGACCGATCCGGGGCTTCGCCGTGACCCTTGCGATCGGCATCCTGACAACGATGTTTACGGCCTATCTCCTGACGCGCCTGATCGTCGCCATCTGGGTACGATCGCGCCGTCCGAAGGCCGTTCCGCTCTGAGGTCGCAATGCCGATCCGCTTCATTCCCGACGAGACGCGCATCCCGTTCATGCGGCTTGCGCGGATCGGCTTCCCGCTCTCGCTGGCGGCGATGGCCGTTTCGCTCGTCCTCTTCTTCGCCGTCGGGCTCAATCTCGGCATCGACTTCAAGGGCGGCACGCTGATCGAGGTGCAGACCAAGACGGCCGAGGCCGATCTCGGCGGCATTCGCCAGACGCTGGAGAGCCTCGGTCTCGGCGATGTCGAGGTCCAGGGCTTCGGCACGCCGAACGACGTGCTGATCCGCATCGCCACGCAGCCGGGCGGCGACGCGGCCCAGCAGGCGGCGGTCACGAAGGTGCAGCAGACGCTCGGCGCCGAGGACTACACCTATCGGCGCGTCGAGGTGGTCGGGCCCAGGGTGGCGGGCGACCTCGCCTGGACCGGCACGATCTCGGTCCTCACGACGATGGTCGGCGTGCTCCTCTACATCTGGTTCCGGTTCGAGTGGCAGTTCGCCATCGGCGCGATCGCGACGCTCGTCCACGACGTCGTGCTGACGATCGGCTTCTTCGCAATCGTCCAGCTCGATTTCAACCTCTCGAGCATTGCGGCGATCCTGACGATCGTCGGCTATTCGCTGAACGACACCGTCGTCGTGTTCGACCGGATCCGGGAGATCCTCCGCCGCTACAAGCAGATGTCGATCACGGAGGTGATCGACGTCGCCACCAACCAGACGCTCTCGCGCACCGTCCTCACCTCGCTCACGACGCTGATCGCGCTCTTCGCGCTGTTCTTTTTCGGCGGCGAGGTGATCCGTTCCTTCACGGCGGCGATGATCTGGGGCGTCTTCATCGGCACCTATTCCTCGATCTTCATCGGCGGGCCGATCCTCATCTATTTCAATCTCCGGCCGGCGGCCGCCCAGACGCCGGATTCCGCACCCGCCAAGGCATGACCCATGTCCGGCGGCGGCTTCCTCATCGAGCCTGCCCGCTATCCCGGACGCGCGCCGATCGATTCCTACGGCAATGGCGGGTTCCGCTTCGCCGACATGTCCCATCGCGGGTCGCTGCTCGCGCTGCCGAGCGGGATCGAATCCTGGGCGGTCGCCTCGGTCGAGGAGATCACGCCGCAATCGCTCGCCCGCATCCTCGACGAGGCCGGCGGGATCGAGGTCCTGCTGGTCGGAACGGGGGAGACGCGGCGCCCGCTTCCCGGCCCGGCCACTTCGGCGCTCCGCGCGGCCGGCCTCTGGCCGGAGCTCATGAGCACGGGCGCGGCAGTCCGGACCTACAACGTCCTCCTCTCCGAGGAGCGGGCGGTCGCCGCCGCCTTCATCGCCGTCGAGGCGAACCGCTGAACGGAGCCGCAGAGCGCTCGGTACCCGGTCCGGGCCCGGATTCCGGGTCGGCCGGGCTGGTGCGGGCGGCCGACCGGCCGCGCTATTTCGCGACGCTCTTCGCGCCGGCCGGGTCGCGGCCGGCGCTCTTCGCGCTCTACGCCTTCGCGGCGGAGCTCGGCCGGCTGGCGGCGCGGGTGCGCGAGCCGCTTCTCGGCGAGATCCGGCTGCAATGGTGGCAGGACCAGCTTTCGGCGATCGGGCAGGGGGCGGCGGCGCCAACGCCGCTTCTCCGGGAACTTGCGCACGCGATCGGGGAGCATCGGCTCGATCCGGCCGCGCTTCAGGGGATCGTGGCCGCCCGCCGCCTTGAGCTCTATCACGAGCCCGGAGCGGAGGAGGCGATCCGCGACGAACCCGAGGCGCTCCTGTTCCGCGCCGCCGCCGGCCTGCTCGGGGCCTCGGGCGGGCCGCTCGCGGAGGCGAGCAGCGCGGCCGGGGGTGCCTACGACAAGGCGCGGCAGCTTGCCCGCCGAGCCGGGTCCGGAACGGGAGGCGAGAGCGATCCGTCGATCATCGCCCGCGCGGCGCTGGACGATCTCGAGGCCGCCAACCGCGCGCTCGCAGGCGTGGCGCCGGACGCGCTTCCGGCCTTCCTGCCGCTCGCCGCCGTCCGGCCGATCGCCGCCCGCGCAGGCTCAGGCCCGCCCGGCGACTTCGCAATCCTCGCCCGCATGACGGCGGCGGCGGCGACCCGGAGGGTCGGCGGCCGCCGCAGGATCGGGAGCGCCCTCCGGTGAGCCTTCGCCTCGGCGCATTCCGGCGCCTATGGGCGGCACCCGGCGATCTCGCCGCAGGACTGGCGCGGTTCCCCGTCACGGTGGTCGCGATCGCCGCCCTGACAGCCGTCGGAAACTGGCAGGTCGCGGATCCGAATGCCCTTTCCCCCAAGCTCCTGGAGCGCCTCGCGCTCGCAATGGGCTCGGCGGCACTCGCCGGCCTCGTGGCCGTCCTCCTCGCCGAATCGCGGAGGATGGCGGCCGGCAGGCGGGTCCTCGCCTCGGTCCTTGCGGGCCTTGCCGCGGCGGCCGCGACCTGGTGGGCGGAGCAATTGATGATCGCGCCGCTCGCGGTGGCGGGCGCACTCTTCCTCCTCGTCCCGCTCGCGGCCTATAGCGGAGCCCGCAGCGCCGGATTCTGGGCATTCGTCTGGCGTCTCATCAACGTCTCGGCGCTCGCCCTCGTCACCGTCGCGGTGTTCCTGGCCGGCGTCTCGGCCATTCTCGCTTCCGTCGAATATCTCTTCGAGGTCGATCTCCCGGGCGACACCTACGGGCACATCTGGGTGACGGGCCTCGGCTTCGTCGGGCCGCTCTTCGCCCTTTCCCAGATCCCGCGGACGATGCCGGATACGGACTCGGTGGATCCCGGCGACCTCATCGTCGCCGGCATCGCGGTGCTCTCCGATTTCGTAGCCGTGCCGCTTCTCGTCGCCTATGCGCTGCTCCTTCACGTCTATGGCCTCAAGATCCTTCTCACGGGCGAACTGCCGAAGAACCAGATCGGCTGGATGGTGCTCAGCTTCGGCTCCGCGGTACTGCTGCTGAGGCTCGCGGCCGATCCTTTCGAGGCCTTTGCGCGCGCGAGCACGCGGCTCTTCCTCCGCTGCTGGCCGGTGATCCTGCCCGGTCCCCTGCTGCTTCTCGCCTATGCCGTATCGGTCCGGATCGGCTCGGCGGGCATGACCCCGCGGCGTTATGCGCTGGCGCTCTTCGCGCTCTTTCTCGTCATTGTCCTCGCCGCGCAGGCATTCCGGCGCTTGCGCCGCGACATCCGGGTCATCCCGGCCGCGGCCGCGCTCCTTCTCCTTCTCGGCTCGTTCGGCCCCTGGGGCATGATCGCGACGACGGTCGGCAGCCAGACCGAACGGCTTGCGGCCGTGCTCGCCCGTTCCGCCGCGTCCGGCGAGGGCGGGGTCGCGACCGGAGCGCCGCTCGACCGCGCCGCGGCCGCGGAGGTCCGCTCCATCCTTTCCCTTCTCGACGAAGTGGGCCGGCTCGACGCCGTCGCATCCCTCGCGCCCGACATCGTCCCGGCGCTGGGGCTGCCGGAGCGGCGCGACCGCCTCGAACGCGTCGCCGCTGCCCTCGGCGCGGCGCCGGTGCAGGTGACGAGCCCCGCGGGGCTGAGCTACTCGGCCGACCAGTCCGCGCGCGGCCCCGTCTCCGTCGCGGGCTACGACATCGTGGTCCCGTGGCTCGAATGGGGCATGTCGGCGCCCGCGGTCGCAATTGCCGTGGCGGGGCGGGAGCTTCAGGTCAGGACGGAGGAGGGCGGTCTCGTGTTCGAGCAGGACGGCGCGAGCCTTCGGATCGCGGAAGCGGACATCGTCGCCGCCCTTGCGAACCGGGCTGTGCCGGGTCCGCTCTTCTTGGAGCATGATCTCGGCGGGCGCCGGATCGGCATGCTGTTCGAGACTGTGGCAAGCCCCGGGCCGGGCGGGAACGGTCTCGCCGGGCGCTTCCTGCTGTTCCTCCGCGCCGGCGACTGGACCGGCCCGCTCTAGGCCGCGTCGCGGCCGGTCTGCGCATCCAGCCAGGCCGCGAAATCGGCGCGCGCGCGAGCGGCGAGCGCCTGCTTGCGGGCGGCCGTCTTCTCCTTGCCCTTGGGGCGCCGCCCGGCCGCATTCCCCGTCGGCTCCGCGATCGGTGCGAACAGGCCGAAATTCACGTTCATGGGCTGGAACGTTCCCGGTTCGTCGCCGGGAAGCCGGCCGGCGCCGGTCACATGGCCGAGGAGGGCGCCGTGCGCCGTGGTCGCCGGCGGCGGCTGCGGGACGGCGCCGCCGCGCTCCGCGATGGTGAAGCGCGCGGCCAGCAGCCCGATCGCGGCCGATTCCACGTAGCCTTCGCAGCCGGTGATCTGGCCGGCGAAGCGGACATGCGGGCGTGCCCTCAGCCGGAGCGTGGGATCGAGGAGCTTCGGCGAATCGAGGAAGGTGTTCCTGTGCAGGCCGCCCAGCCGCGCGAATTCGGCGCGCTCGAGGCCCGGGATCATCCGGAAGATGCGCACCTGCTCGCCATGCTTCATCTTGGTCTGGAAGCCGACCATGTTGAAGAGCGTGCCCTGGGCGTTGTCCTGCCGAAGCTGCACGACGGCATAGGGCTTCACGTCCGGACGATGTCGGTCCGTGAGGCCAACCGGCTTCATCGGCCCGTGCCTCAGGGTTTCTGGGCCGCGTGCGGCCATCTCCTCGATCGGCAGGCAGCCTTCGAAATAGGGCGTGTCCTTCTCCCAGTCCCGGAAGGCGACGATTTCGGCCCGCGCCAGCGCATCCACGAAGCGGTGGTAGGTGTCGCGGTCGAGCGGGCAGTTGACGTAGTCCGCGCCGGTCCCGCTCGGACCCGGCTTGTCATAGCGCGACTGGAACCAGGCCACGTCCATGTCGATCGAATCGCGGTGCACGATCGGCGCGATCGCATCGAAGAAGGCGAGGCTTTCCGCACCCGTTTCGGCTCGGATCGATTCCGCCAGGGCCGGCGCGGTGAGTGGGCCGGTCGCGACGATCGTCGGACCCCAATCCGCCGGGGGGAGCGCCTCCACCACGCCCGGCTCGAAGGCGACCAGCGGATGGCTACGGAGCGCCGCGGTCACCGCCTCGGAGAACGCCACGCGATCGACCGCGAGCGCGCCGCCGGCGGGCACCTGGTGCGCGTCGGCACTTGCCATCACGAGCGAGCCGGCACGGCGCATCTCGGCATGGAGGACGCCGACCGCGTTGTTCTCGGCATCGTCGGATCGGAACGAATTCGAGCAGACGAGCTCTGCCCACGCACCGGTCCGGTGCGCCGGCGTCATCGCCGTGGGGCGCATTTCGTGGATGATCACCGGCACGCCGGCCTGGGCCAGCTGCCAGGCGGCCTCCGAGCCGGCGAGGCCGGCACCCACGACGTGAACAGGAAGAGCGTTCGACATCCAGCCCTTATGGCCGAGCCGGCGCGGGCCCCGCAAGCGCTGGAGCCCGCGCGCCGGTCCGGTCCGGGATCAGGCCGCCTGGCGCTGGCGGTGCCGCCCCTCGTTCACCTCCTCGGCGATCTTGTCGCAGAAGGCGTCGAGATCGCCCGGATTGCGGCTCGTCACGATGCCCTGGTCGACCACGACCGGTTCGTCGTGGACCTTGGCGCCGGCATTGGCGAGATCGGTCCGGATCGACTTGTAGCCGGTCATGTTCCGGCCCCGGGCAATGCCGGTCTCGATCAGGAGCCAGGGCGCGTGGCAGACAGCGGCGATCACCTTCTTCTGCGCATCGAAGGCGCGGATGAAGTCGAGCGCGGCCGGGTCGGTGCGCAGCAGGTCCGGGTTGATCTGACCGCCGGGCAGCACCAGCGCGTCATAAGCCTCCGCACTCGCCTCGGAGAGCTTCCGGTCCACCGCCACGGGGCCGCCCCAGTCCTTCTTGTCCCAGCCCCTGATCTCGCCCGCCTCCGGCGCGACCACGTCGACCTGGGCGCCGGCGTCGCGCAGCTTTTTCAGCGGTACTTCGAGCTCGGACTGCTCGAAACCATGGGTGGCGAGAATGGCAATCCGCTTGCCGTCGAGCGACTGCATCTGAACCTCCTGCGATTCGGGATTTGCAGCACGTCAACGGCAGGCATCCGGCGCCGTTCCGCCGGCCGGTGCGACATGTCGCGGCGGTGGACCGCGACGGCGACCGCCGGGCCCGCATGAGTTGCCGGGCGCGGACGCCCGAATCGAGAGGGGCAGGCCACGGCCTGCCCCCTCAGCGCAAATCCGTATCGTCGGCCGTTTCAGGCCTGCACGGCCCTGCGCGCCACGCTCTCAATCTGGCCACGCGTAAGACCGAGGTCGCTCAGCTGGTGGTTCGAAAGCGCAGCAAGTTCGCGCACCGTCTGGCGGTAGCGATGCCAGCGGTGCAGCTTGGTAAGGATGGTCGACATTGCGCGCGACATGACGCGCCTCCACTTCATCTATGACTTTGGATGGCGTCGATATAGGCATTTGCTGCCAGACTGGGCAGCCGGCGAACGGCAGAGCTGGTCTGCCCGGCGCGCATTGCTCCCGTCACACGCCTGCATGAATCGGGCGGCCCCATCCGCGTCGGTGCGCTACTGACACCGTCGCGGAAGGGGTTCTGGCATGGCGAGGGCGGCGAACAGCGTGATGGGCGCGACCGAATGGACGATGCTCGTCACGCTGTCGATTCTCTGGGGTGGGTCCTTCTTCTTCAACGGCATCGCCGTGCACGCCCTGCCGCCGCTCACCATCGTCGCCTGCCGGGTCGCGCTTGCCGCCCTCGCGCTCCAGGCCGTGCTCGCGCTTCTCGGCGCCAGGCGGCCGGCCGGTCCCCGGGTCTGGGCGGCGTTCGCGGCGATGGGCGTCCTCAACAACGTCCTGCCCTTCGCGCTGATCGTCTGGGGACAGACGCAGATCGCGAGCGGCCTCGCTTCGATCCTCAATGCCACGACGCCGCTCTTCACCGTGGTCGTGGCCCATTTCGCCACGCCCGACGAGAAGCTGACGACGGCGCGCATCGCGGGGCTTGCCGCCGGCTTCGCCGGCGTTGCGGTGATGATCGGACCGGACGCGCTTGTCGGGCTCGGGCACGATCTTCCGGCACAGCTCGCCTGCCTTGCCGCCGCGCTCAGCTACGCCTGTGCCGGCGTCTTCGGGAGACGCTTCGGCGCGCTCGGGCTGACGCCGATCGGCACTGCGGCGGGCCAGATCACCGCATCCGCCGCCATCCTCGTCCCGCTCGCGCTCGTGGCCGACCGGCCGTGGCAGCTTCCGGCGCCCGGGACCGCCGTCTGGCTGGCGCTTGCAGGGCTCGCGCTGGTCTCGACCGCCTTCGCCTACATCCTCTATTTCCGCCTGCTCGCGACGGCCGGGGCGACCAACCTGCTGCTCGTCACCTTTCTGGTGCCGGTCAGCGCGGTCGCGCTCGGCGCGGCGATCCTCGGCGAACGGCTCGAACCCCGTCAGTTTGCGGGCATGGCGCTGATCGGCGTCGGGCTCGCGGCGATCGACGGACGGCCGTTCCGGCGCGCGCGGGCGATCCGGGCCCGCGGCGCAGGAGCGGCGCCGGCGCGGAAATAGCCCGCTTCACTCGGCCGCTTCGGCCCGCCCCTCGCCCTGGCCGGGACGGCGGTCCAGGAGCTCGCGCAGGAACCGGCCCGTATAGGAGCGCGGCTCGGCCATGACGTCCTCCGGCCGGCCGCAGGCGACGATCTCGCCGCCGCCGTCGCCGCCTTCCGGCCCCAGATCGATGATCCAGTCCGCGGTCTTGATGACCTCCAGATTGTGCTCGATCACCGCGACCGTGTTGCCCTGGTCGACGAGTTCGTGGAGCACCTCCAGGAGCTTGGCGACATCGTGAAAATGCAGCCCGGTCGTCGGCTCGTCGAGGATATAGAGGGTGCGGCCGGTCGCCCGCTTCGAGAGCTCCTTCGCGAGCTTCACGCGCTGCGCCTCCCCGCCCGACAGCGTCGTCGCCTGCTGGCCGATATGGATGTAGCCGAGCCCGACGCGGGCGAGCGTCCTCAGCTTGTCCCGGATCGCCGGGACGGCGTCGAAGAACGCGCAGCCTTCGTCGACCGTCATGTCGAGCACGTCGGCGATCGACTTGCCCTTGAACGCGACCTCGAGCGTCTCCCGGTTGTAGCGCTTGCCCTTGCAGACGTCGCAGGTCACGTAGACGTCCGGCAGGAAGTGCATCTCGATCTTGATGACGCCGTCGCCCTGGCACGCCTCGCAGCGTCCGCCCTTGACGTTGAACGAGAAGCGGCCGGCCTGATAGCCGCGCGCCTTCGCCTCGGGGAGCCCCGCGAACCAGTCGCGGATCGGCGTGAACGCGCCGGTATAGGTCGCCGGGTTGGAGCGCGGCGTGCGGCCGATCGGCGACTGGTCGATGTCGATGACCTTGTCGAGGAACTCGAGCCCGGTGAGCGCCCCGTGGGGCGCGGCATGCTCGCGGGCGCCGTTCAGCCGGCGCGCGACGGCCTTGTAGATCGTGTCGATGAGGAGCGTCGACTTGCCGCCGCCCGAGACGCCGGTGACGCAGGTGAAGGTGCCGAGCGGGATCTCGGCAGTGACGTCCTTCAGATTGTTGCCGCAGGCGCCCTCGACGCGGAGGCGGCGGGCGTCCGACACCTCGCGCCGCGCTTCGGGCTGCGGGATTGCGAGCGTGCCCGACAGGTACCGGCCGGTCAGCGAGCGCGGATTCGCGATGATCTCGGCGGGCGTGCCCTGCGCGATGATCTCGCCGCCATGCACGCCCGCGCCGGGTCCGACGTCGACCACATGGTCGGCCGCGAGGATCGCGTCCTCGTCGTGCTCCACGACGATCACCGTGTTCCCGAGGTCCCTGAGATGCTTCAGGGTTTCCAGGAGGCGGGCATTGTCGCGCTGATGCAGCCCGATCGACGGCTCGTCGAGCACGTAGAGGACCCCGGTCAGCCCCGAACCGATCTGCGAGGCAAGGCGGATGCGCTGGCTCTCGCCGCCCGAGAGCGTTCCGGACGAGCGGGCGAGCGTCAGATAGTCGAGGCCGACATCGTCCAGGAAGGCGAGGCGCTCCCGGATCTCCTTGAGGATTCGGGTCGCGATCTCGCGCTGCTTGTCGGTTAGACGTTCCGGCAGCGCGCCGAACCAGGCGCGCGCGCCGCGGATCGACATCTCGGCGACCTTGCCGATATGGAGCCCGCCGACCTTGACGGCGAGCGCCTCCGGCTTCAGCCGGTAGCCCCCGCAGGCAGGGCAGGGGGCGGCGGACATGAAGCGGTCGATCTCCTCGCGCACCCAGGCCGAATCCGTCTCCTTCCAGCGCCGCTCCAGATTGGGAATGACACCTTCGAAGGTCTTGCTCGTCTGGTAGGACCGCAGCCCGTCGTCATAGACGAAGGCGATCTTCTCCCGGGTTCCGTAGAGGATCGCCTTCTGCGCCGCCTCGCCGAGCTCCGACCAGCGGTCGCTCACCTTGAAGCCGAAATGGCGGCCGAGAGCCTCAAGCGTCTGGAGATAGTAGGGCGAGGACGATTTCGCCCAGGGATGGATCGCGCCGGCGCGGAGCGTAAGGTCCGGATCAGGCACCACGAGGTCCGGATCGACGCCCTGCTGGGTGCCGAGCCCGCCGCAGGTCGGGCAGGCGCCGAACGGATTGTTGAAGGAGAACAGCCGGGGCTCGATCTCCGCGATGGTGAAGCCGGAGACGGGGCAGGCGAACTTTTCCGAGAAGACCAGCCGCCGCGGCGCGCCCGCCTCGTCGGTCTCGTCGGCGAACTCGGCGATCGCGATGCCGTCGGCGAGGCCGAGCGCGGTCTCCAGCGAATCCGCGAGCCTCGTCCCGAGGTCGGGCCGGACCACCACGCGGTCGACCACGATGTCGATGTCGTGCTTCAGCTTCTTGTCGAGCGCGGGCGCCTCTGCGAGTTCGTGGAACGTGCCGTCGATCCGCGCCCGCTGAAAGCCCTTCTTCATGAAGTCGGCGAGGTCCTTGCGGTATTCGCCCTTGCGTCCCCGGACGACCGGCGCAAGCAGATAGAGCCGCGTGCCCTCGGGCAGCGCGAGGATCCGGTCCACCATCTCGCTGACGGTCTGGCTCTCGATCGGGAGCCCGGTCGCCGGCGAATAGGGTACGCCCACGCGCGCGAACAGGAGCCGCATGTAGTCGTAGATCTCGGTGACCGTGCCGACCGTGGAGCGCGGGTTCCGCGACGTCGTCTTCTGCTCGATCGAGATCGCCGGCGACAGCCCGTCGATCTGGTCGACGTCCGGCTTCTGCATCATTTCGAGAAACTGGCGCGCATAGGCGGACAGCGATTCGACGTAGCGGCGCTGACCTTCCGCGTAGATCGTGTCGAAGGCGAGCGACGACTTCCCCGATCCGGAGAGTCCGGTCATCACGATCAGGCTGTCGCGCGGCAGGTCGAGATCGACGTTCTTGAGATTGTGCTCGCGCGCGCCGCGAATGGAGATCGTCTTCAGCGGATCGGTCATGTCTCTACCGGATGATCGAAGGTGCGGCGCAGCATCCCGTCCGCCGATCCTATCTAGTGCCGCCGGAGCGCCCACAAAAGGCCGGAGCGGCGGGCCAAGCGCCGCGGGGCTCACCGTCCGAGCGTGGTCCGCCCATCGGCGGAGATCGACCAGTCGGGATTGAAGGCCACCTCCCAGACATGGCCGTCGGGATCCGCAAAATAGCCCGAATAGCCGCCCCAGGGCGTCGGTGCGGCCCGCCTCAGGAGCGTGCCGCCCGCCTGTTCGGCCTCCGCGAGCACCGTGTCCACCTCGTTGCGATCGCGCGTATTGTAGGCGAGCGCGATCCCGCCGAAAGGCGAGCCCGCATCCTCCAGACGCGCATCCTCGGCAAGAGCGCTCCGCGCCCAGAGCGCGAGCACGAGGCCGTTCAGCTGGTAAAAGGCCACCTCGGCATGATCGTTGGCCTTGCGCCAGCCGAGCGCCGCATAGAAGCGCTCGGCGCGCGGTACATCGCCAACGCCCAGAGTGACGAGGCTCAGCCGCTGCTCCATTCCGTCCTCCCGCTATTGCCGGGTTCCCGCCTGGCCCGGAATCCAGTTGACCTGCGACGGATGCGAACATACAGTGAACACATATCCCCTGCAAGCGTCCATTTGCAGACGGGAGCCGGTTGGGGGAAAAGCGGGGCGGGCTCGCTGCGGGCCTGACGACCAGCAGGAGAGGACCATGGCCGGAAGCGTGAACAAGGTGATCCTGATCGGAAATCTCGGCGCCGATCCCGAGATCCGCCGGACGCAGGACGGCCGTCCGATCGCCAATCTCCGGCTTGCCACGTCGGAGAGCTGGCGCGACCGGGCGACCGGCGAGCAGCGCGAGCGGACGGAATGGCACCGCGTCGTCATCTTCAACGAGGGCCTCTGCCGGATCGCGGAGCAATATCTCCGGAAAGGCTCCAAGATCTATGTCGAGGGGCAGCTCCAGACGCGGAAGTGGCAGGACCAGTCCGGCCAGGAGCGCTACACGACGGAGGTCGTGCTGCAGGGTTTCAACAGCCAGCTGACGATGCTCGACGGCCGTGCCGGCGCCGGCGAGGTCGAGGACCGGTCGGGTCGCGGGGTGGATTTCGGCAGTTCGGGGCCGGTCGAGCGCGGCGGGTCGGCGGGCGGAAGCCGCGGCTCGTTCCGCGACGAGCTCGACGACGAGATCCCGTTCTGAGGCGCGGGATCGGAGATTTCCGGCGGTCTGAGGAGGGGAAGTCGCAGGGATGGCCGCGGCAATGCGGTCCAACCGTCGCCTCGGGCCGGCGCGCGGGTGAAGGAAGCCAGGCAGGCAGCCGGCGCCTAAGGGCCTGGGCCGAGGCCCGTCCCGCCGGTGATGCAGGCGCGTTCGGCCGGGCCGCGCCTCCGGTCAGCCGCTCCGTCCGGCCAGGGCCAGGATCCCGTCGGCCACGAACTGGACGGCGAGCGCCGCCAGGATGATGCCGAGGAGCCGGGTGAGCACGATCCGCCCGGTTGCTCCGAGAAAGCCTTCCACGCGTTCGGCGAGCAGGAAGACGGCGAAGACGACGAGGAGGTTGAGCGCGATGATGCCGACGAGAGCGGTCCGCTCGATCAGGCCGGGAAACGTGCCGCCGAGAAGGATGGTCGCCGAAATCGCGCCCGGGCCTGCAATGAGCGGGATGGCGAGCGGGAAGACGGCGAGATTGCGCATCTCCTCCAGCGTGGTGGCCCGCTCGGCGCTCCGCTCGTGACGCTGCTGGCGCTTCTCGAAGATCATTTCGAAGGCGATGTAGAACAGGAGCAGCCCGCCCGCCGTCCTGAACGCATGGATGGTGATGCCGAAGAACCTGAGGATCTCGGTCCCGGCGACGGCGAAGAGCAGGAGGATGCAGAAGGCGATCGTGGCCGCCCGGAGCCCGACATGCTTGCGCTCCTCGCGCGCCATTCCGGCGGTGAGCGCGAGGAACAGCGGAGCGAGCCCGGGGGCATCGATGGTGACGAAGATGGTGACGAAGGCCGAGATGTAGCTCTGCACGGGGTCCTCTCGGGCGAGAGCGCGGAGAATGACAGAGGCGGAGGCGGCGCGACAGCCGGGACCGGCATCTTGGCCCGGAAGGCGCCCGATCCTGCTCCGGCGCAGCTATTTTTTCGGAAGGCACTTGTAAGTAGTTGACGGAGAACACAAATCCTAGGGTGTGAAGATTGGCGCACAAGCCCCGAATGGGCTAGAACCGTGCCGGTCTCGAAACCATCGACGATTCCAAATTGACAGACGAATCCACGACCCCGCCGGGTGGCCGCGACGGTGACATCCGGCCGATCTCCGTCACGGAGGAGATGAAGCGCTCCTATGTCGATTACGCCATGAGCGTGATCGTCAGCCGCGCGCTCCCCGACGCGCGCGACGGCCTGAAGCCGGTCCATCGTCGCATCCTCTATTCGATGCACGAGAGCGGCTACGACTGGAACAAGTCGTACAAGAAGTCGTCGCGTGTCGTCGGCGACGTGATGGGTAAGTACCACCCCCACGGCGATTCCGCGATCTACGATTCGCTCGTGCGCATGGCGCAGGAATTCTCCATGCGCCTGCCGCTCATCGACGGGCAGGGGAACTTCGGGTCGCTCGACGGCGATCCCGCCGCGGCGATGCGGTACACCGAGGTCAGGCTCGAGAAGGCGGCGCATTCGCTGCTCGAGGACCTCGACAAGAACACGGTCGATTTCCGCGCGAACTACGATGATTCCACGCACGAGCCGACCGTTCTTCCGGCGCGCTTCCCCAATCTCCTCGTCAACGGCGCGGGCGGCATCGCCGTCGGCATGGCGACCAACATTCCGCCGCACAACCTCGCAGAGGTGATCGACGCGGCGATCGCGCTCATCGACAATCCGAAGCTCACGATGGCGGAGCTTCAGCAGATCGTCCCGGGCCCGGACTTTCCGACCGGCGGCATCATTCTCGGCCGCGCGGGAATCCGGTCCGCCTACGAGACCGGGCGCGGCTCGATCGTGATGCGCGGCCGGGTCTCCTTCGAGACGAACCGGCGCGACCGCGAGGCAATCGTCGTCACCGAAATTCCCTACCAGGTGAACAAGGCGACGATGATCGAGAAGATCGCGGAGCTCGTTCGCGAGAAGCGCATCGAGGGCATCTCGGACATCCGCGACGAATCCGACCGCGAGGGCGTGCGCGTCGTCATCGAGCTGAAGCGCGATGCGGTCGGCGACGTCGTGCTGAACCAGCTCTACCGCTTCACGCCGCTCCAGACGAGCTTCGGCGCGAACTTCGTCGCGCTCAACGGCAACCGGCCCGAGCAGCTCGGCCTGCGCGACATCCTGCAGATCTTCGTCGCCTTCCGCGAGGAGGTGGTGAGCCGGCGCACGAAGTTCCTGCTCGCCAAGGCGCGGGATCGCGCCCACGTGCTGGTCGGGCTCGCCATCGCCGTCGCGAATATCGACGAGGTGATCCACCTCATCCGCACCTCGCCCGATCCGCAGACCGCGCGCGAGCGCCTGATGGGGCGCGACTGGCCGGCGAGGGACATCGCCCCGCTCGTCCAGCTCATCGCCGATCCGCGCCACGTCATCTCGACCGACAACACCTACCGGCTGTCGGAGGAACAGGCGCGCGCGATCCTCGACCTCAGGCTTCAGCGCCTGACCGCGCTCGGGCGCGACGAGATCGCGGACGAGCTCGAAAAGCTCGCCGCCGAGATCCGCAACTATCTCGAGATCCTAGGCTCGCGCTCCCGCATCATGGCGATTATCTCCGACGAGCTGCGCGCCGTCCGCGACGAGTTCGCCACGCCGCGACGGACGGAGATCGTGGAAGGCGGCGCAGACCTCGAGGACGAGGACCTCATCCAGCGCGAGGATATGGTCGTCACGGTGAGCCATGCCGGCTACATCAAGCGCGTCGCGCTTTCCGAGTACCGGGCGCAGCGGCGCGGCGGCAAGGGCCGCTCGGGCATGTCGACCCGGGACGAGGATTTCGTGACCAAGCTCCTGGTGGCCAACACGCATACCGCGCTCCTGTTCTTCTCCTCGCGCGGCATGGTCTACCGGATGAAGGTCTGGCGGCTGCCGCTCGCGGCGCCGCAGGCGCGCGGCAAGGCGCTCGTCAACCTGCTCCCGCTCGAGGAGGGGGAGCGCATCACTTCGGTGCTGCAGCTTCCGGACGACGAGGCGCTCTGGACTGAACGGTACGTCATGTTCGCGACTTCGGTCGGCTCGATCCGGCGCAACAACCTGTCGGACTGCGTACCCCGGACGAGCCTCGGCAAGCGCGTGATGGAGTTCGAGAATCCGGGCCAGTCCATCGTGGGCGTCGAGCTCTGCTCGGAGAACGACGACGTGCTGCTGACGAGCGCTTTCGGCCAGTGCATCCGCTTCCGCGCAGGCGATATCCGCGTCTTCGGCGGCAACGGAGCGACCGGCACCTCGCTCGGCAACCGCGGCATCGCGCTCGCGGCGGGCGACCGGGTGATCTCGCTCAGCATCCTGCATCATTTCGACGCCACGCCGGCGGAGCGGATCGCCTATCTGAAGCAATCCTCCGCGATCCGGCGCGCCGCTACCGGCGAGGAGGCGGAGGAATCGGCTGCGGATGCCGCCGAGACGATCGAGGAAACCGAGGGCGAGACCGGCGAGGCCTATATCTCCCAGGAGCGCTACGCCGAGATGGGCGCGGCGGAGCAGTTCGTCCTCACGGTGAACGAGCGCGGCTACGGCAAGCGTTCATCCTCGTTCGAGTTCCGCATCTCGGGCCGCGGCGGCAAGGGCATCCGCGCGACCGACATCGCGAAGCTCGACGAGATCGGCTCGCTGGTCGCTGCCTTCCCCGTCGAATCGGGCGACCAGATCATGCTGGTCTCGAACGGAGGCACGCTCATCCGTGTCCCGGTGGAAGGGATCCGGTTTGCCAGCCGGACGTCGAAGGGCGTGCGCATCTTCAACACGGCGACCGAGGAGAAGGTCGTCTCCGTGGAGCGCATTTCGGAGCCTGCCGGGGACGAGGGCGGCCTGGAGGAGGGCGACGCAAGTCTCCCGACAGGCAAATGAGCGCGGCCGGGCAGGACGGCACAGGCCCGCGGCTGCGCATCGCGGTCTATCCCGGATCCTTCGATCCGATCACGAACGGCCATCTCGACATGCTGGAGGCGGCCTTTGGCGTCTGCGACCGGCTCGTCGTCGCGGTCGGCGTCCATCCGTCGAAGACGCCGCTCCTTTCGACGCGGGAGCGGCTTGACCTGATCGAACGGGTGGCGGCGCCCCTTGCCGCGCAGGCGGGCGTCGCGCTCGAGGTGCGGACCTTCGAGGGCCTCGTCATCGCGTTTGCACGGGAGATCGGAGCGACGCTTCTGATCCGGGGGCTCCGCGACGGCACGGACCTCGACTACGAGATGCAGATGGCCGGGATGAACCGGACGCTGGCGCCTGAGATCCAGACCGTGTTTCTTCCCGCGAGCCCCGAGGCGCGCCATGTCACCGCCACGCTGGTGCGCCAGGTGGCCTCGATGGGCGGAGACATCCGGCCCTTCGTGCCCCCGGCCGTCGCCGACCTTCTCGCCGCGCGCGGAGCCCTCGCCCGGCCGGAGTGAACCCGAAGGATCGCGGGCGCGTCGATCACGTTGCGGATCGGGCAGCGTCCGCCGGCAACAAGGAGATCGCCATGATCCGCTTCCCATTGATCGCAGCCCTGATGGCGCTCGTCCTCGGCTCGGCCGCCCCGGCGCTCGCGCAGACGAAGGCCGATCCGGAGAACACGCTCATAATGACGCTCAAGGACGGCGACGTGACCATCCGGCTCCGCCCCGACCTCGCACCCCGCCATGCCGAGCGCCTGAAGACGCTGGCGCGCCGGGGCTTCTATGACGGGGTCGTGTTCCACCGTGTCATTGACGGCTTCATGGCGCAGACCGGCGATCCGACCGGCACCGGAACCGGCGGCTCCGAGCTGCCCGACCTGAAGGCCGAGTTCTCGGACGCGCCGTTCGTCCGCGGCGTCGTGGGCATGGCCCGCGCGCGGGATCCGGACAGCGCGAACTCCCAGTTCTTCATCATGTTCGACGCTGCGCCGTCGCTCGACGGCCAGTACACGGTCGTGGGGGAGGTGGTCGACGGCATGGCCGCCGTCGACGCGATCAAGAAGGGTGATCGCAGCGCCAACGGCATGGTCAGCAACCCAGACAAGATCATTCGCCTGCGCGTCGCCGCGGACGGCAAATAGGAAGGATGCTTGAAATGAGCGAAATCAGGGACCCCGAGAACACGCTCCTGATGGAGACCAGCAAGGGACCGGTCGTGATCGCGCTTCGGCCCGATCTCGCGCCGGGCCATGTCGAGCGGATCAAGGAACTGACCCGCGAGGGCTTCTATGACGGTCTCAAGTTCCACCGCGTCATCGAGGGCTTCATGGCCCAGACCGGCTGCCCGCGCGGCACCGGCACCGGCGGTTCCGGCCGGAAGCTGAAGGCGGAGTTCACAACCGAGAAGCACAAGCGCGGCACGGTCTCCATGGCGCGCGCCATGGATCCGGACTCCGGCGACAGCCAGTTCTTCGTCTGCTTCGCGGACGCGCCCTGGCTGGACCGCCAGTACACCGTCTGGGGCGAGGTCGTGGAAGGCATGGAGAACATCGACGCGATCGAGCGCGGTGAGCCTCCGCGGAGCCCGGACCGCATCGTCTCGATGCGCGTCGCTGCCGACGCGGCCTGAGCCGTCCCGCCCCCGTCCCGCCGGACCGCGATGCGCCTCGACGCGTTCGATTTCGACCTGCCGGAAGAGAGGATCGCGCTGCGCCCCGCGCGGCCGCGGGATGCGGCGCGCCTTCTCGTCGTGGCGCCGGAGCGGCCGTTCGAGGACCGGACCGTCGCCGACCTGCCGAGCCTCCTCAGGGCCGGCGACGTGCTCGTCTTCAACGACACGAAGGTGATCCCGGCCCAGCTCGCCGGCCGGCGTCACCGCGAGGGCGCCCCCACGCTCGAGATCGGGGTCACTCTCGCGGACCGCCTGGACGAGGCGACCTGGCTCGCCTTCGCGAAGCCGGGCCGGCGCCTTGCGCCGGGCGACGTCCTGCGCTTCGGGCACGATAGCAATCTCTGCCTGCTCGGGGCGCTCGAGGCGCGGGTGGAGGCGAAGGAGGCGGACGGTCGCGTGCGCCTTGCCTTCAACCTTGCGGGCGCGATCCTGGACGAGGCGGTGGCGCTCCTCGGTGCGCCGCCGCTGCCGCCCTATATCGCGGCCCGCCGGCCGGCCGACGCCGACGACCGCACGGACTACCAGACCGTCTATGCGCGCGAGGCGGGCGCCGTCGCAGCGCCCACGGCCGGGCTCCATTTCACGCCCGCGCTCCTCGCCCGGCTGGCGCAGGCGGGGATCGGGACCGAGTTCCTGACCCTCCATGTCGGGCCGGGCACCTTCCTGCCGGTCAAGGCCGACGACGTCCGGGAGCACAGGATGCACTCGGAGACCGGGGTCATACGTCCGGAAGCGGCAGCGCGCCTGAACGCCGCGCGGGCCGCCGGCGGCCGCCTCGTCGCCGTCGGGACGACCTCGCTCCGGCTTCTGGAGAGCGCGGCGGGGACGGACCGTGTGATCCGGCCCTTCAGCGGCGCGACGGACATCTTCATCACCCCCGGCTACCGGTTCCGCGCGGTCGACCTCCTCATGACGAACTTCCACCTGCCGCGCTCGACGCTCTTCATGCTGGTGGCGGCCTTCTCCGGCCTCGCGCGGATGCAGGCGGCCTACGCCCATGCCGTGGCGGACGGCTACCGCTTCTACTCCTACGGCGACGCCTGCCTCCTCCATCCGGACCACAGCGCGTGAGTGAGCTCGGGTTCCGGATCGCCGCACGCGACGGCGCGGCGCGCACGGCGACGATCGACCTGCCGCGGGGGACCATCCGCACGCCTGCCTTCATGCCGGTCGGGACGCAGGCGACGGTGAAGACGATGTATCCGGAGCAGGTGCGCGCTCTCGGCGCCGACATCGTGCTCGGCAACACCTACCACCTGATGCTGCGGCCCGGCGCGGAGCGCATCGCGAGGCTCGGGGGGCTGCACGCCTTCATGCGCTGGCCGCACCCGATCCTGACGGATTCCGGCGGGTTCCAGGTGATGTCGCTCGCGAAGCTCCGGCGGCTCGACCGGGATGGCGTCACCTTCCGCTCGCATGTCGACGGTTCGGAGCACAGGCTCACTCCGGAGCGTTCGATCGAGATCCAGCGCCTCCTCGATTCCGACATCGTGATGCAGTTCGACGAATGCATCCGCCTGCCGGCGGCCCGCGACGACATCGAGCGCGCGATGCGGCTTTCGCTCGACTGGGCGGAACGCTCGAAGGCCGCTTTCGGCGTGCCGGCGGGGAGGGCGCTCTTCGGGATCGTCCAGGGCGGCGACCAGACGGATCTCCGCGCGGCGTCGGCGGAAGCGCTGGCCGGCATCGGGTTCGACGGCTATGCGATCGGCGGCCTGGCGGTGGGGGAGCCTCAGGAGGTCATGCTCGCCATGATCGAGGCCTGCGTTCCGGCCCTTCCGGAGGGGCGCCCGCGCTACCTCATGGGCGTCGGCACGCCCGACGACATTTTGAAGTCGGTGGCGCGCGGGATCGACATGTTCGACTGCGTGATGCCGACGCGGGCCGGCCGGCACGGCCTCGCCTTCACCCGCCGCGGCAAGGTCAACCTCAAGAACGCCCGCCACGCGGACGATCCGCGTCCGCTCGACGAGGCGAGCGACTGCCCGGCCGCGCGGGACTATTCGCGCGCCTATCTCCACCATCTGATCCGGGCGGGCGAGATGCTCGGAGCGATGCTGCTGACCTGGAACAATCTCTGGTACTATCAGCAGCTCATGGCCGGAATCCGCGCGGCGATCGACGAAGGGCGGTTCGAGAACTTCGCGGCCGGACTCCGGGCTGGCTGGGAGGTGGGCGACCTCCGGCCGATCGGCTGAAACCGCTCAGATCGAGACGCCGGGGGACGGCTGGACGTCGCAGGCGATCACCTTCCACTGGCCTTCCATGTCCTGGACGAGGTCGATCGCGGCGCGCCACTGCATTCCGAGCTTGTCCTTGACGTAGAACACGGCGGTCGAAACCTCCTCGTTGACGTCGACGCGCTCGAACGCGATGTCGCTCGCATAGGCGAGCGGCGGAAAGGCGCCGGCCATCGCGCGGAAGGTGTCGTCGACGGTCTTGAAGCCCGCCTGGTCCTCGTCGGATGCGAAGGACCACACGGCCTCCTTCTGCCCGTTCGAAAGAGCCCAGACGAAGGTGGAGACGGCGGCCTTGATGTCCGCCCGGTCCGGATGCTGGAGCGAGGCCGGGACGACCTCCGGCCGCAACGAAGCGGGCCTCTCCGGTGCGAATTCGGTCCGTTCGTGCGCGCTCACGCCGGCAGACTTGACCGCGGCGCTCTGATGCGGCAACACGGGCCAGGCACTTGCGCCGGCGATGAGAGCCGCGCAGACGGCGATTGCGGCGATGGGCTCGGCGATGATCGCGAGAGCTTGGCGGCGCATGGGCTGACGTCCTCGTCTTCGAACGGGGAGATAAGGCCGTAGCCCCTCAGTTCGTTCCACAATGGGACATTAGACAGTCGTTTGCGCACGCCGTGGACGGGAAGCGGCTCTGCTCCGGATCGGGCACGCGCCGATCGGGCCGTTGCCGGCGGCGAGGCTCGCTCGGGCGGGAGCCTCAGTTCACCAGGACGCCGGCGGCCTTGGCCTCTTCGCAGAGCGTCGACCGGATCTCCTCGAGGGTGTAGCCGGTCGCTTCGAAATGACCGTAGATTTCTTCGCTTCGCGCGGCGATGTCGAGCGCGGCGCCCGCCATCCGGGCGTCCGCCACCAGCAGACTGATCGTCACCGCGACTTCCAGAGGCGTGTGCATAACCTATCCTGACACGGCACTTACGCCATCTTCCCCCGCGGCGAGTGTCGTCAACCTGTGTGGCGCAAACGTGGCGGAGCTCTGCTTAGGCGGCTCAGGCGACCGACCCGGGCGGGCTGGCGCCTCCGGTCGCGTTCCGAACGCGGAGAGGTTCGCCGGCGCGTAGAAGCCGGCGATCCCGCTCACCTCGGAGGTGGCGTCCGGGCAGCCGTAGTCCCGGCTGAGCCATTGCGAGGCGTTCGGCATGTGCTGCGGCATCGGGTCTTCCTCCCTTTCGACCGCTTGCAGCATGATCCTCAATTCCTTCCGCGTGATTTCACGTCGTGCGGATCGGGTTTCGGCTTCGTTTCAAGGCCCGCGCACGCTTGAACGGCGGCGGAACCAACCCAGGTAGGGATTCGAAACGGCCCGAACCCGCATGACCCCCAGGCGCTCACCTTCGGCATTCCTCGCGCTCTGCGCGGCGACCATGGCCCTCCTCTGCATCACGGCGGAGGCGGGCGCGGGAACGCTGCAGCCGCTCGGCGGGCGCCACGCGGTGATGAGCTCCGGCATGAACCCGTCGGGCGGCATCTACCCCGATCCGCGGGTGAAGCAGCTCCCGGGCACAAGCGGGGCCGTGGATCCCGAGGGCTGGCGCCAGCGCTGCCAGGACTCGCTCCCGGTGACGGAAAGCCCGACCACCACCCTGCGCGCGCCGGACGGCCGGCTTCAGGTCTGCCGCTGAGGGCGGAGGGCGGCGGGCTCGACGGGGGCGTTGCGCCCTTTCGCCTCGCAGCCACCCCGCATCACCCTGCCGCGGCAGCTTCCAGGCGCCGGGCGGCTGCCGCCGTCACGGCCGCAAGCGGGCCCGTGCCGTCGATCTCGGTCCAGTTCATCGCTCCGAGATCGTAGGCGGCCTGGCGTCGGACCACGGCGGCATCGGCATCGGAGGCGTCGCCCACCCGGCTTCCCACGCGCTGGGCGAGCACGGCCTCGGGCGCGCTCAGCCAGAGCCCGTCGAATGCGAGCCCGAGTTCGGCGGCCAGGCGCTCCGCATCGCGGCGCTCCTCCGCAGCGGCATAGACCGCGTCGAGAACGACGCTCTGCCCCGCCCGGAGGCATGTGCGCGCCTTCCCGAGCAGGCTTGCATAGACGCGGGCGGCCGCATCGGGCGTGTAGCTCTCCGGCGGCAGCCGGTCGGTTTCGGCGACGCCGGCGAGACGCTTGCGCTCGATATCGCTGCGGAGATGGATCGCGCCCGGCGCGCGCCCCAGGCGGGGCGCGAGCGCTGCGGCGAGCGTCGATTTGCCGCTGCCGGATAGCCCGCCGACGGCGACGAGACGCGGCGGTCCCGGGTTCAGGAACGCGCTCGCGGCCTCGAAGCCGCGGCGCGCCTCCGCCTCCATCCGCCCGCGTTCCGCATCGGGCTGGTGGGCGATCGCGGCGGCAAGCACCTTTGCGCGGATGCCGGCGCGGATCGAGAGCAGGGTCGGAAGGGCCGCAAGGCCGGGAAGCTGCGCGTCGGGACCGGCCCAGAGATAGCGGTTGAGGACGAGGTTCGCCTCCGCCTTCAGGCCGCGTTCCCAGAGGTCCATCAGCAGGAAGGCGAGATCGTAGAGCACGTCGCCGGTGGCGATCGCGTCGTCGAACTCGATCGCGTCGAAGAGCGTCGGCTCGCCGTCGAGGAGGACGATGTTCCTGAGATGCAGGTCTCCGTGGCAGCGCCGGACAAAGCCCGCGCGGCCCCTTTCGAGGAGGAGAGGCCAGAGCGCGTCGAGCTCCGCATCGGCGCGCGCGGTCAGCGCGCCCGCGCGCGCGGGCGGGAAGAGGTCCGGGAATTCGGCGTAGGCGGCAGCGTTCTGCCGCAGGTAGAGCCGGAGCGATTCCGACGCGCCGCGGCCGTCGCGAAGGGGCGCGCGCTGGTGGGAAGCCAGGATCGCTTCGACGAGCCGGCCGATCAGCGATGGGGTGAGTCCGCCGCGCTCCGCCACGTGGTCGAGCGTCTGGCGCTCGTCGAACCGGGCCATGTGCACGAGCCATTCGACCGGTTCGCCGGATCCGCCGAGCGCGAGCCCGCGCCCGTTACGGGTGATCGCCAGCACGCCGCGATAGAGGGTCGGCGCGTTGGCGGCATTGACCGCGACCTCAGCCTCGCATGCGGCCTGCCGCTTCGCAAGCGTCGAATAGTCCATGAAGGGGAACCTCACGGCGCGCTTCACCTTGTAGGCGTCGCGCTCGGTCAGGAAGACGATCGCCCCGTGGGTGTCGATACGCGTCGGCGGTTCGGCCGTTCCGTGCGTGCCCGGGTCCGCGAGGAAGGCGAGGGCCGCACTCTGATCGGCAACGACGTGATCCGCGGCGTCCAATTCGGAGCTCCCTTCTTCCGCGCGATCCCGCGCGTTCGACCCGTCTCGGGCCTGTTCGCCTCCGATCCTGGGCATCCGGAGGCCATGATCAAGACGGGATGAGCCACTCATTCGGACAGGCGCCTTTCGGAGGGCGCTTCAGAGCGTGCGGGTCACCTTGGTGAGGTGCGGCGGGCTGTCGGGATCGAGTCCCTTCCGGCGCGCCGCCGCCTCGATCGCGCGATAGGCCGGCGCGAGCATCGCCACCGGATCGAGTGCCGGATGGCCGTCGCCGAGCCAGGGCAGCGTTCCGCCCTTCCCGCCGGCAAGGAAGTCGGGCCCGCCGGCGAGGAAGACGGCCCCGCCGGCGCTCCGGAGATCGCGGGCAAGCTCGTCGAGGCCTCCGGCAGTCGCGTCCGGCTGCCTCAGCAGAAGCACGGGCGTGGCCGGCGTCACCGCCGAGCGCGGGCCGTGGCGAAACTCGGCCGCGCTGTGGCCGATCGCCGGCAGGCGCAGCACCTCGAGGAGCTTGAGGGCGATTTCGCGGGCGCTCCCGAGACCGTAGCCGCGCGCCGCCACGAAGGCCCCGGGCGCCGCCGCGAGCGCTTCCGACCACGCGGACCAGTCGCATGCGAGGGCCGAGGCGAGGCGCTCCGGCATGCGGGAGACTGCGGCCGCGAGCGGTCCGTCTCCGGCAAGAGCGGCGACGATCTGCGCGCAGGCGATCATCGAGGCGACCACGGTCTTGGTGGCGGCGACGGACCGTTCCGCGCCGGCCGCGAGCGGCAGCACGAGTTCTGCGGCCGAGGCGACCGGCGAGGACTCGTCGTTCACGATGGCGAGCGTGGTCGCGCCGAGCGCGCGCGCCGCTTCCGTCGTGGCGACGAGGTCCGGGCTGCGGCCCGACTGGGACACCACGACATAGAGCACGCCCCGCATGTCAGGCCGGCTGCGATAAGCCGTGAACACCGATGGCGCCGCGCTGCATGCGAGCAGCCCGAGGCGCGTTTCGGCGAGATACCTGAGATAGAGCCCTGCATGGCCGGAACTGCCGCGCCCGCAGGCAACGAGCACGCGCGGCTCCTCCCGCCGCAGGCGCTCCACCACCGACGCGAAGGCCGCGCGCTGCGCAAGGAGGCGCTCGGACGCCGCCGGGATCTCGAGGACCTCGCGGAGCATCAGGGTCGCGTCTGTGTCTTCCATCTCGGCCATGCGTGCACGCTCGGAAATGTTCCGCACCGTGAGATAGGGCGGCGGCGTGACGCTATCGCGTCGGGGCAGCGTCCGAGGCAGGCCGACATGGACAACCGGGATCAAAGGGGCGAAACAGATCGTTCGCCTTGCGTCGACCGAATCGCGATTTCCCCAGCCAACCGACCATTCCACAGCGCACCATGGCCAAACAGAAATGGCGGAAGCAGTTCGCCGCATTGCCTTATCGAACGAGCCGGGAGGGGACGGTCGAGGTGCTCCTCGTGACCTCGCGCGACACCGGCCGCTGGGTCATTCCCAAGGGCTGGCCGATGAAGAAGCACGCACCCCACGTTGCGGCGGCGATCGAGGCCTATGAGGAAGCCGGTGTCGTCGGCAGGCCTTCGAAATCCGCGCTGGGCCGCTACACCTACGACAAGCAGGTGGCCACGGACTTCATTCCGTGTCGGGTGACCGTCTATCCGCTCGAGGTCGAGAGGCTGGAGGAGAGCTGGCCGGAGCAGGAGGAGCGGAAGCGCGCCTGGTTCGACGCGGCGGAAGCGGCGGGGAAGGTGCAGGAGCCGGATCTGCAGGCTCTTCTCCGGAGCTTCCCGGAAATTCTGCCGAAGGCGGGCTGAGCGCGAAGAGGCCCGGTTTCGCGACGGGAGCGGCCGGCCTGCGCGTTCCCGGCCCTGGCAGGTTCAGCCGATGTCTTGGGCGTCCCGGCTCCGGACGCCCGTCATTGCCTGTGTTCCGTTTCCGCGCCGGTTCCGGATCGAGAGATAGGCCCGCACGACCTTCTCCTGTTCGATCGCCGGCGGTTCGTGGACGCGCTGCAGGCGCATGACGTCCAGAAGGGCCATTGCATCCCTCTTGTCCATCTGGCGCTCCTTTACCGGGTTGCTTCGATTATCACAGGTTAAGGATGCTTAGCCGCAGCTGGTTGCACGACGTGGCCAGCACACGTTCACGAAGGTCGAGAACGCCCGGTCTGCTCCCCCGGTCTGCTTCCCGAGACCGCTTCCGCGGGCGCCAAGCGATTCGATCGCGCCATGATACCCTTCCGGCTGGGCGAGAGGGACCGCATTGCAGGGCGACCGCCAAATCGGCGGCCGCGGAGATCGGCCGTGGCTGCGGTCGGCGCCGTTCAGATTCCGTCAGCGGATGGCCCTGATCGCGAGCAGGACGATGCCGAGGACGACGGCCGCCCCCAGTCCGAGCCATACGGGCTCGGGAATGTCGTTCAGGAAACCGGCGAGTCCGGTGACCCTTCGCATGATCCGGGTCCTCGCTCAGAAGACGCAGATCGGCGGCCGTCTTCTTTCAAGAATTTGGTGAGCCCTGTGGGGGTCGAACCCACGACCTACTGATTAAAAGTGGCATCATGATGAACAGCACAGAACGGGGACAAACACCAAAACGCCGGTGAAGCCCTTGTGAAACAACGAACTGTGTGTTCCACATTGTTCATGGCCGTTCGGTCGAGTTTCGCATTTCTGGAACCCATACGGAACCCAGAGCGCGATAAGTAGGCCGAGCATAAGTAGGTGGAGCTCATGCCGCGGAAAAACCTGACGAGCCGCTTCTGTGACACGGTGAAGGTCGAGGTCCGGTCGGATTACCAGGATGAGATTGTGCGCGGGCTCGCCCTTCGGGTCTCCCCGAACGGGATCAAGACGTGGAATGTCGTCTACACGCGCGAGAGCGACGGATCGAAACAGCGGGTGAAGATCGGCCGCTACCCCGCCGTCACCCTCGAGAAGGCGCGGACGGCCGCTCTGAAGATGGTTACGGCGGTCGCTGAAGGAGGTGATCCGGCCGACGCGAAGCGCGCGCAGCGGGCTGCAATCACGGTCGAAGCCCTGGGCGAGCTCTACATCGAGAAGCACGCGAAGCGGAACAAGAAGACCTGGGCCGAGGACGAACGGCTCCTCAAGCGCGAGGTCTACCCCGCGATCGGCGCCATGAAGGCTTTCGCGGTCAAGCGCCGGGATGTGCTCGACATCATCGAGGCCAAGGCCGAAGCCGGCCGGGTCGCCCAATCGACGCAGATCCTCGCCGTGGTCCGGAAACTGTTCAACTGGGCGGTTGACGGCGACTACTTGTCTGTCTCCCCGGCGATCGGCATCCGGCCGCGCGGAAAGGCCGTGAAGCGTGACAGGGTCCTCTCGGATGGCGAGGTACGGGCGATCTGGAACGCGCTTCCCGAAGCCGGAATGTCGGATGCTACGCGAGCCATCATCCGGCTCCTTTTCCTGACCGGGCAGCGATCTGGCGAGGTCTGCGGCATGACGCGCGGCGAGATCGACGTGGACGCCGCTACGTGGACTATTCCCGGCACCCGGGCGAAGAACGGGCTCACGCACGTCGTGCCGCTGTCGACGGCCGCGCTGGCGACAATCGAGCCGGTTCTCGGCAAGGCCGGCGAGGAACCCGACGCGCCGCTCTTCACGCGCATCGGCGAGCCGATCGAAAGCAACGCGATCGCGCGCGCGGCACGACGAGAGCTCCAGGTGACGCGCGAGCCGTGGACCCCGCACGACATCCGCCGCACGGTCGCAACCGGGATGGCGGGGCAGGGGATTGCCCCTCACGTAGTCGAGGCAGTGCTCAATCACATCTCCGGATTCCGGGCAGGCGTCGCCGGGGTCTACAACCGCAACCAGTACGAGCCGGAGAAGCGCCGGGCGCTCGACCAATGGGCGGAGCATCTGGACGCGATCGTCGCTGGCCGAAAGGCGAAGATTGTGCCGCTCCGGGCGGAGGCGGTTTCATGAACACCTTCAGCGGATGGTCGGACGAAGAGTTCGACAGACGTATGGCTACTTTGGATGAAGTGCTCTGTCGCCACCTAGGCCCGCAGCCCGATCCAAACGCTGAGAATGCGGAAGCGCTGATGATGGCTCTTTGGCTCCCTGCGGGAGGGTCAGGAGCAATGAACCAGCGACAAGAACGAGAGCATCTTGCTGAGGTGCAGAAATGTGCCAGGGCTCTCACCAAGGCGTGGAAGATATTACATTCAGATATTAGGGCTCGGATGGAAATACATAGTTACTCGATGCATAAAATAGAAGACGAGTCTGGGAGGGGGTTGTACTCCGAAAATCCGCTCTCCCTAACTATAGTCGGTGTATTGGATCTCATAATTGACGCGATGAGCCAAGTAGGAAATGAGGTTATTGATGCGGCGCCGTCACTAGGTCGGAGAGACTTCGTGAGCGTGGGCATCGTCGAACGCCTCCGGACGATATGGGCCGAACGAAAAGGCACACCTGCGCCGAAAAGCATGACGGAAGCAGGTCCTTTTGCAGATCTCGTGATTGATGTCTTCGATGCGTTGGGACTGGAGGGAAACCCTCGTGCTGCAGTTGATTCGTGGCGCGAATTCAGAGTTAAGAACCAGATTGTGTGATAGCTCTGAATTACAGCGGCCGAGACGTGCGTAAATTCAGTGTCCGAACTCCAATGAAGGGAGATGGACACAAATGGAATTGCTCTCGATCAGGCGGGTGATGGACCGGCTAAATGTCGGCCGGACGTCTCTCTGGAAGCTCTCTAAAGACGATCCGACCTTCCCTAAGCCGGTGCAGGTGACACCGGGTCGGAAGGCATTTGTCGCCAACGAAATCAATGCCTGGATCGCAGCCCGCATCGCCGAGCGTGACCAGGCCGGGAGGGCGTGACCGTGCACGACCATCCCGATCCGTTCCGCGCCGCAATGCACGATCTCGAGGAGCCGCTGGCCGAGGCCACCGGCCTTGTCGACGCTGCAGTGCAGCTCCTGATCGACCATCACCGCGCGGCCGAGCCATTGGACGCCGCAATTGTCGACATGATTTCGACGCTGGCCGTCGTGGCCTCGCACCGACTGGCAGACGCGAGACAACTGCATAGCGATGCCTTCAAGCGCGGCCGCGCGCTTGCCGATGAGAGGGAGCGCGCCGATGTTTGCTGATCCCCGCGCAGCCGCGCTCGGCTTCATCGCGGCGTGCATCCCCGACGCTGAGCCGCAACTGGTCCCGCCGATGGACCGCAACGTGGCGAGCGCGTTGCGCATGCGAGCCATCCTCGTGGAAACGATCGAAAACCTCATTGCACTCGTCGACGAGCTCGACGGGGTAGACGATGTCGACAACGAGCCGTCCCTCGCCGCGACCGAAGCATTCGATCAACGGCAAGCCTGGGCCGTCCCACCGGCGCCCGCCGTCGTCGACGGCGAGGTATGGCTTGCCGACGCAGCTTGCGATCGCGAGCTTGATCCGGCTGAGGGGAAGAGCCGATGACAGCCTCGGCCTTCTCGCCCGCTTTGCACGAATGGGCTGCAAAGCACGCTCGCCGGCTGGCTGACGAATGGCTCGCAGGAGACGGCTGCGAGCGCGAGGCGGCGGACCGCTTCTTTGAGTCGGCGTGCATCCACAACGTACTTTTGGGTGCGCTTCGGTCGACTGCCGAACCGGCCTTCGCGGCGCGCATTGCCGAACGGGAGGCAGATCATGGCTGAGATCATCGCCTTCCCGATCGTCCGGCGCCGCGCCTTCGTCTGCAAGCAAGCGGCGCGCGTCGCCGATGCGCCGACTTCGCGGACGGCCGAGCGGCTGATCGCCGATATCCTCAACCGGCAGGCCGCGGCGATGCGGCGTCGCGGGCTCTCCGAGGAGGCCGTGCAGGTGCAAGTTCATTCCCTCGAGTGCGCCATCCGCACGGAGCTTTGGCACCTCGTCCTACAGCCTGGGGGCGCGGCGTGAACGGCCGCCCGATCAAGGGTCGGCAGCATGACGCGACCGGGCGCAGCAAGCGCAGGACGAAGATTGCAGGCCAGTTCGCCGCCCGAACGATCGAGATGATCGACTCCCCCGCATTTCGCGTCCTCAGCCTCTCGGCGCGCCGGGTTCTTGATCGCCTGGAAATCGAGCTGGCGTCGCACGGCGGCATGGACAACGGGAGACTGCCGGTCACGTTCGATCAGTTCGAGCGATATGGCATTCATCGTCACGCGATCGCGCCGGCAATACGCGAAGCCGAAGCCCTTGGCTTCGTCGAGGTGACAGAGCACGGCCGCGCCGGAAATGCTGAGCATCGCGCGCCCAACAAGTTCCGCCTCACGTATCGCCACACCGAAGCGGCGAACCCGACCGACGAATGGCGATCGATCAGGACGATTGAAGAGGCCGAATCACGCGCCCGAAAGGCCCGCGAAATCCCGCCGCGCAGTCGTCAGGTCCGCGCGCCTCGAGAAAAATCTCCAGTGCCGGTTTCTGCCAATGTTCGGTGATGGTTTCCGCACTGAAACGGCCGATTCCATAGTGCGGTTTCCGTCACTACAGGGCTCAGTGCGGTTTCCGTCACTACTATCTAGATATCTCGGGGGGCACCGGGCGAGAGATGGCAATCGGACCTCTTCCAAGCCATTTTCCCGAGCAAATCGGCTCAAAAATCGCGGGCGGCGCTTCGCGCGGGCGCTCGAAACAACGCGACGAGCAGACCGCGTTGTGGGTTCGGCTGAGTGCCGAGAAGGTTTCGTTGCAAGATGCAACACCTCGACGCCCACCGAAAACCGGCCCAACTTGGGCCAGTTTGTCAGGCCGACCACGCTCCATTTTCTGCCCAAGTTGGGCAGAAAATCCTCCCCGTACCGATCCCTGCCACGATTGATGCCCAAAGGCGTCAATCTGGTTTTGCGAGAATTTTTGAGCCCACACTGGTCCCTGGGCGGCTTCATTGCCCTATCGGCTCTCCCCCCCGGTATCTCTCATGAGCGGTGAGCGGCAGCGGCGCTACAGGCGCCGGCAGGCGCGGGGGCTCCGGGTTCTGCCGATCGAAGTAGACGAGGCCGCCGTGGCCGACCTCCTCACCGAACTCGGCCTTCTCCCGCCAGCCAAGGCCGATGATCTCGCGAGCATTCGGGTCGGCCTGGAACAGCTCATTGACAATCTGGTCGCGGTGAGCGTCGAAGAGATCGAATAACCGTTACGTGTAACGGCATGGCTCTGCGAGCGGGTGTAGCTTCCAAGAAAGTGTTGGGAGCAATTCGCGTGAAAGCAGCCATCTCTATTCCGCGCGTCGCCGATGCAGCGGGCCTCACCTTGTGGGCCAAGGCTGCTGCATTGGCAGCCGTAGGCCATGAAGACACGGCCGATGTTGCCGCGCGGATCGGCGCGCCCGATAGCGTCCAGCGCGCAATTCGATCGGGTGTCGCGGCGCGCGTGGACCATGCCATCAAATCGAGCGCGATGCACACCGGAGATCCCACCGCGGCCGGTCTGACCGATGTTCGGACCATCTCGACCACCTTCGCCGCATCGCTCCGCAACGCCTCGATTTTCTTCTCTCTCCTCGAATCCGGCGCGATGATCCGGCTTCCCCTCGAGACGCGCCTCAGTGCGACCACCGCGCGCGCAACCGCCTTTTTGGCGGGCGAGGGCGCGGCGGTGCCAGTCCGCAAGCTTGAGGTTGAGGGCGATCTCATCGACCTCCAAAAAGCCGCGGGCATCATCGTTCTCACAAAGGAACTGGTCCGATCCGGAGGATCGGCAGCCGAAGCTTTCATCACTCGGGAGTTGCGGCGTGCCGTTTCGGCGACGACCGACGAGGGCTTTCTTTCCACCGTCACTGACAGCGGCACGCCAAGCATTCCGTCATCCGGGACGGACGCCGCTGCCGCGACCGAGGACATTCGCGCGCTCGTCACGGCCGTCGGCCTTACGGTCGATTCGCGGCCGGTCTTCGGCCTGGCGCCCGATGTCGCGCGTCAGGCGGCTCTTCTCTCTTGGACCTCCGGAATCAAAACCTTCCCGGATTTCGATCTCACCGGCGGAACGATCCTCGGCGTTCCGGCAATCGTGAGCGACGCGCTTGCGTCCGGGACAATCGCGCTCTTCGATGGTCAGCGCCTCGGCGGCGATCTCGAGGCCATCACCGTCACAGCCTCCGGCGATACGACGGTAGCGATGGCAGCCGAGCCGACAATGGACGCGACGACGCCAGCCGCTACCGATGTCATCTCGCTTTTCCAGACCAATAGCGTCGGCGCCTTGGTAACGATCTGGTTCGGTGTCCGCCGCCTCGACGACACTGCAGTTGCGATGGTCACGGATGTGTCCTGGGGCGAGACGGTAGGGTCCGGCTCATGACCGACGCCCGCGCCGAATCTCTATTCGATGCGCTCCGCCAAGGGGAAATCCTCGAGGATGAGGATTTGGTCGCGGCGGCCGAGGCGTTCGGTATCAAGACCGCTGCAGGCATATCGGAAGCAGACGCGCGGGTGACTGTCAGCCTCAAGACTGTCGAGGTGCTGCTCGCCCAAAACTATGTCTTCGCACTCAACGAGTTGAACCTTCGACAGCGGCTTTTGTCGGATCGCATCGCCGCGCTCGAGGCCGGCGGCATCCGGTACGAGGGCGTCCACCAACGCGCGATCGGCTACCGCCGCGGCTCTGTGGTCACTCAAGACTCAGCAATGTGGGTCGCGCTTCGCGACACGCAGCCGGGTGAAATACCGGGCGAAGCCAAGGCAGCGTGGCAGCTCGCCGCACGGCCGAAGGTACCGAAGGAAGCCCGCGCCTTCATGGCAGCGGCGAAGAGCACGCGAGGGGCACATGACGAACGCTGAGGCGCTGCAGCGAGCACTCGAATTGGTCGACGCCCGCGTGGCCGAGGTTTTCCACGACTCGGCAGCCGCGCTCGTCGCCCGAGGCGCGACGGCTGAGGAGGTGGCGGACCATCTCGACCAGTGCGCCGAAGACTTCAAGACTATTCGGCCTCGGCTCGTCGCCGAGCTCGCCGCGTTCATCGATCGCGATGGGGAGACGCTGCAATGACCGGGGGGGCGTGGATCGAAAGTTCGGGGCGATGTTCCAGGGATCGGCGCGGGTAGGCAACCTGTCATAAACGTGGATTTTTCCGATGAAGCGCGGACGAAAATCATCGGCTGAACTGGCGGTCATCACCCCGCTATCGGCAGCGCGGCCCTCGCCTCCGGGCGGGCTCACCAATCAGCAAGCCGCTGTCTGGCGCGAAGTCGTGCAGCGGCTCCCTGCCGACTGGTTTCCGCGCGAGACACACAAGCTCCTGGCCGAATATTGCCGGGCGGCGACGCGGGCGGCGTTCATCGGCGCCGAGATAGACCGATACGAGCCCGAATGGATCAAAGCCGAGGGCGGCATTGATCGGCTCGCCAAGCTGACGGCCACGCTGGACCGGCATGTGCGCATGATGACGGCGCTTGCCCGCGCGCTCCGGATCACCAACCAGTCGCGCCTCCGGCCCGAGACAGCGGCAAGGCGAGCGGAGGAGATGGGCGCAGACTATCGGCCGCCGTGGTTGCCGGAATGATCTCCGACGCTCCTGTCACCAGCACCTCGAGGTTCCTATGACCGCCTTTGCTTTCCGATCTTCGCTAGCCTCGGGGCGGACGGACCTGCCGCGCTACAAGCCCAAGACAGGTTACGAGCCTTACAGCTCGATCCCCGGCCTTTATGCCTGGGCTGACGCATCGGACTACGGCGCCCCAGGTCCGGTTATCGACCGCGCTTCCGGCCGCACATGGACGAAGAGCGGGGCCTTCGATTATCCCGGACGCACCGAGGACCCCGTATTTGACGGCGCGCCGGTCTTCGACTTCGGCACGTCGCCGCCGCAGAACCTGGTGCTCGCCTCCGGCGCGCCGGCGGAATCGCTCAGTGCCGGCCTCACCTTCCTGTTTCGGTTCGAACTGCCGAGCTCCGTCACGCTCTCCGGAACTGTGCGTCTTCTTTCAACCTATGATCCACTGTTTCTCCATCCTGGGCTTCTGCTCTACTACGCCAACAATGCTTTCATTTTCGCGCCGAACTACAGCGCGGCCACAAGCACGGTTTTCTATTCGGAAGCGATCCCGCGCGACGAGCCGTTTTCCATGGCTATCACACTCGACGCCAAGGGCTATTACGCCTTCTGGCGCGAGAGCGCCGGCAGTCCGGTCAAGACTGGCGTGATCTCGGTGAGACCGCCGGCCGACGTCCAGACGCTCTATTTCGGGGGGCACTCCGCTCCGCTGCAGGCGCGGCACAGGCGCTTCCTGGCCTGGTCCCGCGTGCTGTCGCGCTCCGAGCTCGCGACCGTCCTAACCGGGCCGCTGAGCGCGGCGCCGCTCGTCTATTGGGGCGTCTCGCCATACGCCACACTCGGCAGCGCCGGTATCGTGGCGCTCGGCAGCAGCGAGCGCGCCACGACCGTCACCCGGTCCTTCGTGGCCGACGCCTCGGTCAACGGCGGCAGCAACTACGTCTACTACGCCTATCCCGCGGGCTGGGGCGAGCCGGCGAGCTACAAGGTGCTCGGCTTCGAGACCGTGCCCGCCGTCGACACGGTGTCCGTGACCGCCGACGGCACCACGCGCGACTATCTGCTCCTGCGCACCCCCAACCCGACTTCCTCCGATTCCGTCGTCATGGAGATTGCGTGATGGCTGACGTCGTACACCACGCTATCGGCCGGATCGGACGCGCCGATCCGACCGACCAATATGCCGTCATGGACGTCGATGACGTCGCCGGCGCCGACCTCGTCGTCGCTGATGAGGCGGCGCTCGGTGACATCCCGGTCTGGCGGCTCAAGGTCGGGACGCGCGCGCGGCTCGACGATGGCACGAGCCGGTGGGTTACGTCGCTTGATCCGGTGACGTGGGAGGATTCGCCGGAGGAGGCGGCGTCCGCCGTGAAGGTCCAGGTGGACAAGTTTACATCGTCCGGCACCTGGACGAAGCCCGCATGGGCGAAGCTGGTCAAGGTCGCCTGTGTCTCGGGGGGCGGCGGCGGCGGCTCTGGCGCGTTGCGAGGCGCGGGCGTCGCATGCTCGGGCGGCGCAGGCGCGGCGCCAAGCTCGTTCGCGGAGGCTGAATTTGTCGCGTCGAGCCTAACGGCGACCGTCTCCGTGACCATCGGCGCGGGCGGAGCCGGCGGCGCCGCGCAGTCGACGGCAGACGGCAACGGTGCGGATGGCGGTACGGGCGGAGACACGTCCTTTGGCCCCTCCCTCAGAGCGCGGGCGCTCACCGGCCAAGGCGGCGCCGGAGGGAGCACAAGCAGCTCCACCGCTGGCTCTATCATCGGCAGCAGATACACGCCTCCCATGTCGGGGTCAGTCCTCGGCGGTGCAGGGAACACCGGGGCCGGCAGCATAGGCAACAATGGCGGCGGAAAGTACGCGCCGGGGGCGGGCGGCGGCGGGGGCCTGACCGCCGGCGACGTGGAGGGGGCGGGTGGAAACAGCGGATTTGGGCCGCTGGTCGGCACCATCGCGCAAGCGATCGGCGGCACCGCGCCAGGCGGCGCCGGAGGGATTGGCGCGAGCATATCCGGTTTGGAGGCCATGCTCACCTCCGCCGCCTCGGGCGCAGGCGGGGCCGGAGGCAATGCGGTCAACGGCGGCGCCGGCGGCAATGGTGGCGTTCCGGGCGGTGCAGGCGGAGGCGGCGGCACGTCGCGGAACGGCCTCGTCTCCGGCAAGGGCGGCGACGGCGCTCGGGGCGAATGCTGGGTGATCTCGATCGGGTGAGGTGGGCGATGGGCGAAGTGAAAAGATACGCGATCGTCGAGGGCGGAATCGTCATCAACGTGGCGCTTTGGGACGGCGAGGCCGAATGGACGCCGGATGCCGGCGAGGCGATCCCCTGTCCGGCCGGGACCGGCATCGGATGGACATGGGACGGCGAGGCATTCGCGCCGCCCGAGACGGGCTGAGCCGCCCGCACATCCATCCTCCTCGGCTTCGACCTCAAGGGCGAGGAGAGCGTCCGGCACCGGGTGAAGGAGGACTGATGCGGGCGGTCCGGCGATCGGCCGGAGCTCGCGACCATCCGGCGGAAGAAGGGCAGGAGTGAAGAGCGGAGGTCTGGCAAAGTGGCGAGGCATCTAGCGTAGGGATAGTTAACCGGGAGCGTCTCTTCCGGTATGTGGGCTACCGGGGTTCGGAAGGCGCTCCGCTACCGTGACACTGCCGAGCCGGAACGGATCAATGACGATCTCTCCCTCGTCGTAATATCCCTCTTCCTCGCGCACGAGAAGGATAGCCGAGGAGTGCGCCAGCGCTTCCAGAACCACCGCGCCGCCGGCCAATTCGGCCCAGTGCTCAGCGAACCCGCGTGCGACATCAATTCGGCTGGACCACGAGAATCCGTAAAGGCGCCTCCGCCGTTCCTGAGCCCGCGTGCCGCGGAAAATGTGTATCGGTCCTCCCGAATGGTTGCTTGGGAGCAGCATGCGAAGCGCCGCGGCCATTGTGGGCCTATGTCCGACTTTAAGCGGTAGCATCTTGTGCTCGATCCAAACCGGCAGGAAGGCTGCGCGAATTTCGTCACTGACGATCGGCAGCCGGGCGACCGCGCGCATCGCGAACCGCCACCCGTCGATGGTGGTGCTATCCAAGGCGTCGACGGCTCGGTGCATGAGCTCAACATCACCGGCGGCGCAGGCCTCTGCGAAGGCGCGAGCTACGGTCCAGTCCTGGCGTCGCTCTGCGGCTATGGCGACGAGGAAATCGTCATCCGAGAGCGGTCGGTCGTTTGCTGCTATTGGCAAGTTCACCCGCCCTTTTTTTGTCTCACCCTAGTCCACTGCCGTTCTAGGCAACCGCTCGGCGCCGGAGGCCTCGAGGGCACGGCGGAGGTAGAAAGACGGATCAAGTGGCAAACTTCGGGCGCTTCTCGCATTCAAATCCGCGTGAGCAGAAATTAGGAACCCATACAGAACCCCGGCGCTTCAACGCTGCTCGCCATAAGTAGACCGAATCATCTAACTTGCTGATTGATAAAGAGAAATTGGTGAGCCCTGTGGGGGTCGAACCCACGACCTACTGATTAAAAGTCAGTTGCTCTACCACTGAGCTAAGGGCTCCGGTCGCCCGCCCGTGCCTGGGCAGGCGGACATGCGGCCGGACATGCCGGGCCGGCCCGCCGGTGAGGTTGCCTAGCATAGCCGCCGCTCCGAGCCAACCGCAGGGACCGCGGCCCTCCGGTCGGGCCGCCGTCCACACCGTTCCGCACCGCATTCCCGCCGCGCCGGCTACGGCGCGGGCCGCAGGTTCCGGAGCCTCCGCCTGAGCGGCCGCGCCAGGCGCGACAGCCTGCCGATCGCACGCTGGCGGCGGCTCCGCCGCTTGGGCGCGCCATCGCGCCGGTAGACGAAGAGATCCTGCGGGAGCGTGCGCTGATTGACGAGGACGAGCTCCAGATCGTCCGTGCAGAGCGCCCTGGCAGCCTTCTCCGGCATGAAGGCCTCGCCATAGAGCGGGTTGCCGGGATGGGAGGCGACGAAGACGAACTCGCCTGCTTCCAGCCGCGCGCGCATCGCCGTCAGGTCGCCGATCGCCTCGATCACCATGCGGTGGTACCAGTGAATGTCGCCTCCCTCCGCGAGGCGTGCGGCATCTCCTTCCAGGAGCTCGAGGAACCGGGCCCCCCACGTGGTGATGAAGATCAGGCCGCCCGGACGCGTCGTCCGTGCGAAGTCCTGCAGCCAGGCCGCCGCGGTCTCCCGGGGCAGGTGCGAGAACACGGACCAGCTCACGGTGAGGTCGAAGAAGCCGTTGCGGAAAGGCGAGGGCGGCGAGGGCGGCCCGTTCACGAAGGTCACGTAGGGATTGAGCGAGCGGGCGATGTGGCAGAACCACGGATTCGGCTCGAAGCCATAGATGTTCTCAAGCTTCAGGTCGCGCAGATACGGACGCAGGATCCGGCCCCAGCCGCTGCCGAAATCCAGCAGACGCATGTCCTCGTGGACGGGATTGCCGAGCGCGTGCGCCGCCGCCATGACGGTGTGGCGGAACGCGAACGCCTCCCGCATGGAATGCTCGTTGGAATGGCCGTGGATGCGCTCCTGCATCGGCGCCGGCGGCATCAGCGGAAAGGCGAGCCCGTCGGAGACGGGCTTGGAGATCGCCGCGAGGAGCGCTTCCTCCCAGGCCGGCTCCGGAACGCTCCCGAAGCGCTCCATGAAGGGATTGCGGCCCGCTTCCAGGTGCGGATTGGTGGCGAGGGCCGGATTGGCGAGAAGCGGGCTTTCGACGCTCATGAGCCCTTACAGTGCTGATCGTTGCCGTTCATGCGAACCGTCATGCATTTCCCTCCGCCCGCGGTCGACAATGCCGCATTCGCCCGCGACCGTACAGCGATGCCGCGCGTGCAGGCGTGCGCGCGGCGGCGGCTCCGGCTAGCGGCCGGCGAGTGCGACAAGCGCCTCCGTCATCGGGCTCGCGGGATCGGCGAGCGGGGCGACGGCGGTGAAATGGTTCGCGCCCGGCACCGTCTCGAACCGGGTCGAGGCGCCGAGGGCCCGCCATTTCTCGACGATGGCCCGGCTCTGCCGGTGATATTCGCCGCTTTCCTCGCCGCCGACCCAGGCTTCGAGGCGCGCCCCGCGACCAGGATCCCGATGGAGCGGGCTCAGCCGTCGCGCCATCTCCCGGTCGAGGCCGAGCGCGCCGTTGATCGAGGTTTCGACGAGGGGCTCGAGGTCGAAGAGACCGGAGATTGCGAGCCCGCCCCGGACGAGGTCGCGCGGCACGCCGGGGGCGAGCGCCTTCCAGTCGGTGGCGAGCGCCATTGCGGTCAGATGCCCGCCCGCGGAATGGCCGAAGACGACGAGCGGCCGGTGCGTCGTCCGGAAGAGGAAGAGACCCGCCTGCCGTACGTCGTCGACGATCTCGGCGAGCCGGACCTCGGGGCAGAGGCGGTAGCTCATGACCGCCACCGCCAGCCCGCGTGCATTGGCGCCTGCCGCCAGATGGCTCGAGGAGGAGCCGTCGAACGCCTGCCAATAGCCGCCGTGGACGAAGAGAAGGACGGGCCGGGCCGTTTCCTCCGCTTCGGCCGGAAACAAGTCGATGCGCTGCCGCGGATGCGGCCCGTAGGCGAGGCCGAGCCTCGCCAGAGGGGCGCGCGCCGTGCGGTAGGCGGCGGCGTCGCGGCGCCATGCCTCCAGGATCGCGGGATGTTCCGGCACGCGGGCGCGGTTGTTGTATTCGGTCTCCAGGTCGAGCTCGGTTCCTGCGGTCACGAGCGGCCCCCGAGGCTGCGCACCAGGCCGGCCGGCGCGGTCGCGAGCATCACGCCGGGAAGCACGAGGAGCATGCCGGCGACGTGGAACGGCCGGAAGCTCTCGCCGAGGAGCAGGACCGACATCAGCACGCCGTAAGGCGGCATCAGGTAGAGCAGCATGCCCGTCACGGCGGGCCCGAAGCGCCGGATGCCGTATTGGTAGAACGAGAAGGCGAGCACGGAGGGGACGAGCGCAAGCCCCGCGATGGACGCCCAGGCGCGGCCGCCGGTCGGAAACGCACCCGTGTGCCACGTCTCCCATGCCATCAGCGGCGTGAGCACGACGACGCCGCCGATCACGATCGCGGTGAAGAGAGGCATGCTCGGAATCCGTGCGAGCGAAGGCGCCCTGAGCGAGACCGAATAGACGGCCCAGGCGAGGGCGGCGACCGCTATGAAGATGTCGCCGGAATTGAGCTCGAGCCGGAGGAGCCCACCGAGATCGCCACGCAGCACGATGACGCCGACACCCGCAATGGCGAGCGCCACGCCGAGCATCTGCCTGAGCCCGATCGCGCGGCCCCGGAAGATCCGCTCCAGGATCAGGATCATCACGGTCGACGAGGTGTGGATCAGGATCGCGTTTGTGGCGGTCGTGCGCTCGAGCCCGAGATAGACGACCCCGCCGGAGACGGCCATGCCGAGGGATCCGAGGGCGAGGACGAGGGGCCAGTCCCGGGCGAGCGCGCGCCGGTGGGCGTGGAGAGGCGCGGACGCGAAGGGCAGCAGGATCGCGAGCGCCACCCACCAGCGCAGCGCGGCGAGCGTCCACGGATGGACCTGGGCGACCGCGGCGCGTCCGATCACGAGATTCGAGGCGAAGAAGAGCGGCATCAGCGCGATCACGGCGAAATCCGCGACGCGCCCGGATTTCGGCAGCGGCATCGAAGGCACGCGGGTTCCTCGGGGCGGGGTTTTGGGGTAACGCACGGACCGGTCCGGGACAAGCGGCCGATGTTTCGGCGGCAGTGCTCGCCCGGGGAGGGGAGCCGAACCGCCGATGCGCACCTGTCTCGCCGTTGTCCTCGCCGCGGGCGAGGGGACCCGGATGAAATCCCGTCTGCCGAAGGTGCTGCACCCGATCGCGCATCTGCCGATGATCGCGCATGTGCTGCGCGCGGTGGCGGCAGGTGGCGCCGACCGAATCGCGGTGGTGATCGGGCCCGATCACGGCCCGGTCGCCGATGCGGTCGCGCGCCATGCGCCGGGCGCCACGATCCATGTCCAGCACGAGCGGCTCGGCACGGCGCATGCCGTGCTCGCGGCGCGGGAGGCGCTGGCGGCGGGCTGCGACGATCTCCTGGTCGTGTTCGGCGACACGCCGTTCGTCTCGCCGGCGACGATCGCGCGCGTGCGGGCACCGCTCGGCGAGGGCGCCGCGATCGTGGTCGGCGGCATGGTGCCGGACGATCCGACCGGTTACGGGCGGCTCATCGTCGAGGAGGGCCAGCTCGTCGCGATCCGCGAGCACAAGGATGCGAGCGAGGCGGAGCGCGCGATTCCGCTCTGCAATGGCGGCGTCATGGCGCTTCGGGGAGCGCTCGCGCTCGATCTCCTCGAGTCCGTCGGCAACCGGAACGCGCAGGGCGAGTACTATCTGACCGATGCGGTCGCGATCGCGAACGGGCGGGGCCTGCGCGTGGCGGCGGTGGAGATCGCGGCGGCGGAGGTGTTCGGCATCAATACGCGCGCCCAGCTTGGCGCGGCGGAGCGGCTCTACCAGGACCGCCGCCGGGCCGACGCGATGGCCGAGGGCGCGACGCTGCTCGCGCCCGAGACCGTCCACTTCGCCCACGACACGCGGCTCGGCCGCGACGTGACGATCGGACAGAACGTCGTCTTCGCGCCGGGCGTCGAGGTCGAGGACGATGTCGAGATCCGCGCCTTCTGCCACATCGAGGGCGCCCGGATCCGGAGCGGCGCGCTGGTCGGCCCGTTCGCCCGCCTCCGGCCGGGCGCGGATGTCGGCGAGGGGGTCCATGTCGGGAACTTCTGCGAGATCAAGAACGCCGTGCTCGACGCGGGCGTGAAGGTGAACCACCTGACCTATATCGGCGACGCCCATATCGGAGCCGGGACGAATATCGGCGCCGGCACGATCACCTGCAATTATGACGGCGTGTACAAGCATCATACCGAGATCGGCCGGAACGCCTTCATCGGGTCCAACAGCGCGCTCGTCGCGCCGGTCACGATCGGGGACGGCGCCTATGTCGCCTCGGGAAGCGTGATCACGGACGATGTCGAGCCGGACGCGCTCGCGCTCGGCCGCGCCCGTCAGGTGGTGAAGCCGGGCTGGGCCGCCGGGCGTCCGAAGAAGGGCGGCTGACGGTCCGAATCCGGCCGCAGGGATCGTCGCTAAGCGGCCGTTAAACCATGAAATGCTTTTTGATTCAGATCAGCCGGTCCGATCGGGTATCAGGCCGTTTCGGGATTCTCCGGAGAATTCGGCATGTGCGGTATCGTCGGCATCATCGGGCGCAGCCCGGTCGCACCCCTGATGGTGGAGGCGCTGCGCCGGCTCGAATATCGGGGCTACGATTCGGCCGGCGTCGCGACGCTCGAGTCAGGTCACCTGACGCGCCGGCGCGCCCAGGGCAAGCTCGTCAACCTCGAGGCGCGCCTCAAGGAACTCCCGCTCGCCGGCTTCGTCGGGATCGGCCATACCCGCTGGGCGACGCATGGCGCACCGAACGAGGCGAATGCGCATCCGCACGCGACCGAGCGGGTCGCGGTCGTCCACAACGGCATCATCGAGAACTTCCAGGCGCTCCGCGAGGAAATCCGCGAGGCCGGCCGGACGCTGAGCAGCGACACCGACACGGAGGTGATCGCGCATCTCCTGACGCTCGCGCTCCAACGGGGCCTCTCGCCGCGGGACGCGATGGCGGAAACCCTCGGCAAGCTCCAAGGCGCCTTCGCGATGGCGGCGCTCTTCGAGGGCCATGACGACCTCCTGATCGCTGCCCGGCGGGGCAGCCCGCTCGCGATCGGGCATGGCCATGACGAGATGTATCTCGGTTCGGATGCAATCGCGCTGTCGCCCTTCACCGACCGCATCACCTATCTCGAGGACGGCGACTGGGCCGTCATCACCCGCAGGAGCGTCGAGATCTTCGACGAGGGCGGCAGGCGCGTCGAGCGCCCGATGACCCATGCGGTCGCGGCGAGCCTCACCGTCGACAAGGGCAACCACCGCCACTTCATGCTCAAGGAGATCCACGAGCAGCCGGAAGTCATTTCCCACACGCTCGGGCACTACGTCGATTTCGTGACCGGCCGGACGATGCTGCCGGCCGAAGCCCCGATCGACTTCAGCCGGCTGTCGCGGCTCTCCATCTCGGCCTGCGGAACGGCCTATTACGCGGGTCTCGTCGGGAAATACTGGTTCGAGCGGCTGGCGCGCCTGCCGGTCGACATCGATATCGCCTCGGAGTTCCGCTACCGGGAAATGCCGCTCGACCCGGACGGGCTCGCGCTCTTCGTGTCGCAGTCCGGCGAGACGGCGGATACGCTCGCCTCCCTGCGCTACTGCCGGAAGGCAGGCCAGAAGATCGCGGCGATCGTCAACGTCCCGACCTCGACGATCGCGCGGGAGGCCGATTTCGTGCTGCCCACGCTCGCCGGGCCGGAAATCGGGGTCGCCTCGACCAAGGCCTTCACCTGCCAGCTCTCGGTCCTCTTCGCCCTTGCCGTCGCGGCCGGGCGGCAGCGTGGCATCCTGAGCGACGCCGACGAGGAACGCCTCGTCACGGCAGCCATGGAGGTGCCTCGGCTGGTTTCGCAGACCCTCAAGCTCGAAGGCCGCATCGAAGGCCTCGCCAAGGAGATCGCCAAGGTCAAGGACGTGCTCTATCTCGGTCGCGGGACGAGCTTCCCTCTCGCGATGGAAGGCGCGCTGAAGCTCAAGGAGATTTCCTACATTCACGCCGAGGGCTATGCCGCCGGCGAGCTGAAGCACGGCCCGATCGCGCTCATCGACGAAACGCTGCCGGTGATCGTGATCGCCCCCCACGACCGGCTGTTCGAGAAGACGTGTTCGAACATGGAGGAGGTGGCTGCACGCGGCGGCCGGATCGTCCTCGTCACGGACCGGGCCGGAGCGGCCGCGACGCACATGGCGACCATGGAGACGATCGTCCTGCCGGACGCCGCGGAGGAAGTCACGCCGCTCGTCTATGCCGTGCCCGTCCAGCTGATCGCCTATCACACCGCAGTGGTCATGGGGACGGACGTCGACCAGCCGCGCAACCTGGCGAAATCGGTCACCGTCGAATAGACGATCCATTGCGGCATGCAGCCTCCGGTTCCTATATTGGCCGGAGGCGTTCGGCCCGCCCCTGACGGGACCTCCGGCGGCCATCGAGAGCAGGTCGTATGGAACTGGAGCCGATACTCGAGCCGGAGCCCAAGCGAAAGTCACACGCTGGCATGCGGCTCCGGAACTACTTTCTGACGGGCATCGTGGTCGCCGCGCCGATCGGGATCACGATCTATCTCAGCTGGACCATCATTCACTGGGTGGACGGCTGGGTGAAGCCGATCATCCCGCGGGCCTACAATCCCGATTCCTATCTTCCCTTCTCGGTGCCCGGGGTCGGTCTCGTCGTCGCGGTCGTCCTGCTGACGCTGCTCGGCTTCCTGACCGCCAATCTCGTCGGGCGCACAATCGTCGGCTATGGCGAACTCCTCCTCGACCGGATGCCGGTCGTACGGAACCTCTACCGGGCCCTTAAGCAGATCTTCGAGACGGTGCTGTCGGAATCCGCGCGCAGCTTCAAGAAGGTCGGGCTGATCGAATATCCGAGCAAGGGACTGTGGGCGCTCGTCTTCATTGCGACCGACGCGAAGGGGGAGGTTCCGCACAAGGTGCCGGAGGAGGACGACCTCATCTCCGTGTTCCTGCCGACCACGCCCAACCCGACTTCGGGATTTCTGCTCTTCGTGCCGCGGCGCAACCTGATCGAGCTCGAAATGTCGGTGGAGGACGGCGCCAAGCTGGTCATATCGGCAGGCCTGGTCACCCCGAAATATCAGAACAGGCTGAGGGAGCTCGCGGAAGGCGCCGAGCGCGCGGGCGAAATTCCCGTTGCGGCCGAATAGTCAGCCGGAGCGCATCAGGCGGACGGCATCGTCGCGGCCGAAGAGATAGAGCAGGAGCTTCAACGCTTCCGCCCGTTCGCCCTCGAGCTGCGGACCGTGCGAAAGGATCAGCCGCGCCGCGTCCCGCGCGACGGGCAGGAGCTCCGCATGGAGGTCCGCCCGCGCGATCCGGAAGCCCGGCACGCCCGACTGGCGCGTGCCGAGGAGGTCGCCCTCGCCGCGCAGCCTCAGATCCTCCTCGGCGATCCGGAAGCCGTCCTCGGTCTCGCGCATGATCTCCAGGCGCGCGCGTGCGGTCTCGCCGAGCGGCCCGCGATAGAGCAGGATGCAGCTCGAGCGGGCGGCGCCCCGTCCGACGCGCCCGCGGAGCTGGTGGAGCTGGGCGAGGCCGAAGCGCTCCGCATGCTCGATGACGATGATCGTGGCGTCGGGCACGTCGACGCCGACCTCGATGACCGTGGTGGCGACCAGGACCATGCCGTTGCCGCTGCGAAACCGCTCCATTGCCGCCTCCTTGGCGGCGGCGCTCATCCGGCCGTGGACCAGTACCGCCTTCTCCCCGAACGTGCGCCGCAGCGCGGCGTGGCGCTCCTCGGCGGCGGCGAGATCGGACTGCTCGGACTCCGAGACGAGCGGGCAGACCCAGTAGGCCTTCTCGCCGGCCGCGAGCGCGCCGCCGATCCGAGCCACGAGCTCCGGGAGGCGGTCGAGCGAGACGAGCCGCGTGTCGATCGGCCTGCGGCCGGCGGGCTTTTCCGTCAGGCGCGAGACGTCCATGTCGCCGAACCAGGAGAGGACGAGCGTCCGCGGGATCGGCGTCGCGGTCATGACGAGGAGGTCCGGGTTCATGCCCTTCGCGGAGAGCGCCAGGCGCTGGTGCACCCCGAACCTGTGCTGCTCGTCGACGACGGCGAGGCCGAGCCGTTTGAAGGCGACCTCGCCCTGGAAGAGCGCATGCGTGCCGACAACCAGCCTGGTCCGGCCGGCGGCGATTGCCGCAATCGCCTCCGCGCGCTCGGCCGGCTTGTCCTTGCCGGTGAGGAGCCGGATCTCCAGGCCGGCCGCTTCGGCGAGCGGCGCCATGGTTGCGAAATGCTGGCGCGCGAGAAGTTCGGTCGGCGCCATCAAAGCGGCCTGGCCGCCCGCCTCCGCAACGGCGGCCATGGCGAACAGCGCGACCAGCGTCTTTCCCGAACCGACGTCGCCCTGCAGAAGGCGGATCATGCGGGTCTCGGAGCCGAGATCGGCTGAAATCTCCGCTATCGCCTGCTCCTGGGACGAGGTCGGCGCGAAGGGAAGGGCGGCCCGGAGTGCAGCCGCGACGGCACCCGCCGGCCGCCACGCCTCGCCGCGCACCCGCCTCGCGCTCGCCCGCACCAGCCCGAGCGCGAGCTGGCTCGCGAGCATCTCGTCGAAGGCGAGCCGTCGCCAGGCGGGGCCTTTCGGATCGGCGTCGGCCGGCTCGGCCGGCTCATGCACCTGCCGAAGCGCGTCCGAGAAGGACGGCCAGTGCTCCCGCGCCCTGAGATCGGCGGGGATCCATTCCGGCAGTTCGGGCAGGCGGGCAAGTGCGGCGACAATTGCCTTGCGGAGCACCTTGGGAGACAGCCCTGCCGTTCCGCCATAGACCGGCTCGAGCGCGGGCAGATCCCCGGCACGCTCCGGGGCGAGCACGTAGTCCGGGTGCGAAATCTGCGGCCGGAGGTCGAACCACTCGACGGCGCCGCTCACGATCCGGCGCGCGCCGACCGGGAAGAGCTTCAGCATCCAGTCTGCGCGGGCGTGGAAATAGACGACCTGCACCGCCGCGCCGCCCTCGGCGAGGATCACCCGCCAGGGCGCGCGCGAGCCGACGGGCGGCGGCTCGTGCCGCTCGACGACCCCCTCGACCGTCACGGTCCCGGATTGCGGCAGCGCCCAGAGGGGCGGCCTGACGCGGCGGTCGATCACCGCGTGCGGCAGGTGGAACAGCACGTCCCGGACGATCGGCTCGCCTCCGTCGCCGAGAAAGCGGCCGAGGAGCGCGGCGACGCGCGGGCCGACCCCGGGGATGACGCTTGCCGGCGCGAAGAGCGGATCGAGGAGCGAGGGACGCATGGCGCCTTATCGCCCCGGCAGGGGTGCGGGTCAAAGCGGCGGCGAGGCGGTCGGGATCGCAGGGGCCGTCGAGGGGTTCCACGCGCCTGCTTGACCGGGGCTGGCGCCGGCTCCTACATCCGGCGGCAATGACCGGCTCCACCCGCTCCAGCCACGATCTCGACCTGCGCCGCCGCCGCGCGCTCTATCGCGCCTGGCACAGGGGCACGCGCGAGATGGACCTCATTCTCGGGCGCTTCGCTGATGCGAGGATCGGCCGGCTCGACGAGGCGGAACTCGCCGAGTTCGAGATGATTCTCGACCTGCCGGACAACGCGCTCCTCGCCTGGATCATGGGCGCCGAGCCGGCGCCGGCGGAGCTCGCCGGTCCCGTATACGAGAGCATCCTTCGCTTCCAGGCCGGCATTGCGGGGCAGCCGCTATGAAGAAGAGCATCACCGGCAGCCCGGCGGCGCTTCTGAAGCAGCACGACCGGCTGATCGTCGGCGGCGTCCCGGACGGCTATGAGGGCCGCATCCTCGGCGACCTCGCCCGCTCGGAGGGCACGCTCGTCTACGTGGCGCCGGATGCGCGTCGTCTCGCGCTGACCGAGGAGGCGCTCGCCTTCTTCGCGCCGGACGTCTCCCTGATGACCTTCCCGGCCTGGGACTGCCTGCCCTACGACCGCGTCTCCCCCGCCCACGACGTCTCGGCGCGCCGCATCGGCGCGCTTCACGCGCTGGCGCTCGACGACTGGAGCAAGGCACCCCGGATCGTTCTCACGACCGCGAACGCGATCGTCCAGCGCGTGCTGCCGCGCGAAATCGTGAAGGGGCGGGCATGGCGCGCCAAGGCCGGCAGCGTGGCGCCCATGAAGGGGCTCGTCGGATGGCTGGAGGTCAACGGCTTCGACCGCACGGCGACCGTCCGCGAGATCGGGGAATATGCGGTCCGCGGCGGCATCGTGGACCTGTGGGCGGCCGGTTCGCCGGCGCCGATCCGCCTCGATTTCTTCGGCGACACGCTGGAGACGATCCGCCCCTTCGACCCGGCGAGCCAGCGCACGACCGGCCAGATCCCCCGCCTCGACCTCGTGCCGGCGAGCGAGGTGATCCTGACCGAGGAGACGATCAGCCGGTTCCGCCAGGCCTATCGCGATGCCTTCGGCGCCGTCACCGGCGGCGATCCGCTCTACGAGGCTGTCTCCGAAGGCCGCCGCTTCGCCGGCATGGAGCACTGGCTGCCGTTCTTCTACGAGCGGCTCGAGACGCTTCTCGACTATCTCCCGGACGTGCCGGTCGTGCTCGGCCATCTCGTCGACGAGGCGGTGAAGTCGCGCCTCGACCAGGTCGAGGACCATTACGCCGCGCGGAAGGAGGGGATCGCTCACGCGGCGGCCGCCGGCGGCGCGGTCCCCTACAAGCCGGTTCCGCCCGAGGCCCTCTATCTCGGCGGCGCGGGCTGGCGTTCGCTCCTCGCCGACCGTCGCCACGCCGTGCTCTCGCCCTTCGCCAAGCCCGAGGAGACCGGCGGGCTGACGATCGATCTCGACGGGCGTACCGGCCGGACCTTCGCGGCCGAGCGCGCGGCGGGCGACGTCAACGTCTTCGACGCGCTGGTGGAGCACATCGCCGCGCTCCGCAAGTCGAAGAAGCGCGTGATCCTCACGGCCTGGAGCGACGGCGCGCGCGACCGTCTCACGCAGGTCCTCCACGATCACGGGCTGGAGCGGCTCGTTGCGGTGGAGACGGCCGCAGAGGCGGAGGCGTTGCCGAACGGCGCGACCGCGCTCGCCGTGCTTCCGCTCGAGACCGGCTTCGAGACGCCCGATCTCGCCGTCATCGGCGACCAGGACGTGCTCGGCGACCGCCTCGTCCGCGCAGCGCGGAAGAGGAAGCGGGCGGCGGACGCGATCACCGAGGCGACCAGCCTCGCGGCTGGCGACCTGGTGGTCCACCTGGACCACGGCGTCGGCCGGTTTGTAGGCCTGAGGTCGATCGAGGCGGGAGGCGCGCCGCACGACTGCCTGGAGCTGCAATATGCCGGCGGCGACAAGCTCTTCCTCCCGGTCGAGAACATCGAGCTGCTCACCCGCTTCGGCCCGGAGGGCTCGGACGCCGATCTCGACAAGCTCGGCGGCGTCGGCTGGCAGAACCGCAAGGCGCGGCTCAAGAAGCGCATCCGCGAGATGGCCGATGCGCTCATCCGGACGGCGGCGATGCGGCTCACCCGGAAGGCGCCGGAGCTGCCGCCGCCCCACGGCGTCTACGACGAGTTCGCCGCCCGCTTCCCCTACGAGGAGACGGACGACCAGATGGCGGCGATCGATGCGACGCTCGACGATCTCGTCGCCGGCCGGCCGATGGACCGGCTCATCTGCGGCGATGTCGGCTTCGGCAAGACCGAGGTCGCGCTCCGCGCCGCCTTTGTCGCGGCGATGGACGGCAAGCAGGTCGCCGTCGTGGTGCCGACCACGCTGCTCGCGCGCCAGCACTTCCGCACCTTCCAGGAGCGCTTCCGCGGGCTGCCGGTGGTGGTCGAGCAGGCCTCGCGCCTCGTCGGCTCCGCCCAGCTCGCCAAGGTGAAGAAGGGGATCGCCGACGGCACCGTCGACATCGTGATCGGCACCCACGCGCTCCTCGGCAAGGGCATCGAGTTCCGCGATCTCGGCCTCCTCATCGTCGACGAGGAGCAGCATTTCGGCGTCAAGCACAAGGAGCGGCTGAAGGAGATCCGCGCCAACGTCCACGTGCTGACGCTGTCCGCGACGCCGATCCCGCGCACGCTGCAGCTCGCGCTCACCGGCGTGCGCGACCTCTCCATGATCGCCACCCCGCCGGTCGACCGGCTGGCGGTCAGGACCTTCGTCTCGCCCTTCGACCCGCTCACGATCCGCGAGGCGCTGCTCAGGGAGCGGGTGCGCGGCGGCCAGTCCTTCTACGTCGTGCCGCGCATCTCCGATCTCGCCGAGATCAAGGCGTTCCTCGACGCCGAGGTGCCGGAGGCGACGGTCGCCGTCGCGCACGGCCAGATGCCGCCCTCCGAGCTCGACCAGATCATGAACGCCTTCTACGACGGGCGGTACGACATCCTGCTCTCCACCACGATCGTGGAATCGGGCCTCGACATCCCGCGCGCGAACACGCTCGTCGTCCACCGCGCCGACATGTTCGGCCTCGCCCAGCTCTACCAGATCCGCGGCCGGATCGGGCGCTCCAAGACGCGCGGCTACGCGCTCTTCACGGTGCCGGCCGACAAGCGGCTGACGGAGATGGCCGAGCGGCGGCTGAAGGTGCTGCAATCGCTCGACACGCTCGGCGCGGGCTTCCAGCTCGCCAGCCACGACCTCGACCTCCGCGGCGCCGGCAACCTCCTGGGCGAGGAGCAGTCCGGCCATATCCGGGAGGTCGGCTTCGAGCTCTACCAGCAGATGCTCGAGGAGGCGGTGGCGAGCCTGAAGGCGGGCGGCGACGCGGAGGCGGGCGAGGAGCGCTGGTCGCCGCAGATCACGCTCGGCACCGCGATCATGATCCCGGAGGACTACGTGCCGGACCTGCAGCTCCGGATGAGCCTCTACCGCCGGCTCGCCGATCTGGAGAGCGCTGCCGAGATCGACGGCTTCGGCGCCGAGCTCATCGACCGCTTCGGCCCGCTGCCGGACGCGGTCGAGCATCTCCTCAAGGTGGTGTTCGTGAAGTCGCTCTGCCGGCGCGCCAATGTCGAGAAGCTCGACGCCGGGCCGAAGGGCGTCGTCGTCGCCTTCCGCAACAACGAGTTCGCCAATCCCGCCGGGCTCGTGCGCTATATCGGCGAGCAGGGCGCGATGGCGAAGATCCGCCCCGACCAGAAGGTCGTCTTCCAGCGCGACTGGCCGCGCGAGGACGACCGGCTGAAGGGAGCGGCGAGCATCATGACCCGGCTGGTCCGGATCGCCGAGGAGGCGGAGAAGAAGGCGGCGTGAGAAGGGCGCTCACGTGTCTCCTGCTGAGATCGCCGCACCTGGTTCGAGACCATCGACGAATGCAGGCGGTTCTCGACATCTGCCTGGAGGGCTACAATCAGGGCCGGCCGCGCCAGGGCGGCGGCATGAACGGCAGGATACCGGCCGTCGCCTTCATCGAGGGCCTGCCGAGTCCGCCACAGCAGAAGCAGGACAACCGAGCAGAAGGACGAACCGCCAAACAAGCCGCCTGAGCCCCGCTCACAGGAGCGGCACTGTCAACCGATTACGCTCTCTGTACAGGCATTCTGGTCCTGACTAAGTCATAGCCCAAGGGCGATTAATATTATCTCGGTCAGAACGGATCATCGGGAAAGGAATTATATTTTGTAATGTTAACAAATGCCGAAAAAATCCGATCTTCGTCGTCAGTAAACGGAATCCAAATGAATGATTTGTAAGACTTCCACCACGGTAACGCAGACTGGGACTCCGAAAATTTCATATGAATGCATCTATAATCGTTGTGACATATTAACCTGAACGACTGAATACCTGATATTCTGCCGCCACGTACATGCTGCAGCTTCTCATACTCAATGATAATACGCCAGGAGATCTCTCTTGGATTTCTCCGCCCATCGCAGTAGTTATCACCTCGGAAGTCTAGAAAGATCCCAAACGCCGGTCCTTCAAGTATGCTTACATCAATAATATCTCCTAATTGATGGCCGTCCTTGACGTAAGCCGATTCAAAAGACCGCAAAAAAATACAATCATTGTAGGTGTAATTCAGGATTCGTGACTCTGCGCCCCTCAGCTTTCTCCCAAGAAATCCTAACGTCTCTGTAACAGTTGGCCGATTCTGGGTGCTAAATCGGCCCGTCCCATCGCCATTTGTCTCAGGCATTTGAAAAAGAAAGTCGCTTTGCGACAACGCCGGGCTTGCGACAAAGTAAAGCGTTGTAAGCAGTATTACAAAACAACCTTTTAGCCGCATGATCCCCTCCTGTAATGCAAATTGATTATTTTAGTCGCGCAGTGACTCAACTCGTTCCAGATATGTCTGTCGATCAGTTAATCCACTTTGCCCCTTCCGCTGGTGAGCCGCTATCGGCATCGATTGGCTGCTGAAGGAATGGTTAGGGGCAGACCACCTCAGGGCGACAGTAGTTGTTTCTATCTAGACAGCCTGGCAACATTTGCCGGCATCGGTCAGACCACGCTTCACAGTAAACACATGAAGCGTTTTGAACGCGATCAAGCTGGAACAGCCGCGGTACGTGGGCTGGCGGTTTAATGCAAATTAGGCCTGCAACTAAGTTTAGAGTAGACGATCCGAATGCCGGAAACGGCATCAGCCCTAGAATGAGCATCGATAGGATGAGAGGTGTTCTGAAGCCGGCCGGCATGGTCTTGCTCCGGTTGATTGGAAGAGCTAAGATATGTCAATAGGGTCACATACGCAAGTCGCTCGGACGGCAGGAGAGCTCTTGTTGAAACACCCAAGCTGTAGATTCTGATCAGGTTACTCCGGCGGCAGCGTGCTCCAGTGGTCCGCGCCCGAGGGTAGGTATTCCGTCCCACTGTATGATGGGACAGAATCAGCGCCATCGACAAGGACGGGACCTGAGGCAGGTTCTTCACGGCTACGCCCGTATGACAAAGTGTTCTCTTTAGATTCTTGAGTGACGAATGACTTGAGTCTTGATTGGCCTGCGGCCTTGGTTTCGATAGCCAACGTGCGGGCCTTCGGTGTTGTAGACAAGCCAGAGATCGAGATCGGCCTGGAGGGGCCTCCACCGTCTCATAGAAGGTGTCGCGCATCTTCACCCGGAAGAACTCGTCGAAGACGGTGCCGTTGAAGCCCTCGACAAAGCCGTTGGTGCGGGGTGTGCGCACGCGCCTCCCGCTCCACCGATGCCGGAACGCGTCCCATAACAGCTTCCTCCCTTGCCCAAGCCTAGCACGGAAAGAAGCTTAAGAGGACATTGTAGATCGCCCTACGGCGCTGCTCCACTGGCCGACTTTGGCACCACATGAGGACATTTGTCCTGATCGATGTTCAGTTGTATAACGAATGATGACAGCGGGTGCGTCAGCACTCGGGGTCGGACATTGACATACTGTGCACAAGGTATTTCGGAGACGTTAGCCTATAAACCGATCAGAACACGCAAAAAGGGAGCATCGTCGATGAAGTCGAACTTGGAGAAAGCTAGCGACCTTTTCATTGCGCAAACACTCCTGGAAGACCAGTGCGCCAAAAATGAGCCACGACAGCTCCCGATTCTAGTGTTTTCACTGCTGGCCGCGCTATCAGCAGATGCGGTGTCTGCGAGTTGTGAGGACGAAGTCAGACAGGTGGACACCCTGTGCAACATGGAATGCCCGTGGGAGCAACCGGCGGGCGCCGTATGTCATGCCATGTGTAATTACATGTACAATATTCGCATCAACCAATGTGCCGATGGTAAGGAGCCTAGGGCAGTGGAAAGACAATGTCGGGCAAGTTGCTCTATAACATTTTCGCACTGTGTGGCGGTCACGACGACTGAGGCGCGCCACCGCTGTTATGCCGAGAATCGCGACTGTTGGGCTAATTGTGTTCAGTGATTGAGCGAACGGTTGACATAAGACTTAGCTGTTCTCCTAAGTTTCGTTCCGTTCCAGGCTTGGGTAAGGGAGGAAGCCGTTATGGGATGTGTTTCGGCATCGGTGGAGCGGGATATACAGACAGGGTAATTGCTTGACAGTGCCGTTTCTGTGAGCGGGGCTCAGGCGGCCTGTTTGACGGTTCATCTTTCTGCTGGGTTGTCCTCCTTCTGCTGTGGCGGGCTCGCCAGGCTGTCGATGAAGGCGCCGGCCGGTGTCCTGCCGTTCATGCCGCGGCCCTGGGGCGGCCGGCGCTGATGGTACTCCTCCAGGCAGGTGTCGAGAACCGCCTGCATTTCCTCGATGGTCTCGAACCAGGTGCGGCGCCCCTCGACGCGGAAGTGCTCGTCGAGCAGGGTGCGATGCAGCCGCTCGACGATGCCGTTCGACTGCGGCCGCTTGACCCGCGTGGTGCGGCCGTCGGTGTCCTGTCGGGCCCGCGATCGCGGCAAACGCGTCGGCAACGGTCTCCGGAGCCTGGGCGCCGACAAGGGCGTAGCGTTCGCCGGCGATGAAGGTCGGCACGCCGGTGACGCCGATCCGGCGGGCGAGCGCGATCTCCTCCTCGACGGCACCTGCCGGCGTCACGCCGTAGCGCGCTTCTTCTCCGCGGCGAAGGGGCTGAGGCCGAGCCAGGCCTCCACGCTGCCGGCGAGCGCGCGGTCCCCCGTCAGCGACAGCTTGCGCGCCGCGAGCGCCTCCCTGAGCGGGGTGAGCCCCATCCAGATCATCGTCATCGTCCGCAGGTCGGTCGCCACGTAGAGATCCACGTCGAAGCCCGGATCGACCGAGCAGACGTCGATCTCTGCCTCCGGCTGCACGACGAGCCAGTAGGTGCGGCGGTTCGCCGGCTGGTCGGAATAGATGAACTCGATCACGGAACGGCGCCTCGGCAGGGGTGCCGGCTCGAGATTGCGCCGCATGTCCCACATCAGCAGGTCCGGGTCGAGGTTCTTCAGCGAGGCCTCGGTCTCGACCCAGCGCTGCCCCCAGAAGCCGATCGTCTCGATCACCGGCCGGAGATCCAGACCCGCCTGGGTGAGATGGTACTGGACGAGGCCCGGTTCCCCGGACGAGGCGGTGCGCCGGACGATGCCCGCCTCCTCGAGATCCCTCAGGCGCTTGGAGAGGAGCGCCGGCGACATCCGGGGAAGGCCGCGGCGGATCTCGTTGAAGCGCGTCGAGCCGGAGACGAGCTCCCGGACGAGCAGGACCGTCCAGCGGCTGCAGAGGATCTCGGCAGCCATCGCCACCGGACAGAACTGTCCGTAGCTCTCGCGAACCATGCGTCCGGCCTCGCTCGGAATTCATCGGTGTCGTGCAACGAACTATAGTTCAGTTTCTGTACCGCCGCGATTCAGTTCCTGAACTGGCGCCGTTCCTCCCGCCGGCGAATATCCGGGCCGGTTCTCAAGCCAGTTCTCAAGGAGGAACCGCGATGAGCGTGATAGCAATGAACACGGAGAAGCCTGGCCGCGACCACGGCGAGGCGGTGCGAGCGCTGGCGGAACGCCTGGCGGGCTCCGCCCACCTGCCGGGCGCCCCCGCCTATGGCGAGGCCTGCCGGATCTGGAACGCGATGATCGAGCGCCGGCCCGCCCTGGTCGTGCGGCCGAGGGACGACGGCGAGATCGCGGAGGCGATCGCCTTTGCGCGCCGCACCGGGCTGCCGCTCTCGGTCCGCGGCGGCGGACACAACGTCGCCGGCGCGGCGCTCTGCGACGGCGGCGTGACGATCGACATGAGCACCCGCCGCGCGGTCGCGGTCGATCCGGCCGCCATGGAGGTCCGCGTCGAGGCGGGCGCGACGTGGAAGGATGTCGACACCGCAACCCAGCAATACGGGCTGGTGGTGCCGAGCGGCATCATCTCGGCGACCGGCGTGGCCGGCCTGACCCTGGGCGCAGGTTTCGGCTGGACGTCGCGCCGGTTCGGCTTCACGGCCGACAATCTCGTCACCGCAGACGTGGTCACCGCCGACGGCAGATCGGTGCGGGCGAGCGCTGAGGAGCATTCGGACCTCTTCTGGGCGCTTCGCGGCGGCGGCGGCAATTTCGGCGTGGTGACGTCGTTCACGTTCCGGGCCCACCGGCACGGCCCGCAGGCGCTCTGCGGAATGGTCGTGCATCCCTTCGAGCGCGCCGATGCCGTCATGCGGCTCTATCGCGCGATCACGGCCGAGGCTCCGGACGAGCTCACCTGCCTGCTGATCCTGCGGAAGGCGCCGCCGGCGCCCTTCATCCCGGCGGAGCTTCACGGCAAGCCGATCGCGGCGATCGCGGCGCACTGGACCGGCGATCCGGCCGAGGGGGCGGCGGCGATGGCAAGGCTCAAGGCCTTCGGCCCGCCGGCCGCCGATACGATCGCACCCAAGGACTTCGTGGCGTTCCAGAGCTTCCTCGACGGCGGACAGCCCTTCGGCCGCCGCTACTACTGGAAGTCGAACGAAGCGGGCGCGATGGCGGACGGTCTGATGGCGGTTCTGCGCGAAAGCGCGGCCGCCAATCCTTCGCCGCACTCGGCGATCCTCGTCATGCATCTCGGCGGCGCCCCCGCCCGCACGGCGCCGGACACGAACGCGGTCGGCATCCGCGCCGCACAATATGGCGTGGTCGTGCAGGGGGCGTGGGAGGAGGGCGCGGAAGACGACCTCCATATCGGCTGGGTGCGGCGTGCGTTCGAGGCGACGAAGCCGTTCGGCTCGGGGGCGGCCTATGTCAACTTCCTGACGGAGGAAGAGGCGCCGGGGCGCATCCGCGCAGCCTATGGCGAGGCGCTCTACCGGCGGCTCCGGGCGATCAAGACCGCCTACGACCCGGAGAACCTCTTCCGCGGCAATCTGAACATCCCTCCGCTCGCGCCCGGCGAATGAGGCCGCCCGTCAGGGCCCGGCGGGGCGCGTCACGTCGAGGGCGTCTCGCCGCCATTTTCCGTCGTCGTCGCCGGACTTGATCCGGCGATCCGGAAGAAGGTCGCGGGCCCGAACGGGAGGCCGATGGCTGCCCGGGTCGAGCCCGGGCATGACGACAGAGCAAGCGGCACGGGGCCGGAGCGGAACAGGCAGCCCGGTGCCGGAGCAGAACAAGCAGCCCGGGCAGGACGACAGAACAAGCGGAGGCGCCGCAGGCCGATAGCGTCAGGGTGGGACGCCGCGGCGGGCCGCTCCGTCACGGCGCGGAATCGGCGTCCTGACGGGCCGCGATCGCGGCAAGCGCCTCGGCGAGGGCCTCCGGAGCCTGGGCGCCGACAAGGGCGTAGCGCTCGCCGGCGATGAAGGTCGGCACGCCGGTGACGCCGATCCGGCGGGCGAGCGCGATCTCCTCCTCGACGCGGGCACAATCGGCGTCGGAAGCGAGGAGATCGGCGATTTCGGCGGCGTCCATGCCGCAGGCGCCGGCGATGCCGGCGAGGACGGACCGGTCGCCGACGTCGCGGCCCTCGACGAAATAGGCGTGGAAGAGTGCGTCGACGACCGCCTCCTGCACGCCGGCGCCGAGCGCCCAGCGGGACAGCCTGTGCGCGTCGAGCGTGTTCGGCGAGACCGCGATCGCCTCGAAGCGGAAGGCGATCCCTTCCGCGGCGCCGAGCGCGGCGAGGTCGCGATGCATCGCCTCGACGCGGGCGGGATCGCGGAACTTCTCCGCGAGATAGGCCGCGCGGCTCTTCCCCTCCGGCGGGATGGTCGGGTCGAGCTGATAGGGCCGCCAGCGCACGGTCACCACGAGCGGGGCGGCGAGGGCGAGCGCCTTCTCCAGGCGCTTCTTGCCGAGATAGCACCACGGGCAGACGACGTCCGACACGACGTCGAGGGCAAGCGCCCGGACGGCTTCCGTCACTTTCCGGCCTCCTTCGCCCACCAGGTCGTCGGTTCCGGCCCGTAGAGGGACGGCTTGGCGGGATGATCCACCCGCGCCCAGCGCGCCGTCCAGTCCTCCGGCGCGTGGAAGAGCGGCAACACATAGAAGCCCGAGATCAGCGCGCGGTCGAGGGCGCGCACGGCGGCGACGAATTCCGGCCGGTCCTTGGCGGCCACCAGCGCATCGAGCATGGCGTCGACCGCCGGGTTCTCGACGCCGGCATAGTTGAAGCTCCCCTCGCTCCGCGCCGCCTGCGACGACCAGCGGAAGCGCTGCTCGTTGCCGGGCGAGAGCGAGGACGGATAGGTCCACTGGATGAGGTCGAAATCGAACGACTTCAGGCGCTCCCAATATTGCGCGGCGTCGACCTGCCGGACCGAGAGCTCGATGCCGAGGAGCCGCAGCGTGCGCTGGAAGGCGAGGGCCAGCCGCTCCTGGTCGCGCGAGAGCACGAGCATCTCGAAGCGGAGCGGGCTGCCGGTGGCGGCTTCCACCATGCGGCCGTCGCGGATCTCCCAGCCGGCCGCGGCGAGGAGATCGAGCCCCTTGCGGAGATTGCCGCGGTCGTGGCCGGAGCCGTCGCCCGCCGGCGGCGCATAGGTGCCGTCCATCACCTCGGGGCGGACATAGCCGGCATAGGGCGCGAGCAATGCGCGCTCCCGCGCGCCGGCCGGCCGGCCGATCGCGGACAGCTCGGAACCCTCGAAGAAGCTCGCCGTCCGCCGGTAGAGGTCATGATAGAGGTTGCGGTTGATCCACTCGAAGTCGAACAGGTAGGTCAGCGCCTCGCGGACCTTCGGATCGGCGAAAGGCTGCCGGCGCGTGTTGAAGACGAAGCCGGTCATCGGCTGGGGGATGCCGGTCTCGAACTTCTCGAGCTTCACGCGCCCGTCGCGCGCGGCCGGAAAGTCGTAGCCGGTCGCCCAGCGATTCGGGTCGCTCTCGTCGAGCATGTCGAAAAGGCCCTTCTTGAAGGCCTCGAAATAGGAGTTCGCGTCGCGGAAGTACTCGATGCGGATCTCGTCGAAATTGTCGAAGCCCCGCTTCACCGGGAGATCCTTGCCCCAATAGGCGGGATCGCGCTTCAGCGTGACGCGGGTGCCGGGTTCGACCCTGCCGACGACATAGGGGCCCGAGCCGGGCGGGACGGAGAAGCCGGACCTGTCGAACGTATCCGGATCGGTCGCGTGCCTGGGGAAAACGGGGAACATGCCGAGGAGGAGCGGGAGCTCGCGGCTCGCACCCTCGGCGAGCGTGAAGCGGATGCCGTGCTCGCCGACGAGATCGATCCGCGTCACCGAATCGGCCCAGGAGCGGAAGTTCGGCCGCCCCTTCTTCGCCAGGAGCTCGAAGGAGAAGCGGACGTCCTCCGGTGTCACGGGCGTGCCGTCGGAGAAGCGCGCCTTCGGGTTCAGCGTGAACGCCACCCAGGAGCGGTCGTCCGGCGTCTCGACCGCCTCGGCGAGCAGGCCGTAGAGCGAGAAGGCCTCGTCCTTGTTGCGCGCGAGCAGGCTCTCCCAGACATTGTTGCCCCAGGTGAGGTCCCAGAGGCCGCGCGGTGCGGTGCCGCGGACGATGAACGGGTTGAGGCTGTCGAAGGTGCCGACGGCGGCGAGGCCGAGCCGCCCGCCCTTGGGCGCCTCGGGATCGGCATAGGGCAGGTGGGCGAAATCCGCGGGAAGCGCCAGATCGCCGTGCATCGCGATGCCGTGCGCCGGCGCGGCCAAGGCGGTGCCCGGGCCGAGGATCGCGATGAGGGCGGCGGCTATCGTCTGCCGCCAGCGGCGGCCTGGTGCCAATCGCACGTGCGCTCTCGTCCTTGCTGCTTCCTGCCGGGAACCGAATCCGGGTTAGCGTGAAACTGGAACTGTCCGCAAATGAAGGCTATGGAATGGCTGAAGTTCGCCGGCCCAGCTCTCGCCGCAATTTGCGGCGAGGAGCCGGGCGGATTTGAGGCCGCGTCCGCCGCAAGGGCCGAGCGGGCCAGCGAGAGGGTTCTCCTGATGTCTTTGATCCAGCAGTCAGCCAGCACGCGTAACGCCGCATGCCGCGCTGCCCTCGCCGCGCTCCTCGTCGCGGCGGGCTCCGGTGCCGCGTTGGCGCAGGGCGCGCCCGCGGCGGGCGCCGCCGCTCCGGCGG
>NZ_SPKJ01000129.1 GCF_009866965.1 Propylenella binzhouense | reverse complement strand
TCAACCTCATGCACAAGCGCCGCATCGACCGGCTGACCGGCCACGATCCACCCGCCGAACCCTCCAACCAGATGGTCCTCCAATGGGCGTGAAATCAAACCGGACAGCAGTGGATCAAGTCCGGCGATGACGACAGGGGATGCGGTCGGTCCGGCGATGACGACGGAGAGGGACGCGGCGGCGCGCCGGCCGCCGCACGAGCGTTGTTGCTGTTGCAACTACTACCGGAAGGTCGTAAATCTTCCCCCGGTCTTGAAACGCGGGGGAACGGGCTGATGGCGATCGTCGACGTCAAGACGGACATCACCGGAAACGTCTGGAAGATCGTCGCGGAGGTCGGCGCCGCGCTTTCGGAGGACGACCCGATCCTGATCCTGGAATCGATGAAGATGGAGATCCCCGTCGCCGCGCCGGAGGACGGCAGGCTGGTCGAGATCCTCGTCGCCGAGGGCGACGTGGCGACGGAAGGCACCGTCGTCGCCCGGATCGAGGCGTGACGCCGTGAGGAAGGTGCTGGTCGCCAACCGCGGCGAGATCGCCAGGCGGATCTTCCGCTCCTGCCGCAAGCTCGGGCTCGCCACCGTGGCGATCCACTCCGAGGCGGATGCCGGCGCGGCCCATGTCGCGGAGGCGGACGAGGCGCTTCCGGTCGGGCCCGCCGCGGCGCGCGAGAGCTATCTCCGCGCCGACCGCGTGCTGGCGGCGGCGCGGGCGAGCGGCGCCGATGCGATCCATCCGGGCTACGGCTTCCTGTCCGAGAACGCCGATTTCGCGAGCACGGTCGCCGAGGCCGGCCTGACCTGGATCGGGCCGTCGCCGGAGACGCTCCGCCAGATGGGCGACAAGCAGCGCGCCCGCGACATCGCCGCGGCGAGCGGCGTTCCGGTCGTGCCGGGCAGCCGGCGGTTCGAGGCGGGCGATGTTGCGGGCCTCGACGAGGCCGCGGCGCAGGTGGGCTATCCGCTCCTCGTGAAGGCGTCGGCCGGCGGCGGCGGGATCGGCATGCGCCGGGTCGACGCGCCGGAGAAGCTCGCGGAGGTCGTCGCCGGCACCCAGTCGATGGCCGAGAAGGCCTTCGGCGACGGCGCCGTGTTCCTGGAGCGCTTCGTGCCGAAGGCGCGCCATGTCGAGATCCAGGTATTCGGCTTCGGCAATGGCGAGGCCGTCCATCTCTTCGAGCGCGACTGCTCGCTCCAGCGCCGGTTCCAGAAGGTGATCGAGGAGAGCCGCGCCCCCGGCCTCCCGGCCGGGACCCGCGAGGAGATGGCCGAGGCGGCCGTCCGGCTCTGCCGCGCCACCCGCTACAAGGGCGCCGGCACGGTCGAGTTCATCGTCGACGCCGAGAGCTTCGAATTCTTCTTCCTCGAGATGAACACCCGGATCCAGGTCGAGCATCCGGTGACGGAGGCGATCACCGGGCTCGACCTCGTGGCGATGCAGATCGACTTCGCGCGCGGCGCGCTCGCCGGCCTCGACCAGGGCGCGATCGCGGCCCGCGGCCATGCACTGGAGTGCCGGCTCTATGCCGAGAACCCGGCGAAGATGTTCATGCCGTCGCCGGGCCGGCTGGAGCGGTTCCGGCTGCCGGAGGGGATGCCGGATGTCCGCGTCGACAGCGGCTATCGCGAGGGCGACGCGGTGACCCCGTTCTACGATCCGCTGGTGGCGAAGCTGATCGCCTGGGGCGAGACCCGGGACGCGGCGCGCCGCCGCGCGATCGAGGCGCTTTCGGCGACGGAGATCGAGGGGATCAAGAGCAACCGGAGCTTCCTGATCGCCTGCCTCGCCGATCCGCATTTCGCCGCCGGCGACGTCCATACCGGCTTCATCGAGGCCCGGCGGAGCGACTTGCTCGCCGCCTGAGCGGCTGCCAAGAAGGGGCGGCCCGGATCTGGAGCGGCAATGGTCGGAAAGCTCGCAGTCGAGGAACTGCCGTCGGCGGACATCTTCGCCGACCTGCGGCGGCTCGGCTTCACCGAATACGAGGCGCGCGTCTACGTGCAGCTCCTGCGCGAGAGCCCGGCGACCGCCTACGAGATCGCCAAGGCGGCCGGCATTCCGCGCCCGAACACCTATCACGCGCTCGACGCGCTCGCCCGCCGCGGCGCGGTCCTGCCCGTCAGCGAGAACCCGGTGCGCTACGTCGCCGCCGAGCCGCGGACGCTGCTCGAGGCGATCGCCCGGCAGACCGACGCGCTCTGCTCCGACCTCGCCGGCAAGCTCGCCGCTCTGAAGCCGCGCGCCGAGGACCAGTATGTCTGGACCATGCGCGGCGAGGCGATCGTCCACGACCGGATCGGCGCGCTCATCGCCGAGAGCCGCGAGGCCATCTGGGTGAAGGCGGCGGACGAGGTCCTGCGCCGCCACAAGGGGGCGCTGAGGGCGGCGGCGGAGCGCGGCGTCGAGCTGCTGATCGTCCTCTTCGGCCAGGATGCCGACGAGTTCCGGTTCACCGATGCCTGCCGGATCTACCTGCACGAGGCGACCGGCGTGCGCATGGGCACGGCGGACAACCTGTTCACGCTGGCGGTCGACCATGTCGAGATGCTGACCGCGGCGATGGACGAGGAGGTGGTCGCCGCCCACACCCGCAACCGGCCGATCGTGAACATGGCGGAGAGCCTGATCCGCCACGATTACTACATGGCCGAGATCTTCGCCCGCTTCGGGCGGGACATCGAGAGCGCCTTCGGCCCGCATCTCCGCGACATCCGCATGGCCTGCTTCTCGCCCGGGCAGATCGCCTCCTTCAAGGAGCGGACGGGGCTGGCCTGAGAGGCGCGCTCGGCGCGGGGTCGCCTTTTCCGCTGGCGCTGCCTCCCCACTGTCGTCGTCGCCGGACTTGATCCGGCGATCCATGGGCGGCCGAAGCAGAGCGCACGCGGCTGGATGCCCGGGTCAAGCCCGGGCACGACGACGGAACAAGCGGCAGGTCCCCCGAGCGGAACAAGCGGCAGGTTCTCCGAGCGGAACGAACGGCGCGGCAACACCGCCGCGACGTCATCGCCTCAGCCCTGCGCGCCGGAGCGATTTCAGGCGGCCTCCTCATGGCGGGTGGGGCGGATCAGGATCTCGGCCGAGATCCCGAGCCCCTCGTGCAGATTGCGGATCATCTCGATGGAAAGGCCGCGCTTGCGGTTCAGCACCTCCGCCACGCGGCCGCGAGGGCCGATCAGCGGCTCCAGATCCTTGCGGGTCAATCCCTGCTGCTCCATCCGGAAGAGGATCGCATCGATCGCGTCGGGCGGGTCCATCGGATAATGCCTGGATTCGTAGGCGTCGATCAGGGTTGCCAGCACGTCGAGCCGGTCGCCTTCGGGCGTGCCGCTTCGTGCGCCCCACAGGCGCCCGGCCTCCGCAAGGGCCGCTTCATAGTCCGCATCGGTGCGGATCGGCTTCAGGTCAGCCCCCATGCTTCACCTCCGTGACGTCGATCCTGTCATAGGCCTTGTGGCTGCCGATCCACTTGATCCAGACGATGCCCTTTTCAAAGTCGACCGCCACGACAAGACGGTAGTCATTGCCCTTGATATTGAAGACGATCCGCTCGGCGTTGACGATGCTCGCCGTTGCGTAGTGCCGCCTTACATCGGCGGAACTCGTCCAGTCGGCCTTGCTGACTTCGTCGAACCAGGCATCAAGCGCGGCTTTGACCGCCCGTTGGTCCTTCTGTCCCGCCAGGCTCTGGACGAATTCCCGCAAGGTCCGGCGGGCGATGATCCGCATGCCGATCGTACTATCATGATCCCGCTTTGGGATCAACGGTGCGGGCCCGGCGATCCCGCCGCCTCGCGTCCCTCTCCGCCGTCATCGCCGGACCGACCAAGTCCCTCTCCGTCGTCGTCGCCGGACTTGATCCGGCGATCCATGGGCCGTCGAAGCAGAGCGGGCGCGGCTGGATGCCCGGGTCGGAGCCCGGGCAAGACGACGGAGCAAGCGGCAGTTTCTCCGAGCGGAATGAGCGGCAGGTTCTCCGAACCGAGCAAGCAGCGCCGCAACGCCGCCGCGATGCTGTTGGCTCAGCCGGCGCGCGACAAAGCCACGTCCCTCTCCGTCGTCGTCGCCGGACTTGATCCGGCGATCCATGGGCGGCCGAAGCAGAGCGGGCGCCGCTGGATGCCCGGGTCGGAGCCCGGGCATGACGACAGAGCAAGCAGCGGAGAAGGAGGACACCGCCTCGCGTCTCCTACGTCGGCGTCGCCTCACCCGCGCGCCGCGAACCGCCGCTCCAGGTGGCCGATTGCGGCGAGCGCGAGCGCCATCGCCGGGATCTCGTCGAACACCGGAACGTCGGCGGCGCGCGCCTTGTCGCGGTAGTGCCGCCGCTTCTCGTCGAGCTCCGGCGAGCCGTCGCTGCGCAGCGCCAGGCAGAAATGGGCGATTCCCGGCCATTTCCGCTGCGTCTCCTCCACCACCGCGAAGAGGTTGTCGATCGGGTCGACGCTGCCGCGCCCGACGAAGGCGGCGAGGTTGAGATGCATGGCGACGGCGTCCGGCCGGGCGTGCGCGTAGACGATGTCGAGGATCTCGCCCGCGACCCAGCCGTCCTTCTCCTGGAGCGTGCGCACCGGCGTGTCGATCGGGTTGGCGACGCTCGTGCCGGGCGGCAGTTTCATGGCTTCGAGCAGCCGGCGCGTCTCGCCCTCGAAGGGCGAGACGTCGAGCCCGACCTCGGCGAAGGCGTCGGTGCCGAGCACGCTCGATCCGCCGCCGTTTCCGAAGAGCGTGACGGAATGGGTCGGCTTGCCCGGCCGCAGCTTCAGGTGCTGGAGCGCCAGCAGCACGTCGATGAAGGCGTCGACGGTCTTCACGAGCGCCACGGGCGCCTGCGCCGCGAGCGAGTCCCATGCCCGGTCGTCGCCGGCGAGCGCCCCGGTATGGGAGAGCGCCGCTTCGCGGCCGCGGCCCGACCGCCCGCCCTTCAGGATCACCACCGGCTTGGTCGCCCGCTCCGAGCGCAGAAGGTCGAAGAAGGCGCGGCCGTCCTTCACGTCCTCCAGATAGAGGCCGATCGCGGCGGTCTGCGGGTCGGCCATGAAATAGTCGACGAGCTCGTGCGGCTTCACGTCGGCGCTGTTGCCGATGGTGACGACCCCGCTGAAGCGGAGCCCCCGCCACTGGCCGCGCTTGATGATGTCGGTGCTGAGCCCGCCGGACTGGGCGACGATCCCGATCGTGCCGACCTCCTTCGGCGCGCCGACGGGAAAGGTGAGGCCGCCGCGCGGCGAATAGGTGCCGAGGCAGTTCGGCCCGAGCACGCGCACGCCGCCCTTCCGCGCGGCTGCGACGAGATCCTCCTGCAGCGCCTTGCCGTCCTCGACCTCGCCGAAGCCCGACGAGATGACCTGGGCGATCCGGCAGCGCCCGGCGGCGGCCGCGAGCACCTCGGGGATCCGCTGCGCGCCCATCGCGACATAGGCGTAGTCGACCGGCTCCGGCGTCGCGGCAAGGCTCGGATAGGCCTTCAGGCCCTCGATCTCCCCGGCGCTCGGGTGGATCGGGTAGATCGCGTGCGGATAGCCGAAATCCTTCATGCGCCTGATGAAGGTGTTGGCGATGCCGACCTCCTTCGCCGAGGCGCCGAGCACCGCCACGCTTGCCGGCTCGAAGAGCGGGCGGAAGGTCTCGAGGCTGGAGCCGGCGGGGTCCGGCCCGGCCGCCGCCGGCATCGGCTCCCTTGCGAGCACGAAGCGCGCATCGGCGGCGACGGCGCCGGAGGCCGAAACGATCACCGGATTGATGTCGAGCTCCGCGATCTCGTCGGCGAGCTCCGTCAGCAGGCCGCCCTCGCCGCCGATCTTCACGAGGAGATCGAGGAGCGCGGCGCGGTCGACCGGCGCCTCGCCGCGCGCACCCGCCAGGAGCGCCGCACCCTTCAGCTCGTCGAGCATGGCGGCCGCGTCCGCCCGCGAGACCGGGCAGATGCGGAAGGCCACGTCCTTCAGCACCTCGACGAAGATGCCGCCGAGCCCGACCATCAGGATCGGGCCGAATTGCGGGTCGCGGAAGCCGCCGACCACCATCTCGCGGCCGGCCGGGATCATCTCCTCGACGAGCCATCCCTCGACCCGCGCCGAGGCGATGGCGGGCCTTGCCGCCATCGTTTCGACCGCCGCACGGACCTCCGCCGGCGTTCCGAGGCTGAGCGCGACGCCGCCGGCGTCGGACTTGTGCAGGATCTCCGGCGAGACGACCTTGGCGACGAACGGGCCGGCGAGCGCGGCCGCCTTGCGTTCGGCATCGGCGGCATCGCGCGCCACCGCCGAGCGCGGCGTGCGGATGCCGTAGGCGCCGAGCAGGGCCTTGCCGGCGGCCTCGTCGAGGGCGGCGCGGCCCTCGGCGCGTGCCGCGGCCACGAGACCGGCGGGGAGGGGGAGCGGGGCGTTCACGGACCGGGCCTCAATAGCTCGTCGGCCAGGCGCGCATCAGGTGCTGGCCGACGCCGCCCGAGCGCCGCCGGCGCTGGATGTCGAACATGCGGACGAGGTAGCGCCTCGTCTCCTGCGGCTTGATCACGTCCTGCGCCGAGAAGATCCGCGCCATGTCCCAGATCTCGAGATCCTTCTGGATATGGGCGAGCGCCTCCTCGAAGCCTTCCTCGCCGGCGTTGAGGTTGTGGACGATGTTGGTCGCGAAGACCGGGTCCATGAAGCTCACCTCGGCCATCGGCCAGGCGATCATCGCGTCGTTGTGGGCGCCGCCGCCCATCGCGACATAGGCGCGGCCATAGGCCTTCCGGCAGATGATCGTGACCTGGGGCACCGTCGTCAGGCAGGTCGCGTTCATGAAGTTCATGATCTGCCCGGGCGCGCCGCGCCGCTCCGCATCGGTGCCGACCACGAAGCCCGGCGTGTCCATGAAGCGCACGATCGGCACGTTGAAGCTGTCGCAGAGGACCGTGAAGTCGATGATCTTGCGGCAGGCCTCCGCGGAGAGCGCGCCGCCCCCGACCTGCGGATTGTTGGCGATGATGCCGACCGAGGCGCCGTCGAGGCGGGCGAGGGCGACCACCGCGGACTTGCCGAAGCGCGGCTTGAGCTCGAACAGGCTGCCCTTGTCGAAGATGACCTCGAGCACCTTCTTCATGTTGTAGACCTGGGTGCGCTTCTCCGGGACGATCTCCAGCACGCGCTCCTGGTCCTCGCCCGAGCCTTCGCTCGTCGGCGCGCGCGGCGGCGGCTCGCCGTTATGGCTCGGCATGTAGGAGAGGAAGGCGCGCAGCGCCGCCATCGCCTCCTCGTCGGTATCGACGAACTGGTCGATGAGGCCGGTCTGCTCGGCGTGGAGGCGCCAGCCGCCGAGCTCTTCCAGGTCGACCTTCTCGCCGATCGCCATGGAGACGAGCCGGGGGCTTGACACCGACATGATCGAGCCCTTCTTCATCACCGCGAAGTCGGAGCAGCAGCACATCCACGCGGACGAGCCGAACGAGGTGTCGAGCGCCGCCGCCGCCCAGGGCGTGTCGCGCATGCGTCGGAACTGCGTGATGTCGTTGCCGAGCAGCAGCCCCATGCCCTTGGAGCCCATGGCGTCCGGCAGCCGCGCGCCGGTCGATTCGCCGACATGCACGAAGGGCATCCCCTTCTCCGTGCAGGTGCGGCGGACATAGCCCATCTTCTTGGAATTGGTGGCGCTGGTCGAGGCGCCCTTGGTCGTGAAGTCGTTCACCACGACCCCGACATCGCGCCCGTCGATCCGGGCGAAACCGGTGATCTTGCCGTCGCGCGGGGTTGTCGGCGCATCGGCGTCGAGGAACGAGGCGCCGAGCAGGCCGACCTCCAGGAAGCTCCCCGGATCGACCAGCGCGTCGAGCCGCTCCTGCGCGTTTAGCTGTCCGCGTTCCCGGCGCTGTTCGAGCTTCTTCTTGCCGCCCAGGCGGCTCGCCGCTTTCCGGCGCTCGTCGAGATCGGCGAGCAGGGCCTCATGCGCCATGCGTTGCTGTCCTTGCCTTTGTCGTCGTGAAATCGAGCCGCTCGGCGGTGAAGCGGTCGATCAGGGTCCAGTCCGGGCGGGGCCGGTACCCGGCGGGAAGAATGATCGAGCCGTTCGCGAACGGCAGGGGCGGGGAGAGCAGCCGCTCGCGCGGCTTGATGAAGCCGTTGAACTCGCCGGCATTGCGGATTGTGCTCCGCGCGACGCAGGCCTCCAGCCAGTTGTGGATCTCGCTGCCGAGGCCGTCGCCGAGGACCGGCTCCATGCCGGCGGCGCGCACCGCATCCAGTCCTTCGCGCAGGCGGTCGAGCCCGCCGAAGCGCTTCAGCTTCAGCTTGCAGAACCGCACGTTCGCGATCGCGCCGGCGCGGGCGATGTCGGCGAGCGTGCAGATCGGCTCGTCGAGCATCAGCGGCACGGCCGACGCCGCCGCCACCGCGGCGTTCGCCTCCCAGTCGTCGGAATCGCAGGGCTGCTCGAAGAGCTCGATCCCCTCCGGATCGAGTGCGGACGCGAAGGCGATGCCGGCGCTCCGGTCATAGGCGCGGTTGGCGTCGAGCCGGAACGTCGCACGCCCCGCGATCGCCTTCTGGATCGTCCGCACCCGGGCGAGATCGGCGGCGACGTCCTTGCCGACCTTGACCTTGAAGGTGCGGAAGCCCTTCGCCAGCCAGTCCTCGATCTCGGGCCCGATCTCGGCCTCCGTGAGGCCGTTGATCGGCGTCAGGAGCGGGAGTTCCGCGGTTTCGGGCACTTCGAGCTGCGGGTTGTCCTCGAGCACCTCGATCGCGGCGACGAGCGCGGTCGCGGCGACCTTGCTCTCCTCGAAGCGGGCGAGCACGGCCGTCTTGGCCGCTCCGGTCTCTTCGCCGAGGATCTCCTCGATGCGCGCGCGGCAGAAGGCCCAGCCGCCTTCGCGCGTCTCCCTGCTCGATCCGGGCGAGACATGCGCGTCGGCGAAGCCGGTCCGGCCAGCATCGTCGGCCACAGTCACCAGGAACGGCTCGAACTCCGTGAAGGTCCGGTAGGAGAGGCGGTAGGGGCGGATCAGCGGCAGCTTCAGCCGCCTCAGGCCGATTTGCGTGATCCTTGCCATGAGCCCCCTCCGGATCGGCGCGGTCCGCCGGTCCTCGCGGGAGGAATGGCGCGTCGCCGGATTAGTTGTTGCTCTTGCTACTACTCCCGGTCGGACATTGCAACGTGCTTGGAGGCGGGCGCCCGCGTCAGGCCGGGTCGGGCGCCGCGACGGCGAAGGCCGCCCGCTCGCCCGGATCGAGCTGCGCGACGAGGCCCTGCTCCCAGGCGAGATAGCGGCGCGAGGATTCGAGGTTCCCGTCATGGCGGTCGTGAACGAAATGGAGGAAGTCGATGTCCTCCCCGGGCGGAAGCGTGCGCGGAGCGATCGCGAAGCCCGCCGCCGCAAGCGCGTCCATGCCGCCGGAGAAGCGGGCGATGCGCTTGGTGCCGAGTTCCGCGAGGTCGACAGCCGCGAGCGCGGCGATCTCGCCCCTCGCGATGAGCACGGCCTCGGCGGCGCCCGCGGCGGGCGAGCGGCCGAGCCGGGGCCGGATCGACCACGCCGCCCCGGCGGGCG
>NZ_SPKJ01000128.1 GCF_009866965.1 Propylenella binzhouense | reverse complement strand
ACCACGCCGCCCCGGCGGGCGCGCCGGCGCAATGCGCGGCGGAGCTCCTGAGATCGATCAGGACCGCCCCGGCCGCCGTCCGCTCCCGCGTCGCGCGGGCGTCGAGGGCGGGCACCGTGGGGAGCGCGCCGACGGGCCCGTGCGCGGGCGTCCCCGCCTCGAGGTCGGGGAGCGCGTCGCAGCCCGGTAGGACGTGGACCTCGTAGCCGAGCTGCCTGAGCCAGAATGCCGCGAGCACGCCGCGCAGTCCGCTGTCGTCGAGGAGGACGACCCGGGACCGGCGCACGCCGATCCACTGGTCGGTGGCCTGCACGGCCTGGCCGCACGGCGCATGGACGGCGCCCGGCAGATGACCCGCCGCGTATTCCTCCGCGGAGCGCACGTCGAGCCGATAGAGCGTGCGCGAAGCATCGTCCGCGAGCCGGTCCAGATCGGCGCGGCCGATCATCGGGATGTGCCAGCGCGCGGCGATCGCACGGGCGCGCGCGGCGGCGGCCGCCCTGGCGTCCGGCGCCGGCTCCGGAAACGGCGCCGCCTCTTTGCCGCGCTCGAGCGGCTGGCCGGCGAGCGCCCAGCCCTGCGTGCCGTTCTCGAGCGCGTAGACGGGATTGGCGATGCCGGCGAGCCGAAGCCCGATCGCCCCGACCAGGCCGCGCGTCCGGCCGGCGCAGGTGACGACGACGGGCATTTCCGGGTCGGCGACCGCGGCCTCGAACCGGTAGGCGAGCTCGCCGTTAGGCAGGCAGATGGCGCCAGGGACGCGCATCTTGGCGTATTCGGCCGGCGGCCGGCAGTCGAAAAGCGCGAACGGCCGCCCCTCCGCGCGCCATTTGGCGAGCGCCTCCGCCGCGATCGTCTCCGGGTGCCAGAGCGCCTCGGCGAGCTCGCCCAGCGTCTTGCTCGGCACGTTGACGCCCTTGAAGAGGCTGAAGCCCGCCCGCCGCCAGGCCGGGACGCCGCCTTCGAGGAGGGCGAGATCGCCATAGCCGGCAGCCTCGAGCCGGCGCGCCGCCCGCTCCGCCACGCCGTCGCCGCCGTCGATCAGGAGGATGGGCGCGTCCCGGCGCGGCACCAGCTCCGCGATCCGCAGCTCGAGCGTGCTGTAGGGGCAGGGGATGGCGAGGAGGGGATGGCCCTCCCCGAACTCGCCCGCCTCGCGAACGTCGAGGAAGGCCGATTCGCCCGGCCCCTCGATGACCGATTTCGCATCTGCGGCAGTGATCCGGCGGGCCATGACGATATTTCCTTCCCTCGCATTCGCGCGCGAAAGCATTCGGCCGGCCTTGGCGCTGTCAATGCCTGAAAGCCGGCACGCCCGGCGAGATCGCGGCCGGCTCTTCATTTCCGGTTGCCGCGACCCTGCGGCTTGCGTCACTCTGACGGGAAAACCGGCGGACCCGCAGCGGGGTCTCCGCAACGGAAATACCTGCGGGAGGGAAGATTTGCTCGACCAGGCCCTATCGGGAGACGAGAAGGAGGTGCTGCTCGCCGATCCGGTCAGGATCCGCGACATCCGCGCCAGCATCCACACGGTCTCCATCGACATCCCGCTCCTTGAGGGCAAGGTCGCCGGCTACGGCCGCGAGGAGCAGAAGGAATTCGTCGTCTGCGAGGTCGTCACCGACGACGGCGTGAGCGGCTTCGGCCTGACGGGCCATTTCCTCGCCGGCGCGGTCGTCGAGGCGCTGCGCCGGCACTTCCTTCCGGTCGTCAGAGGCATGGATCCGCGCGACAGCGAGGCGATCCACCAGACCGTTCTGCGCAAGCTCAATCCCCGCGCCATGACCGGCGTGATCTCCTCGGCGCTCTCCTGCCTCGACATCGCCTGCTGGGACATCGCCGGCAAGCTCGCCGGGCGCTCTGTCGCGCAGCTTCTCGGCGGGGCGCGGGCGAGCGTGCCGGCCTATTGCACCTTCGGGTTCCCGCAATATGACCGCGAGCAGCTCGCCGCCGCCGCGCGCCTCCACGTCGCGGACGGCTTCTCCGCGCTGAAGCTCGTCGTCGCCGTCGACGAGAAGGGCTGGCGGGAGGACGCGGCGCGGATCCGCGCCGTGCGGGAGGCGGTCGGGGACGGCGTCGACATCATGATCGACGCCAACTACCTGTTCTCGCCGGTCGAGGCGAAGATGCTCTGCCGGGCCGTCGAGGATTGCGGCCTGACCTGGTTCGAGGAGCCGCTCCACCAGAACGATGCGCGCGCGCTCGCCGACCTGCGCGCCCATACGCGCATTCCGCTCGCCGCCGGCCAGATGGAGGGCCATCGCTGGCGCCTGCGCGAGCTCGTCGAGAAGCAGGCCGTCGACATCCTGCAGCCGAACTGCTGCTTCTGCGGCGGCTACACCGAGGCACGCAAGGCGGCGCATCTCGCGCAGACCTACAACATGCCGATCGCGAATGGCGGCGGCTGGCCGATCTTCAACATGCACACGATGGCCGGGTTGGCGAACGGGTGGTTCGTCGAATGGCATCTCGGCATGGTGCAGGCCGGGCAGATCCTCTTCCCGGACGCGCCGCAGCCGGAGGGCGGCGTCCTCGCGATCCCGCGGCGGCCCGGCCTCGGCCTCTCGATCGATCGCGACGCGCTGCGCGAGACGCGCGTCGACAAGTGAGGCGGGCATCCGCCGAAGGGTAGTAGTTGCCAAAGCAGCAACGCACCCCTATCCTTCCAACTCGCGCCGCCTTGCGGCGCCAGGAAGCCGCCGGAAGAGGCGGCGAAACCGAAAGGCGGCGCCAGTCCGCCGACATCGAAGGGGAGGGCCTCCGGCAGGACGCGCGCCGCGTCCGGGGCCGGAGCCCGTTCGGAAGCGAACGGAGGAAAGAAGAATGACAGCGCTGAAGACGCCCGGGGCCCGCAATGCCTCTTTCGCGGTTCGCGCCGCGCTCGCGGCCGGGCTGATCGCCGGCCTGCCGCTCGCCGCGGCGGCCCAGGACAAGTTCCCGTCGCAGCAGATCGAGCTCATCTCCCATGCCGCGCCCGGCGGCGGGACGGAGCAGACCATGCGGATGTGGATGGACGAGGCCTCCAAGATCCTCGGCGTCGATCTCGTCGTGGTCTTCAAGCAGGGCGGCGGGGCCCGCACGGCGCACGAATATCTGAAGAGCCGGCCGGCCGACGGCTACACGCTCATGGGCACCACGGAGACGCATCTCTATACGATCGCGCAGGGCAAGTCCCCGCTCGCGATCGACGACCTGAAGGGCGTCGTGCGCGCCATGCAGGATCCGTCGGTGATCGTGGTGCGCGGGGACAGCGCGATCGAGAATTACGACCAGCTCATCGCTGCCTCCAAGAAGGGCGCGCTCAACTGGGGCGTCGCCCAGGTGGGCGGAACCGAGCATATCGGCATCGCCCGCTGGGCCGAGAAGGCGGGCGTCCCCTATCGCGTCGTGCCGTTCGGCAGCGGCGGCGAGATGATCACGGGCCTGCGCTCGGGCGCGATCGACGCCACCGTCGCGAACATCAGCGAGGCTGCCGGGCCGATCAAGGACGGCGACCTCCGCGCGATCGCCGTGCTCGCCGACGAGCCGCTCGCCGAGCTGCCCGACGTCCCGACGGCCAAGTCGAAGGGCGCCGACGTCTCGGTCAACACGACCCGCGGCTATGTCGTGCTCGCCGACACCCCGCCCGAGCGCGTCAAGATCCTCGAGGACGCCCTGCTCAAGGCGATGCAGACGGAGAAGTTCAAGACCTACCTGAAGAACTCGGGCCTCGATCCGGACAAGAGCGTCGCCGGAAGCGAGGATTGGGACGCGCAGCTCAAGAAAGACTACGCCAACGCCAAGGACGCCATCGACCGTCTCGGCCTGGGCCAGAAGAAGTAGCCGGCGCGCGGGGCCGTCCGATGGCGAACGCGGCCAGCAGGAGAATGGCGGGAGGGGGCGGCGCATCGTTCGCCCCCCACCGCTTCGACCGCTCGGATCTCGCGGTCGCGGCCGTCCTGCTCGCGATCTGCGCGGTCCTCTACTGGGACACGACGCGCTGGCCGGCCGTGCCGGAGACGCTCGCGCAGAATGCGCCGCCGACCACGTTTCCGCGCCTGCTGATCGGCTCGGTGGCGATCATGGCGCTGATGCTGCCCTTCGAACGGGTGATGAAGGAGCGGAACGGCGGAAGCCTGCTCATCGGCGGGCAGGCGCGCGCGAGGCCCATCGTCTTCGTGACCGCCGCCGTCATCACGCTGGCGGTCTACGGCCTTCCCATCCTGGGCGCCCTGCCGGTGATGATCGCGACCTCGGTCCTGCTGCCGCTCCTCTGGGGCGAGCGGCGCTATCTGCCCATCCTCTTGTTCGGGGTGGGCCTGCCCATTGCCGTCACGCTGCTCTTCGCCCTCGGGCTGAAGGTCAATCTCGGCTTCGGCTGGGCCGGCGCCCTGTTCCGGTAGGAGATCCCGTTGGACATCGACGCAATCCTCACCGGCATCTCCCTCATCGTCGCGCCGGAAAGCCTCCTGCTGATCTTCGTGTCGGTCGTGCTCGGGGTTGTCGTCGGCGCCTTGCCCGGCCTCAGCTCCAGCATGGCGGTCGCGCTGCTCCTGCCCTTCACGATCGGGCTCAATCCGGTTCTCGCCATCTCGATGATGGCAGCGCTCTATTGCGCGGGAACCTTCGGCGGCTCGATCACCGCGATCCTCATCAACACGCCCGGCGCGCCCCCGGCCGTCGCGACCTCCTTCGACGGCTATCCGCTCGCGCAGCGCGGCGAAGCGGGGCGCGCGCTCGGAATGGCGGCGGTCTCGAGCGTCATCGGCGGCGTGTTCAGCCTCGTCGTCTTCATCGTCGCGGCGCCGCTCCTCGCCAAGGTCGCGCTCAAGTTCCGCCCGCAGGAATATTTTGCGCTCACCCTCTTCGGGCTTTCCATGCTGGCCGCGATCAGCGGCCGCTCGGCGCTGCGCAACCTGATCGCCGGCGCGCTCGGCGTGCTCGTCAGCACGGTCGGCATCGCGCTGGTGACGGGGACCGAACGCTTCACCTTCGGCATCCCGGTCCTCTATGACGGGATCGACTTCGTGCCGGTGCTGATCGGCATCTTCGCGATCAGCGAGCTGCTCGGCCAGTCCCAGGCGGTCGACAAGGCCAAGGAGCGCATCCGGTCGGTGGCGCTCCGCCTGCCGAGCCGGGAGGACTTCCGGCGCTGCCGCGCCACGATCATGCGGTCGAGCGTGATCGGCACCCTGATCGGCATCCTTCCGGCCGAGGGAACCACCGTCGCCGCCATCATGGGCTACAACGAGGCGAGGCGCTGGTCGAAGCATCCGGAGGAGTTCGGCACCGGCGCGATCGAAGGCGTCGCGGGGCCGGAGGCCGCCAACAATGCCGGCACCGGCGGGGCGATGGTGCCGACGCTCGCCCTCGGGATTCCCGGCAGCGGCACAACGGCGATCATCCTCGCGGCGCTGATGATGCACGGCCTCCGTCCCGGCCCCTATCTGATGCGCGAGACGCCGGAATTCCTCTACGCGATCTTCACCGCGATGCTCCTCGCCAACGTCATGTTCCTGGTGGTGGGGCTTGCCGGGGTGAAGCTCTTCTCGCTCATCACCCTCATCCCCCGCACCTTCCTCTGGCCTGCCGTGTTCGTCTTCGCGCTGATCGGCGCCTATGCCTACCGGCAGAACCCGCTCGATGTCTGGGTGATGCTGATCTCCGGCCTCGTCGGCTTCTTCGCGCTGCGGCAGGGATTCGGCCCGGCACCCTTCGTCATGGGGCTCGTGCTCGGCAGCCTGCTCGAGAAGTCGTGGTCGCAATCCATGATCATCTTCGACAGCAACTGGCTGCGCTTCTTCGAAAGCCCGATCTGCAACCTCTTCTTCGCCCTGACGCTGCTCTCGCTCGCCGGCCCCCTGATCGGAAAGGGGCTCGGCCGGATCGCGCAGGTGGGCATGCGCGCCTTTCCGAGACGGTCGACGCTCGAGGAATAGCGCATCGCCAGGGGCGTTCTTCGTCCGCCGTCCGGAGCCGGCGGCGCAATCGTCAAACTGGCCGGGGGAACGGAATGCCGGGAGAGGGAAGCGCACGCGAACTGGAGGGCAGGGTCGCGCTCGTCACGGGCAGCGCCCGCAACATCGGACGGGCGATCGCGCTCGCCCTTGCCGATGGCGGCGCCGCGGTGGCGGTCCATGCCAGGTCCTCGGAGGCGGCCGCGAAATCCGTCGTCGCGGAGATCGAGGCGCGCGGCGGCCGTGCGGCCTGGTTCCTCGCCGAGCTGACCGATCCGCAGGCCGTCCGCAGGCTCTTCGACGATGTTCGCGGCACGTTCGGGCGCCTCGACATCCTCGTCAACAACGCGGCGAGCCGCGCCGACGCGCCGATCGAGCGGATCTCCCTCGAGGAATGGCGGGCGATCACCGCCGGGATCCTCGACACGGCCTTCCTCTGCTGTCAGGCCGCCATTCCGCTTCTCGCCGAGAGCGGCCGCGGCGCGATCGTCAGCATAGGCGGGGTCGCCGCCCATTGCGCGATCGGCGGCCGCTCGCATGTCGTCGCGGCCAAGTCCGGCATCGCCGGCCTGACGCGCGGGCTCTCCGTCGAGCTCGCCGATCGCAACATCACCGTGAACATCGTCTCGCCGGGCTACATCAACACGAAGCGCGACCACATCCCGCCGCACTTCCAGGACCGCAAGGTGCCGCTCGGCCGGCCGGGCGAGCCGGAAGAGATCGCGGCCGCCGTGCGCTTCCTCTGCGGTCCGGGCGCGCGCTACGTCACCGGCCAGGCAATCCAGGTCGCCGGCGGCTGGGCGTGAGGAGGCCGCGCGCGGCGCCGGCGGCGCGCCCCGCCTCCCGATCCCCGGTCAGACCGAGGCGGCGACGCCCGCCCGCGTCCGCGCGAGCGCCGCAAGATCCGTCATCCCGAACAGGCCTTCGCAGACGGACCTGAGCTCCGCCCCTGCGCCGGCGAGCCCGCCGAAGGCGAGGTTGGCATCGAACTTGGCCAGGATCTCCCCCTCGCTCAGCGGCTCGCGGGTGCCGCCCCGCATGTGCGGCTGGCGCGCCCTGCGCTCGCTGCCGTCGCGCAGGCGCACGGCGACGTCGCCGCTGTAGTTGCGCGGATACTCGTCCTCGGGGTCGATCTCGTAGCGGACCTTCGCCGCGAGCGCGATCAGCGCCGGATCGGCGATCCGTTCCTCCGTGAACTGGCCGAGCCCCGCCGCGCGGTCCACGAGCCCGGCCGCGACGCAATAGGGGACGCTGAATTTCGCCGAATAGGGCGTCGACGGCCGCCGCTTCTCCGAGAGCGGCTCCCAGAGCCGGTGGACGGTGCCCTCGCCGACGCGGCAGAGCACGTCCTCGATGTCCTCGGGGCGCACGCCCCCTTCCGCGATCCGGATCGCGCAATCGACGAAGGGCTGGGCCATGGTTCCGCAGGCATAGGGCTTGAAGGCGATGTTCTCCATGTGGAACGCGCTCCCGAGACCGTCCGACAGCGCGCCGTATCTGCGCTCGATGCCGGGCGCCGCGAAGGCGAGGAAGAAGCCGTGCTCGCCCTCGATGACGGAGCGCGGGCCGAGGAAGCCGTTCCTGCCGAGAAGCGCCGCCCGCAGCCCGGCCTGCGCCGCCCAGCCGGGATGGAGCCGCTTGGTCCAGGTGCCCTCGGCCAGGTACTCGATGATCCCGGAGGCCATGCTGCCGGCGATGCCGAGCGCATCGGTCAGCTGCCGCGCATTCAGCCCGAGCGCGACGCCGGCGCCGGCAGCCGCGCCGAGCGCGCCGATCACGGCGGTCGGGTGGAAGCCTGCCCGATGGATGGCGGTCGGCGCGATGAGCGCGGTCCGGCACATGAACTCCGCACCGGCAACGATGCCGGCGAGCGCGTCCGCGCCGGTGCGCCCGTAGCGCTCGCAGGCCGCGAGCACGGCCGGGATCACCACGGTGCTGGTATGGATCGGGTTGCCCTCGAAGGTGTCGTCGTAATCCTCGCCATGCGAGGCGGTGCCGTTGATGAGGGCGGCGTCGCCGGCGGAAAACCCTCTCGCATGGCCGAAGGCGGTGCAGGGGCCGTCGCCGTCGCAGGATTCGACGACCGCCGTGACATAGGGCTCGCGCCGGGCCGCGACGGTGAGCCCGACATGGTCGACGAGCGCGAGCCGGGCGACCTCGCGGGCCCGGGCCGGAATGTCGCCGGCGGCAAGGCCGCAGGCCCACTCGGCGAAGATCTCGGCCGCGAAGCGGCTGGTCCTGACGGGCGCATTCATCGCATCTCTCCGGGATGGTAGTCGAAAATGCCTCGGCCCCGCGAAGCCGCGAGCGGAACCCGGTCGACCGCGACCGTCAGTCCGGCCGGGCCCTCGGGACCGCGGGCCGGAAGCGCTTCGGCGTCGGCGAGAAAGCGGGCCCGCTCGCCCGCGCTCGCGAACGGTTCGGCGAGCGCCGTGAACTTCTCGACATATTCGCGCCGCCCGAACGGGCGCTCGCCGCGCGGATGGGCGCGCGCCACGGCGATCTCGTCGGCGACGGTGCGGCCGTCCGCGAGACGGACCACGGCGCGGGCGCCATGGTCCTTCGCGAGGCCCTCGCGGCCGTAGAAGCGCGCGTTCCATTCCTCGGATTCGGCGGTCCGGATCTTCCGCCAGAGCGCGACGGTCTCCGGCCGCGACACCCGTTCGCGCGCATAGCTCGCCTCGTGGTGCCAGAAGCCGTCCTCGAGCGCGACGGCGAACATGAACATCGCGCTGTGGTCGAGCGTCTCGCGGCTCGCGTTCGGGTCCGTCTTCTCGGGGTCGTTCGCGCCGGTTCCCATGACGAGATGGGTGAACTTCTTGGTTTCGAGGACGATCTCCGCGATCGCGCCGGGTTCGGGCAGGAGCGGCCGCATCTTCAGGGCGAGATCGATGACGGCCTGGCCGTGATAGCCGGCCGAATGCTCCTTCGTGAAGGTCTCGAGGATCGCGCGCTTCGGCTCGCCCGGCTCCGGCAGCGGCACCTCGTAGGCGGCGTCGGGACCGCGGAGCATGGCCGCGACGAGCCCGTAATCCCCCTCGTAGATGGGGGAGGGGCTGGTCTCGCCCCGCATCGCCCGGTCGACCGCCGCGATCGCCACCTGGCCGACATGGCCCGGCGCATGCGCCTTCCAGGACGAGATCGCGCCCTTGCGCGATTGCCGCGGCGCGTAGGAGAGATGCGCGGCGAGCTGGATCGCCTGGTAGGCCGCCTCGGTCGAAAGGCGCAGCATGGCGGCGAGCCCGGCCGCCACGGCCGGCCCGAGATGGCCGACATGGTCGATCTTCTCGAGGCTGAGATTGATGCCCTTGGCGAGGTCGACCTGGATCTCGTAGGCGGTGACGATGCCGCGCAGGAGATCCGCGCCGGCAAGCCGGCAATGCTGCGCGACCGCCAGGAGCGGCGGGATCGTGTCGCCCGGATGGCCCGAGTCCTGGGCGAAGAAGCTGTCGTGGAAATCGAGCTCGCGGACCGCTGCGCCGTTGGCCCAGGCCGCCCATGAGGCCTGGAACCGCTTTTCCGGCGGAAGCCCGAAGACCGTCGCGCCTTGCGCGTCGGGGAAGGCGAGCGCCTGCGCCCGCGCCGCCGCGACCGGCGCCCGGTTGATCGCCGCGACGGCGACGCCGGCATTGTCGATGATGCGGTCGATCGCGACGGCGACGGCGCGGCCGTCGAGCGGCGCGTCGTCGGTCGCCGCCGCCGCCAGCCGCCAG
>NZ_SPKJ01000127.1 GCF_009866965.1 Propylenella binzhouense | reverse complement strand
CCGAGGCCGAGCGCGGCGAGCGGGCGGGCGATCCGGTCGATGCGGGCGAGGCGTGCCTCGCGCCGGGCGGCGCGGGCGGCGTCGGCGCGCGCCTCCAGGACGAACTGGTCGGCTGTGGTCATGGCTGTCGAACCTGGCTCTGGGATGGGATGGCGGTGCGGGCGCGCTTCAGCCGCCCGTCACCTCGCCGCCGCTGATCACGTCGGCGCCCTTGAGGCCGATCGGGAGCGCGTCGATGTAGGCGTTGGGCTTGCGGCCGTCATAGGTGAGGCCGTCGATGAAGGCGGCGGTCGGCGCGCGGTAGCCGTCGCTCGTCCAGGGGAAGTCGCTCTCCTCCGCGAGCCCCTCGTCGACCAGCATCCGCGCCGCCTTCAGGTAGATGTCGGGCCGGTAGACCGAGCGCGCGGTCGCGTCGTACCAGGAATCGTCCTTCGCCTCGGGGATCTGGCCCCAGCGGCGCATCTGGGTGAGGTACCAGACCGCGTCGGAGTAGAACGGATAGGTCGCGTAGTGCCGGAAGAAGACGTTGAAGTCCGGCACGGCCCGCTTGTCGCCCTTCTCGTACTCGAAGGTGCCGGTCATGGAATTGGCGATCACCTTCGCGTCGGCGCCGACATAGTCCGGCCGGCTCAGGATCTCGACCGCCTCCGGCCGGTTGGCGTTGCCGTTCTCGTCGAGCCATTTCGCGGCGCGGATCAGCGCCTTGGTGATGGCGAGCGTGGTGTTCGGGTACTTCTCGGCGAATTCGGCGGTGATCCCGAACACCTTTTCCGGATTGTTCTTCCAGATCTCGTAATCGGTGATGACCGGCACGCCGATCCCCTTGAACACGGCCTGCTGGTTCCAGGGTTCGCCGACGCAATAGCCGGAGATGGTGCCGGCCTCGAGCGTCGACGGCATCTGCGGCGGCGGCGTCACGGAGAGGAGCGCCTCGGCCTTGATCTGGCCGGCCGTGTCGTTGCGGCCGTAGAAGCCCGGATGGATGCCGCCCGCCGCGAGCCAGTAGCGCAGCTCGTAATTGTGGGTGGAGACCGGGAAGACCATGCCCATGTTGAAGGGCCGGCCCGCGGCCCGGAAGCGGTCGACCACCGGCTTCAGCGCGCTCGCGCTGATCGGATGCTGCGGCTTGCCGTCGGCGCCGGCCGGCACGTTCGCCTTCATCATCTGCCAGACCTCGTTCGACACGGTGATGCCGTTGCCGTTGAGGTCCATCGAGAAGGGCGTGACGATATGGGCCTTGGTGCCGTAGCCGATCGTGGCGGCGAGCGGCTGGCCGGCCAGCATGTGCGCGCCGTCGAGCTCGCCGGTGATGACGCGGTCGAGCAGCACCTTCCAGTTCGCCTGGGGCTCGAGCCGGACATAGAGCCCCTCGTCCTCGAAGAAGTGCTTCTCGTAGGCGATGGCGAGCGGCGCCATGTCGGTCAGCTTGATGAAGCCGAAGGTGAGCTCGTCCTTCTCGGGCACGAGCATCTCCGCGCGCGCCGCCTGCGTCGCGAGGACGGCGAGAATTGCCGCGCCGGCGAGCCGCGCGCCGAAGCCGCCTTTTCGTCCTGAGCCTCTCACGTGCCTCTCCTCGTCCTCGGTGTGGGCGCGAAAAAAGAAAGCCGCCAGATCAGTCGTGCTCCGGATGGAGTACGGTGATCGGCGGCGATGCCACGACGCCCCGGCGACGGGCGCGTCTTCAGTCTATCGGGAGAACTGGATGGTGCGGAACCTTCGTTGGTTCACGCTCCACATTGCTCGGCGGCTGGATATTCGTCCGATCGAGCAGCATCAGGCTATTTGCAGCGGCAGCACACGGCAAGATCAACTATTGTGCACCAGCGCGGAAATTTTCGGCAGTGCACGATGCTCAGACCGGCACGCCGAGCCCGAGCAGGTAGCCCTCGAGGTCGTCGGGATCGAACAGCCGGCCGTCGAAGAACCCGTCGGGCCCGAGGATCATGCGGCCGGAGCGGGAGGCGACCGGGGTCGGATGGCGGAGCGCCCCCTCCACCTTGGCGCTGGCATTGGGCAGGTCCGCCCCGAGCGGGCCGAGCGCCGCCCGGTAGAGGTCGGGCCGGTAGACCATGCGCGCCGTCTCCGCGTCGGCCGGATCGAAGCGGATCTGGCGCCAGCGCACCATCTGCGAATAGAACCAGAGCGCGTGGCTCTGCCACGGGAAGTTCGCGGCGTGGTCGTGGAGCACGAGGAAGTCCGGCACGAAGTCCCGGGCCTGGCCGTGCCGCCGCACGATCCGGCCGCCGAGCGCCCGCAGCAGCGTCTCCGCGCTGCCGCCGAGATAGGCCGGCGTCGCGAGCAGGCGGGCGAGCGCCTCGTGGTTGCCGGGATCGCCGGCCCAGGCGGCGGCGCGGTGAAGCGCGCGCAGCAGCGCCGCCAGCCGGTCCGGATGCTCCTCGGCGTAGCGCCGCCTGAGGCCGAGCACCTTGTCGGGTCCCTGGCGCCACAGCGCCGATTTCGTGGTCACGATCGCGCCGACGCCGCGTGCGACGGCGAGCGAGTTCCACGGCTCGCCGACGCAGAAGCCGTCGACCTGCCCCTCCGCGAGCGCATCGACCATGAAGGGCGGCGGCAGCACCACCAGCCGGACGTCCTCGTCGGGGTCGATGCCGGCCGCCGCCAGCCAGTAGCGCAGCTCGTAATTGTGTCCCGAAAAGGGGTGGACCATCGCGAGCGTCAGCGGCGCGGCGCCGGAATGCCGCCGCCGGGCGACCAGCGCGGCGAGCCCTTCCGCCATGGCGGCCGGGCCGTCCGCGAGCGTCGCGCCCTCGGCCTCGAGCTCGGCGAAGAGCGGCTCGGAAAGCGTGATGGCGTTGCCGCCGAGGCCGAGCGAGAACGGCGCGATCATCGGCGCGTTGATGTGCCCGCCCGCGCCGAGCGTCGAGGCGATCGGCAGCGGTGCCAGCATGTGCGCGGCGTCGAAATGGCCGAGCGCCACGCGGTCGCGGATGTTCGCCCAGGAGGTCTCCCTGACGAGCGCGAGCGCCAGCCCCTCGGCCTCGGCGAAGCCCTTCTCCGCGGCGGCCACGAGGATCGCGCAGTCGAGGAGCGGGATGAACCCGATCGTGACGGTCGTGCCCTCCCGGCCCTCGCCCTCCCGACCGCCGCCCCCGGGGCGGATGTCCGCCGTCGCCCGCGCGTCCACGGCCGGCCTCATCCGAGGAGCTTCGCGGCGGTGACGAGGCTCTGGGCCACGTCCGCCACGCGCCGGCTCTCGTTCATCGCGGTGCGGCGGAGGAGGGCGTAGGCCTCCTCCTCGCCGATGCCCCGGCTGCGCATGAGGATTCCTTTCGCTTTGTCGATCACCTTGCGCTCCTCGAGCGCCTGCTTGGTCCGGTCGAGCTCCTCGCGCAGGCGGTTGAAGGCATTGAACCGGCTGATCGTCATGTCGAGGATCGGCTTCACGCGCTCCTTGCGCAGGCCGTCCACGATGTAGGCCGAGACCCCGGCGTCGATCGCGGCCTCGATCGAGGCGGTGTCCGAGCGGTCGACGAACATCGCGATCGGCCGCCGCACGCTCCGCGAGACCTGGAACATCTGCTCGAGCACGTCGCGGTTCGGGTTCTCGAGGTCGATGAAGATCACGTCCGGGTCGGCCTGGACGATCTGGCGGAGGAGCTCGCGCATCTCGGTGATGACCGAGACGCGCACATAGCCCGCCTCGCGCAGCCCGTCCTCGATGATCGAGGCCCGGACCGCGTCCTCGTCGATCACCAGGATCCGGAGCGTTGCGTCCACCATGTGCGGTGCAATCTCGCGCATCCGAACCCGTTGTGCAATGCAGCAATCCGCGGCGGGATCCGCCCCGCCCGCCGCCGCATCTGCCGGGCTTGGGCGGCGCGCCGTCATCGCCGTCGACGGCGGCGCACGGGCGATCTAAAGGGTGTCTCGGGCCGAACGGCCCGGGAGGCCCGGCCCGCGCCGGACATCCCGTCGGAGCGCCGGGCCTTGAGCCCGGAAAGAAGAGCCGGCAGGGCCGGCGAGGGCGCCGGGAGGAAGACGGATGAAGCATACGCGGCCGGAGGGATCGTTTGCGGCGGAGGCCGTGCTCGGCCACATGAAGGCGGCGGGCATAGACGTGATCTTCGCCAATGGCGGCACCGATTTCCCGTCGATCATCGAGGCCTTCGCCCGTTCGGCCGAGAGCGGCATCGCCATGCCCGAGCCGATGATCGTCCCGCACGAGGGCGTCGCCGTCGGCATGGCGCACGGCTATTACTTGATGTCGGGCCGGCCGGCGGGCGTCATGGTCCATGTCAATGTCGGCCTCGCCAACTCGGTCATGGGGCTCGTCAATGCGGCCTCCGAGAACGTCCCGGTGCTGATGTGCTCCGGCCGCACGCCGCTCACCGAGAAGGGCCGCTTCGGCAGCCGCTCGAGCCCGATCCACTGGGGCCAGGAGATGCGCGACCAGGCCGGCATGATCCGCGAGATCGTGAAGTGGGACTACGAGCTGCGCTATCCCGAGCAGGCCGGCCCGGCGATCGACCGCGCCATCAGCATCGCCATGAGCGAGCCGCGCGGGCCGGTCTATCTCAGCCTCCCGCGCGAGGCGCTGGCCGAGCCGGTGCGCGACGGGGGCCGCCCGCCGGTCCTCGCGCCGACGCTCTACGGGCCGCCGCGGGCGGAGGCCGTCGGCAAGGCGGCGGACCTTCTCGCCGCCGCCGAGCGTCCCCTCCTGATCGTTCAGAGCGCCGAGATCGGCGAGGATTTCGGCCCGCTCGCGCGCTTCGCCGAGCGCTATGCCCTGCCGGTCGCCGAATATTGGTCGACGCGCCTCGCGCTGCCGACCACGCACCCGATGCATGTCGGCCGCGAGCCGGCCGATCTCGTCAGGGACGCCGACGTGATCGTCGTCCTCAACGCGATGGTGCCGTGGATCCCGGACCATGTCGAGCTCGCGCCCGGCTGCAGGGTGATCGCCATCGGACCCGATCCGCAGTTCCGCGCCGTCCCGATGCGCGGCTTCGAGCTCGACGTCTCGCTTGCCGGCGGCACGAACGAGGGCCTCAGCGCGCTCGCCGAGGCGATGGCGGCGCGCGTGCCGGCGGATGCCGATTTTGCGGAGCGGCGCGCGCGGATCGCCGCGCTGAAGGAGGCTCAGGCCGCCGCAGTCGAGAAGCGCGTCGGTCTCGGCGGCGGCGCGCCGATGAACCCGGCCTTCGTCAGCCGCTGCATCTCCGACGCGATGGGCGAGCGCGCCACGCTCTTCAACGAGCTCGGCGTCGATCCCGCCGCGATGGCCTTCACGGCGCCGAGGAGCTATTTCGCCAATCCCCTCTCCGGCGGCCTCGGCTGGGGCGTGCCGGCCGCGCTCGGCGCGCTCGTGGCCGACCGCTCGCGGCAGGTGATCGCGGCGGTCGGCGACGGCTCCTACATGTTCGCCAATCCGGTCGCCTGCCACCAGACCGCGGCGGCGCTCGGCCTGCCGCTGCTGACGGTCGTCTTCAACAACGGGATCTGGAACGCCGTCCGCCGGGCCACCGTCTACATGTATCCGGACGGCAGCGCCGCGACGGCGAACGTGATGCCGATCACGGCGCTCAGTCCCGCGCCGGACTATGCCGCCGTCGCGCGCGCGCACGGCGCCCATGCCGAGCGGGTGGAGGACGGCGCGGCCCTTCCCGGCGCGCTCGCCCGCGCGCTCGCCGAGACCCGCTCCGGCCGGCAGGCTTTGCTCGAAGTGGTCGTCTCCTACTGAGGCGTGCGCAGCGGGAGGAGGGGAGGCGCGGATCTCGGCCGGCTCGAGACCGCGGCCGTGTTCGTCCTGCTGAGGCGCAAAGCGGCTAAGCGAAGGCGCGGCCACCGCACATCGAGAGGCAGCTAGGCCCCAATCAACAACGGTGCGTTTTGATCGAGCTAGAGCAAAGTCCCATCAGTCTGGATCGTATCCGCAGGCGCTGAAGTAGTTGGCGCACTCGGCTGGGGAGAAGGTGTCGGCGATGCGCCTGATAGTTGCCCAGAGGGCCTCGACGGTGCGCTCTGCCGCTCGTCGAAGCAGCGAGTTGAGCTTGGCGAAAGCGTTCTCGAACCGCCTCGCTGCCACCTAGTAGCTAACGTCCACAATCCCGGCGATCTCGCGCTGTCCCAGATCCAAGTGCGAAAGAGCTTGTCATGAAGTCTAGCCTCCTTGACGGTCTCCACCGCAGATCACAAAACGGCAGCAGGTGAACTCCGGAATGGGACGCATCGCTTCGATCGCTGCTCTGGCCGGAGTGCGTTTTCGCACTCGACATCTAGTCTGGACTGCATGCGAGTTGGCATGGTATCCTAGCAACCCAAGTGCCTAACTCCCAAACTGTGACCAAGGATGATCCGGTTCAAAGACTTCTCTATCTCAGGCCTGTTTGGACGCCATTCGGCTAAACTTCCCATAAAGGACAACAGAATTGTCATTGTTGGATACAACGGCGTTGGCAAGAGCACAATTCTAAACGCATTTTACTATATTATCAGCTCCCAATGGGTCAAGCTAGACGAAATTGTTTTTGACGAAATCATTATTAGCACTACAACGCGTAGAATACGGGTTAAGAAAACCGAAGTATCTTCCTACTGCCGGCGTCGGACGAGCCTTGGACGCAAAGTTCCCGTTCGCTATTTGGATGAAATCATTCATCACTGGGATCCGGATGACATACGAGCCTTCGCAGAACTGGATCTCGGTCGTTCACGTGCGGAAATCAGCAGGTTTCCTACTCTTCGTTACTTACCGTTGTCGGTAACACGGGAGATCCAGTTCGCCGTCCGGGAAGTTATGTCAATCAATGTCACAGAAGACATTGAGATTGACAACTTGGCTAAAATACAGAAATTTTTCGCCGCTGAGTTAGGAGGGCGGGTATTATACCTTCCAACTTACAGGCGAATTGAGAAAGATATTAAAAACATTTTCCCGGAAATTGAGAATGAGATCCAAGAGGCTATTCGTCGTAGGGCAAAGCCAGGCGGCGCTGCAGACGTGTATGTTGAACTTGTTAACTTCGGGATGGAAGATGTAAAAGCGAAGATTGCTGAGAAACTTGAGCAGTTGCGGTCGCAAGCGTTATCGGAAGTTAACAGCCTCACTACTAAGTACTTGCGCGATGTAATTCGAGATGAAGCAAACACCTACAGCAGCGATCTTGCGAAGAAAATTGACCAAGCCTCATTAGATGGTGTATTTCGAAGAGTGGATGAGTCTATACTAAACTCTGACGATAGAAGCAATATAAACCTCGTGGTCAAAAAGATCCAAGGCAAAAAAAACCTTGAAAATAACGAAAAGTATGTTGCGCATTACATTGCATATTTAATAGATATAGGAGAAAGAATATATAAATTTGAAAAACCCGTGCGTGATTTCGTCGGGATCTGCAATTCGTACCTGTATGGTAAGCGTTTTGTGTTTGACAATATTGATTACAAATTCTATATTAGATATGTAGAGTCCCCCGACCGCCGAGCAGATGGATCGGTGGTTTCCTCCGACATCCAGATGGAGGATTTGTCGTCTGGGGAAAAGCAAATTGTAAGTCTGTTTTCACATCTCACCTTAGATGAAGGAACAAGAAATTACATTATAATCGACGAGCCCGAGCTGTCCCTTTCAGTTGATTGGCAGCAGCGGTTCCTCGCCGACATTTCTGCGACGCAGGGTTGCGCATTTTTGGGTGCGGTGACCCATTCGCCATTCATTTTTGATAATGATCTCGACAGATATGCAGTCGATATTCTGAAGCACATGAGTACTCAATGAGCTATCTCGAATCATTGAGGGCGAGACGTCAAGCGCAGAAGGCCGTGGAGCAATTACTGCGAATGGCTATAGGTTCTGGAAGATACGTTGCCATATTTGCTGTGGAGGGCGAAGAAGACGAAGAGTACTATTCAGAAATGTGGGATAAGGTTATTTGTAATCATCCTATTCAAGTTATAGTGTGTGACGGCAAGGGGGGAGTTCTGGGCGCCCGAGATTTTATTGATCGGGAGTACCCAAACACATGCGTCGTTCTATACTTCATTGATAAAGATCATGACGAATTTATCGGCATAAATCATGCTAGAGCTGATACATATGTGACCGATGGATATTCGATCGAATGGGACGTCTGTAATGAGGCTGCAATAGTTCACGTACTACAGCGTAACTATACTATAATGAGTGGCGACCCGTTGCTGGAAAGCTTCAGAGTCTTCTGGAGGCGGAGCACCACAGCGGTGCTACCTCGTCTGAGAACCGTGATGGCCGGCATTGTGCTGATTCGTCAGCAGGATATAGATCCTAGTTTGGACGGACTCACTGTTAATGCGCTCTTTGAGTTTCGCAGCGGCGCTTACGAAAGGCGTCGTCTTAGTTTTGACAGGTTTCGGGAAATGGTCGAGACCGAATGGATGCCGTCGCAAGGCGAGTGGGTTGCGATGCTAAGGATCCTGTCAGGGACGCCTGACAGTAGTTACGTGAGAGGGAAAATCCTTGTTTCATTTTATTGCGACATGATTTCTCGCTTTGCGGCAGACTGTTCGCATCGGAAATCGAATGGTCGGCTGCTCAAACCAAAAATTCAGATTGGAAAGAGAAACTTTATTCACTTAGCAATACCATTGCTGACGGTTCCGAGTTCTCTTCGTGTCTTTTTTGAGCGCGCAATTGGTCGAGCCGCTTTTCCATAACCCGAAACATCCGTCTGTACAGAGAGGGTAATCGCTTGACAGTGCCGCTTCTATGAGCGGGGCTCAGGCGACCTGTTTGGCGGTTCGTCTTTCTGCTCAGTTGTCCTCCTTCTGCTGTGGCGGGCTCAATAGGCTGTCGATGAAGGCGACGGCCGGTGTCCTGCCGTTCATGTCGCGGCCCTGGTGCGGCCGCCGCTGATTGTAGCCCTCCAGATAGGTGTCGAGAACCGCCTGCATTTCCTCGATGGTCTCGAACCAGGTGCGGCGTCCCTCGACGCGGATCGCCTGGTCGATCTCGGCCGCGACCCGGTTGGGGTGCGGCCCCCTGGCGCCGGGCAGCCGGTCGATCAGCCCGTCGGCGCCATAGGTCTGGAAGTTGCGGCGGATCTCGTAGAACTGCTGGCGGGAATAACCCATCACCTTGCAGGCGCGGCTGACGTTCTGCAGGTCGGAGGCCAACTCCAGAAGCGAGAGCCAGTTTGTGGCTTCCGGCCGCCTCATCAGGCGGCACTCCTCCCCGTTGAAGCCGCGCACGTCCGATTCCTGCCCGCCGGGCAATCAGCCGGGGAAAACGGCGGCGTTTCTCCGCCCCGGCGGCAGGGGAGGGCATCGGGGGGAGAGCCCGCCACTATCCCCGGCGACCGTGCCGCTCGGCGGGCCGGTACCCGCCACCGGTCTCCCCGATGACCATCCGCCCCGGCGGGCGGCCTTTGCCTCGGTGCCTTCGACATGCGGCTCCCCGGCGAGGCGATCCCGGTCGAACCCGCGCCACCTCGCCAGGACGCCGATCGCCTGCCGGACGTTGCGGATTGCGGACGGGCCGATGCCGACGGCCAGGCCGGACGACGCTGACTACCAAGCCGGACGACGCCGACCACCAGGCCATGCCACGCTGACGACCAGGCCGGCTGCATGGCTGTCGGCCCGGGCAGGCCGGCCGCCGGCGCCGGGCCTCCGGCCGGGAAAAGCGGCGGCGCCCGTGCCCGGGTCCGGCCGCCGGCGGAACCCG
>NZ_SPKJ01000126.1 GCF_009866965.1 Propylenella binzhouense | reverse complement strand
GCCCGCGGCGTCGCCCTCGACCAGCCGGACCACGTGCCGGCCCTGCCGCGCCAGCCGGAGCGCCAGGGCGTCGGGCGCCTCGCTCCGGCCGGCGCCGCACGCATCGCCGACGAGCATGCGCTTCGCCTCGCGGCGGGCAAGTTCCAGGACGCCGCCGGGCACGCCGTCGTCGTAGAGGATGACGTCGGCCGTCTGCAAAGCGCGCAGCGCCTTGATCGTCAGGAATTCGGGATCGCCGGGGCCGGCGCCGACGATCGTCAGGCGGCCCCGCCGCCTGCCGTCGGAAGCGGCGGCGAGCGCCCGCAGCTCCCGCTCCGGCCCGTCCTCCGGCGCGCGGAGCAGCGCGAGCTCGGCGAAGCGCTCCCAGAAGCGGCGCCGCGCGCCGACATCGCCGATCCGCTCCGAAAGCTCGGCGCGCATGGCCTTGGCGGCGGCCGTCCACGTCCCGAGAAAGGCCGGCAGCATCGTCTCGATGCGCCGCCGGATCGCCTGCCCGAGCACCGGCGCCGCGCCGTCGGTGCAGATGCCGATGACGACCGGCGAGCGGTTGACGATCGAGCCGAACTGGAAGTCGCAGAAGGCCGGCCGGTCGACCACGTTGATCGGCACCCCGGCGCGCCGGGCCGCGGCCTGCGCCCGCGCCGCCTCGCTTTCGTCGGCGGCGTCGGCGACGACGAGCGCCGCCTCCGCGAAATCGGCTGGGCGCCAGGCGCGCTCGAAAAGGCGCACGCTGCCGGCCGGCAGATCAGAGGCCGCGAGGAGGCGCATCTCCTCGTCCGGTTCGGGCGCGAAGGCGACGATCTCGGCGCCCGCCGCGGCGAGGAGCTCCGCCTTCCAGGCCGTGCCGGCGGAGGCGCCGGTCACGACCACACGGCGGCCGCGAAGGTCGAAGAAGACCGGCAGCTTGGCGAGCGCCGCGATGCGGGCGGCGCGGTGCTCAGAGCGCGGGCGCGAAAGCGTGTCCATCGACGATCCTCTGGATCTCGGAGCGGCAGGAGCCGCAATTCGTGCCGGCGCGGAGCCTTGCGCCGACGGTTTCGACGTCGCGCGCCGCGCCGGACCGGAGGCAGCGTGCGATGTCGTTGGCGCCCACGCCGAAGCAGGCGCAGACGAGCGCTCCGGGATCGTCCCGGCCGCCGCCCGCCCGCCCCGCGAGGATCGCGAGGCGGTCGGCGCCGTCCCGGCAGGGCCGGTCGAGCGCCGCGGCCGCGAAGCTGCGGGAAACGGCGACGGGCTCCGGCGCGACATGGACCGAGGCGAGCAGGCGCTCGCCCTCGAAGGCCGCGAAGCGGCGCCGGCCCGAGCCGGAATCGTGGAAGGCGAGGAGGCTCTCCTCCGCCGGCGCGCCGGGCAAAAGGAGCCGGGCCCAGTCGGCCCAGTCGGCGGGGGGCGCGAGGCCCGCGAGCTCGATCCGCCAGCCGCCCTTCGTCCGGGCCGCGGCCCAGTAGTCCGCGGGGATCCGCTCCGGCCGGTCTCGGAGCACGGCGAAGCCGTACCAGGCGGCCGGGAAGGGCGCGATCCGCACGCGGCTCGCCTTCAGCGCCGGCTGGCCGGAGACGGGATCGGTGTCGCCGCGGACAAGGGCGTCGACGCGGCCCGCGCTCGCATTCTGGTCGGTCCAGTGCATCGGCACGAAGACGCTGCCCGGCTGCTGCGCCGGCGTCAGGAAGGCGCGGGCGACGATCCGGGCCCGGGCGCTCTCGACCGTCACGAGCCGGGCGGCCGCGATGCCCGCTTCCGCCGCGTCGTCCGGGTGGATCTCCACGAAGGGCTCGGCGATATGGGCGGAAAGGCGGGGCGAGCGGCCGGTCCGCGTCATGGTGTGCCAGTGGTCGCGCACGCGGCCCGTATTGAGCACCAGGGGGAAGCGCGGCTCGCGGCGCGCCGGGGCAGGCCGGGGCGGCGTCGCCACGAAACGGGCGCGCCCGTCGGGGGTCTGGAACCCGCCCGCGCCGAAGAGCCGCCCGCCCGCCGGCTCGCCGGGGCGGACCGGCCACTGGACCGGCGCCAGCGCGTCATAGGCGGTGCGGTCGAGCCCGGCGAGCCCGCCGAGATCGAAGATGCGCGTCCCGCCGTTCTCGAAGGCGGAGAGCGCGGCGTGCTCGGCGAAGATCTCGGCCGGGTGCGAATAGGCGAAGGCGGATCCGAATCCCATTCTCTCCGCCACCTGCGAGACGATCCACCAGTCCGGCCGCGCCGCGCCGGGCGGGCGGGCAAAGGGCCGCTGGCGCGAGATGCGCCGCTCGGAATTCGTCACGGTGCCGTCCTTCTCGCCCCAGGCCGCGGCGGGGAGGAGCACGTCGGCGGCGGCGACCGTATCGCTGTCGCGCACCACGTCGGAGACGACCACGAAGGGGCAGGCCTCCAGCGCGCGCCGGACGAGATCGGCGTCCGGCATGGAATCGACCGGGTTCGTCGCCATGATCCAGAGCGCCTTGATGTCGCCGCCGGCCACCGCGCGGAACAGGTCGACGGCCTTCAGACCCGGCCGTTCGGCGAGGCGCTCCGCGCCCCAGAAGCGGGCGAGCCGCGCGCGCGCCGCGGGATCCTCGATCTCCATGTGGGCGGCGAGCTGGTTGGCGAGCCCGCCCACCTCGCGGCCGCCCATCGCGTTCGGCTGGCCGGTGACGGAGAACGGGCCGGCCCCCGGCCTGCCGATCCGTCCCGAGAGAAGGTGGCAGTTGAGGATCGCGTTGACCCTGTCCGTGCCGTCCTCGGCCTGGTTGACGCCCTGGGAGAAGACGGTGACGACCTTCTCGGTCGCCGCGAAGAGCTCGTAGAAGGCGAGGAGCGCAGACGGGTCGAGGCCGGTCGCCGCGGCCGCGCCGCGGAGCCCGGTCGCCTGCGCCGCGCGGAGCGCGCCGTCGAGCCCGCTCGTATGCGCGCTGACGAAGGCGTCGTCGAGCGCGCCGAAGCTGAAGAGATGGTCGAGCAGGCCGGAAAACAGCGCGACGTCCGATCCCGGCGCGAGCGGGAGATGGAGGTCGGCGCCCTCGGCGGTCGCCGTGCGGCGCGGGTCCACCACCACGATGCGCGTGCCGTGCGCCTCCCGCGCGGCCATCAGGCGCTGGAAGAGGACCGGGTGGCACCAGGCGAGGTTGGAGCCGACGAGCACGACGAGGTCGGCCTCCTCGAGGTCCCGGTATGTCGCGGGCACGATGTCGGCGCCGAAGGCGCGCCTCTGGCCGGCGACGGCCGAGGCCATGCAGAGGCGCGAATTCGTGTCGATGTTGGCCGAGCCAATGAAGCCCTTCATCAGCTTGTTGGCGACGTAATAGTCCTCGGTGAGGAGCTGGCCCGAGACGTAGAAGGCGACCGCGTCCGGCCCGTGCTCCGCGATCGCCGCGCCGAAGCGCGCGGCGACGAGATCGAGCGCCTCGTCCCAGGATGCCGGCCGTCCGCCGATCTCCGGCGCGAGCAGCCGCCCCTCCGGCCCGATCGTCTCGGCGAGCGCGGAGCCCTTCGAGCAGAGCCGGCCGAAATTCGCCGGATGGTCGGGATCGCCCCGCACCGAGACGATGTCGCCGGTCACCTCGACGAGGACCCCGCAGCCGACGCCGCAATAGGGGCAGGTGGTGCGCACCGTGCGCTGCGGGATCATGTTCATGCGGTCACACCGCCTCACTCAGCTGCGGCGAGCACCCGCGCCGCAAGCAGGACGCGGCCGTCCTCGATGCGGAGCGGGATCGTCTTCGCGCAGCCTCTGTCGGCGCCCTGCGCCTCGCCGGTGCGCAGGCTCAGCACCCAGTTGTGAAGCGGGCAGGTGACCGCGTCCCCGTGCACGATGCCCTGGCTGAGCGGGCCGCCTCTGTGCGGGCAGCGGTCCTCGATCGCCAGCATCTCGCCGGTCGCGATCCGGAACACGGCGATGTCGCCGGCCGGCGTCTTGACGGTGCGGGCGCCGCGCAGCGGCACGTCCTCGACGCGGCCGATCTCGATCCAGTCCGCCGTCATCGCGTTCATCGGACCGCCTCCAGCGCCCGCAAATCGGCCATCGGACGGAATTCGTGCGCCTCGGCGCCGCGCGCGCGCGGCTCCCACGGGTCGGATTGCGAGAAGCGCTGCGAGAAGGCGAAGCGGTCGAAGAGCGCGCGGCGGCCGGCGCGGTCGTCGAGGGCCTGGGCCCGGATCGTCTCCAGCCCGACGCGCGCCATCCATTTGTAGATGCGCTCGAGGTACCAGCCCTGCTCGCGATAGAGCTGGACGATCGCCACGATCGTCTCGAGGGCCTCGTCCTCGCTCGCCACCCGGCCGAGCACCTCGGTGCCCTTGATGTCGAGCCCGGCGGCGCCGCCGACATGGATCTCGTAGCCGGATTCGACGCAGACCACGCCGATGTCCTTGCAGGTCGCCTCGGCGCAGTTGCGCGGGCATCCGGAGACCGCGAGCTTCACCTTCGCAGGCGTCCAGGCGCCCCACATGAACTTCTCCAGCCGGATGCCGAGGCCGGTCGAATCCTGCGTGCCGAAGCGGCACCAGTCGGATCCGACGCAGGTCTTCACGGTGCGCAGCGCCTTGCCGTAGGCATGGCCGGAGACGAGGCCGGCGGCGTTGAGGTCGGCCCAGACGGCGGGCAGGTCCTCCTTCCTCACGCCCAGCATGTCGATGCGCTGGCCGCCGGTGCACTTCACGGTCGGGATCGCGAACTTCTCCACGACATCCGCGATCGCCCTCAGTTCGCGGGCGCTCGTCACGCCGCCCCACATGCGCGGCACCACCGAATAGGTGCCGTCCTTCTGGATGTTGGCGTGGACGCGCTCGTTGACGAAGCGCGACTGCGCGTCGTCCGCATATTCGCCCGGCCAGGCCGCGAGCAGGTAGTAGTTGAGCGCCGGGCGGCACTTGGCGCAGCCGCAGGAGGTCGCCCATTCGAGCTCCTGCATCACGGCCGGGATCGTCTTCAGCTCCTTCGCCGCGATCAGCCGGCGCAGCTCGCCGTGGCCGAGCTCGGTGCAGCCGCAGACCGGCTTCACCGCCTTCGGCGTGTAGGCGCCGCCGAGCGTCGCGGAAAGGAGCCGTTCCACGAGCCCCGTGCAGGAGCCGCAGCTGTTGGAGGCCTTGGTATGGGCGCGCACCTCGTCGAGGCCGGTCAGCCCCTTGGCCGTGATGGCGGAGACGATCGTCCCCTTGCACACGCCGTTGCAGCCGCAGATCTCCGCACTATCCGGCAAGGCTGCAACGGCCGCCATAGGGTCCAGCGGGGCGCCTCCGGCATAGGCGCGGCCGAAGATCAGCGTCTCGCGGAGATCGGCGATCGCGGTCTTCTCCCGCATCAGGTCGAAGAACCAGCCGCCGTCCGCGGTGTCGCCGTAGAGCACCGCGCCGACGATGCGGTCGGCCTCGATCACGAGGCGCTTGTAGACGGAGCGCGAGGCGTCCCGGAGCACGATCTCCTCGCGCCCCTCGCACTCAGCGAAGTCGCCGGCGGAGAAGAGGTCGATCCCGGTCACCTTGAGCTTGGTCGAGGTGACCGAGCCGGCATAGGCGGCGGCCTCGTCGCCGGCGAGCCGGGCGGCCGCGACCTTCGCCATCTCGTAGAGGGGTGCGACGAGGCCGTAGCACTGGCCGCGATGCTCGACGCATTCGCCGACCGCCAGGATCTCGGGGTCGCTGGTGCGCATGGAATCGTCCACCAGCACGCCGCGATTGACCGCGAGCCCCGCCGCCTTGGCGAGCGCGGTCGACGGGCGGATGCCGACCGCCATCACCACCAGATCGGCCGGAATCTCGGTGCCGTCGTCGAGCGTCACGCTCTCGGCCCGGTCGACCCCGTCGATCGATTTCGTGTTCGCGCGGGTGACGACCCGGATGCCGCGGCCCTCGAGCTCCTTCTGCAGCAGGTAGCCGGCGGCGGGATCGAGCTGGCGCTCCATCAGCGTCGGGGCGAGATGGACGACGGTCACCGCCATGCCGCGCCCCTTCAGCCCCGCCGCCGCCTCGAGGCCGAGCAGGCCGCCGCCGATCACGACGGCGCGGCCGCCGCTCTCGGCCGCCTTCAGCATCGTCTCGACGTCGTCGAGGTCGCGGAAGGTCGCCACGCCCGGGAGCCGGTGCCCCGGCAGCGGGATGATGATCGGATCGGAGCCGGTGGCGAGGAGCAGCCTGTCATAGGGCGTCTCGGTGCCGTCGGACGCCGTCACCGTCTTCGCCGCGCGGTCGATCGCCACGATCTTCCGGCCGGCGCGGAGCCGGACGCCGTGGCGGCGGTACCAGGCCTCGTCGTGGATGAGGATGTCGGGATAGGCCTTCTCGCCGGCAAGGACCGGCGACAGCATGATCCGGTTGTAGTTCACCCGCGGCTCGGCGCCGAAGAGCGTCACCTCGTAGCGCCCGGGCGCCTCTTCGAAGAGATGCTCCAGCGCACGGCCGGCGGCCATGCCGTTTCCGATGACGACGAGTTTCTCGGTCATGTCGGGCTACTCCGCGGCGACCCGGCTCGCTTCGGCCGCGTCGATCATGACGGCCGAGAGCAGCGTGTAGGCGGCGCTCCAGGCGGCCTTCGTCTCCGGATCGAAGGCGTCGCCGAGCCCCTGTTCGAGGGTCCAGAGGAGGGCGGCCCCGACCGGGGCGTAATGCGCCGGCGTCACGCCGTAGCCGGCATGGCGCACCGCGAGCCGCTGCGCGCCCGGCACGATCGCCGCCGGGTCCCTGAGCCCGTTCACGACCATCGCGAGCGTCGCCATGAGCTTCCGCCCCTGCTCGGCCATGTCGCCCTTGAAGAGCGGGCGGACCTCGGGCGCGGTCTCGAACAGGCGGGCGTAGAAGAGGCCCGCCGCGGCGTCGGCGATCGGCGCGACCTTCGCGAACGAGTCCTGCACGCGGGCGATTTCATCGGGGGTCATGGTCGGATCTCCTATTCCGCCGCCGCGAGGCGGGTGCTTCGGTCGCCGGGAGACGTGCGGCCGGCGCGCTTCAGCCGGATCGCCTCGAGATGCGCCGGATCGGGGTTCGCGCCGCCCTCGTAGGCCTCGAGGAAGCCGAGGAGCTCCTCGCGGTACTCGTAGAATTCGGGGAGCCCGAGCAGCGCCTTGCGGGCGCGCGGCCGCGGCAGGTCGATCTCCAGCACGGCGCCGATCCGGGCGCGCGGGCCGTTCGTCATCATCACGATCCGGTCGGCAAGCAGGATCGCCTCGTCGACATCGTGGGTGACGCAGATCGCCGTGACGCTGCTCCTCTTCCAGACGTCCATCAGCACGTCCTGCAGCTCCCAGCGGGTCAGGCTGTCGAGCATGCCGAAGGGCTCGTCGAGGAGGAGGAGCTTGGGCGAGAGCGCGAAGGCGCGGGCGATCCCGACGCGCTGCTTCATGCCGTTGGAGAGCTCCGCGGCACGGCGGTCCATCGCCTCGGCGAGCCCGACCCGGGCGAGGTAGTACTCGACGATCTCGCGCCGCTCCGCCGCGCCCGCCTTCGGATAGACGCGCTCGACGCCGAGCGCGACGTTCTCGCGCGCCGTGAGCCACGGGAAGAGCGAGGGCGACTGGAACACGACCGCGCGCTCCGGCCCGGCGCCGGTGACCTCGGTCCCGTCGAGCACGATGCCGCCGCCCGAGACCTCGAGAAGGCCCGCCGCCATGCCGAGTACGGTCGACTTGCCGCAGCCGGAATGGCCGATCAGCGAGACGAACTCGCCCTTCCGCATCTTGAGGGAGAAGTCCTCCACCACCGTCAGCGGGCCCTTCGGGGTGGGGAACGTCTTGCTCACCGCGGCGAACTCGACGTAGCGGGCCTCGATCGGCGAGGCCGAGGCTTCGCGGTAGGCCCTTGGCGGTGCGGGCTTGCGGGGGAACGGCACGACCGCATTCGGCTCGGGTCTCGGCTCGGCGGCCGCCCCCTGCTGGCGCGCGCCGCCCGCCTCGTCGAGATAGCGGATGATCGCGCTGCGGAGCCGGCGGAACCCTTCGTCGTGGTTGAGCGCGGCGCGGTCGCGCGGGCGCGGCAGGTCGACCTCGAAGCCGGGCCCGAGCCGGGCGGCGGGGCCGGGCGTGAGCGGGATCACGCGGTCGGCGAGGAGGATTGCCTCGTCGACGTCGTTGGTGATGAGGATGACGGTGCGCTTCTCCTTCGACCAGATCTCGACGATCTCGTCCTGGAGCTTCGCGCGGGTCAGGGCGTCGAGCGCGGAGAGCGGCTCGTCGAGGAGCAGCAGCTCGGGCTCGGTGGCGAGCGCGCGGGCGACGGCGACGCGCTGGCGCATGCCGCCGGAGAGCTCGGCCGGCCGGCGCGTCCGGGCGTGGGTGAGCCCCACCATCGCGATGTAGCGCTCGACGCGGGCCCGCCGCGCGGCGCGGCTCTCGGCGGCGAAGATCGAATCGACGGCGAGCGCGACGTTCTCCTCCGCCGTCAGCCACGGCATCAGCGAATAGGACTGGAACACGACGCCGCGGGCGGGCGAGGGGCCCGTCACGGGCGCGCCGCGGACGGTGATCTCGCCGGCATCCGGCGCCACGAGCCCGGCGATGGCGGAGACGAGCGTCGTCTTGCCCGATCCGGAGAAGCCGACGATCGCGACGAACTCGCCTTCCGCGACCGAAAGGTCGATCCCGCCGAGCACTTCGTGGCGGGCGGCGCCGGCGCCGTAGCCCTTGGTGACGTTGCTGAGCTCGAGAAAGGCCATGCTCCCGCTCCCCTCAGCGCGCCGCGGAATGGGTGAAGGCGGCCTGGAGCGCCTGCATGGCGCGGTCGAGCAGGAAGCCGATGATCCCGATCGTCAGCACCGCGACCATGATGCGGGCGAGCGAGTTGGAGGACCCGTTCTGGAACTCGTCCCAGACGAACTTCCCGAGCCCGGGATTCTGGGCGAGCATCTCGGCCGCGATCAGCACCATCCAGCCAACCCCGAGCGACAGGCGGAGCCCGGTGAAGATGAGCGGCAGCGCGGAGGGAAGCACGAGCTTGGTCAGCTTCTTCCGGGTCGAGAGGTTCAGCACGCGGCTGACGTTGAGGAGGTCCTTGTCGATCGAGGCGACCCCGACGGCCGTGTTGATGAGCGTCGGCCAGAGCGAGCAGAGCGTGACCGTGATCGCCGAGATGACGAGCGATTTCGGCAGGGCGGCGCTCGCATTGGCGTAGAGCGCGGAGACCACCATCGTGACGAGCGGCAGCCAGGCGAGCGGCGAGACCGGCTTGAAGATCTGGACGAGCGGGTTGATCGCGCCGTTGAAGGTTGGCGAGAGGCCGCAGGCGATCCCGAGCGGCACCGCCACCAGGGTCCCGATCAGGAAGCCGATCGCCACCGTCTTCAGGCTGGTGAGGATCTGGTCGGGATAGGTCGGCCGCCCGGTATAGTCCCGCCATTTCACGCGCTCGCTTTCGCCTGCCGCGACGAGCTTCTCGTTCCGCTCCGCCTGCCGCTCGTAGAACTCCGCCGCGCGCCGGCGCTCGGCCGCGTGCTCGCCGTAAAGCGTCGTCGCCTGTTCCCAGACCGCGGCCGGGCCGGGAATGGCGCCGAGCGAGGTTTCGACTCGCGGCGCAAGCGCGGCCCAGGCCAGCAGGAAGGCGACGATGCCGAGGACCGGCACCGCGATCTGGCTTCCGACCGCCTTCATCTGCGCCGGCGAGCGGTCGCCGGCGGCGATGCGGATCGGCGCGACGAGCCAGCCGAGGCCGAGCGCGGCGAGCGGGCGGGCGATCCGGTCGATGCGGGCGAGGCGTGCCTCGCGCCGGGCGGCG
>NZ_SPKJ01000125.1 GCF_009866965.1 Propylenella binzhouense | reverse complement strand
GCCCGGCGGGCAGGCGCCCGGCGGCCAGGGCCCCGGCGGCATGGGACCCGGCCAGGGCGCGCCCGGAGCGGCACAGGGTGGCGGCCAGGGTCCGGGCCGGGCCGAGCTGCCGCAGAACGTGCGCATCCCGCCGCAGGCGAACGTCGTCTCCCGCCAGGGCGACCGCGTGATCGTCGAGCAAGGCGATCGCGTGATGGTCCGCAAGAACGACATCGCGCGGCTCGGCTTCCGGGCGCGCAACATCATCGAGCGGCCGCGCGACAACGGCATGTACGAAGTGACGGTGGTGCTCGCGGACGGATCGCAAGTCGTCACCATCTACAATTCGTGGGGCGACATCGTCTATCGCGTCAGGATCCTGCCCAACCGGCGGGAGGTCGTGCTCGTCAATGCGCTCTACGCCCCGACCTATGTCGAGCGCGACCCGGGCTATTACGACGCCACCCTGCCCCCGCTCGTCGTTCCGATCCCGCAGGATCAGTATATCGTCGAAACCGACTGGGCCTCGCCGGCCGACATCCGCGCGGCGCTGATCGCCCCGCCGGTGGAGCCGATCAATCAGGTCTATTCGGTCGACGAGGTCCGCGAGAACGTGCGCCTGCGCGATATGGTGCCGCGGGTCGATATCGACACGATCACCTTCGAGTTCGGCAGCGCCGATATCGGCCCCTCGCAGATCGCCAATCTCGGAGCGATCGGGATGGCCATCCAGGACATCATCCGGCAGAACCCGAGCGAGGTCTATCTGATCGAGGGCCATACCGACGCGGTCGGGTCGGACGAGGACAATCTCGTGCTGTCGGACCGGCGGGCGGAATCGGTCGCGCTCGCGCTCTCGAGCAATTGGCAGATCCCGGCGGAGAACCTCGTCACCCAGGGCTATGGCGAGCAATATCTGAAGGTGCAGACCGACGGGCCCGAGGAGCAGAACCGGCGCGTGACCGTGCGGCGGATCACACCCCTCGTCCAGAGCGACCAGCAGGGCCAGCAGCCGATGCAGCAGCCGCAATAGCCGCCCGGCAACGGACGGAGCCTTCCGGCCGCGAATGCCTGCGGACCCGGGCCTCAGGCCCGGGTTCTTCGCATCTGCGGACGCTCAGTGCAGGATCTGCGACAGGAAGAGCTTCGTGCGCTCGTGCTGCGGGTTCGTGAAGAAGGTCAAGGGGTCGTTCTGCTCGATGATCTGGCCCGCATCCATGAAGATGACCCGGTTCGCGACCTGGCGCGCGAAGCCCATTTCGTGGGTCACGCAAAGCATCGTCATCCCCTCCTCCGCGAGCCCGACCATCACGTCGAGGACCTCCTTGATCATCTCGGGGTCGAGCGCGGAGGTCGGCTCGTCGAAGAGCATGATGCGCGGGTTCATGCAGAGCGCGCGCGCGATCGCCACGCGCTGCTGCTGGCCGCCGGAGAGCTGGCCGGGATATTTGTTGGCCTGCTCGGGGATCTTCACGCGCCGGAGATATTGCATCGCGATCTCCTCCGCCTCCTTCTTCGGCATCTTGCGTACCCAGATCGGCGCGAGCGTGCAGTTCTCCAGGATCGTGAGGTGCGGGAAGAGGTTGAAGTGCTGGAACACCATGCCGACCTCGCGGCGCACCTCGTCGATGCGCTTGAGATCGTTGGTGAGCTCGATCTTGTCGACGACGATGCGGCCCTTCTGGTGCTCCTCGAGCCGGTTGATGCAGCGGATGAGCGTCGACTTGCCCGAGCCGGAGGGGCCGCAGATGACGATCCGCTCGCCCTTCATCACCTTGAGGTTGATGTCGCGCAGCACGTGGAACTCGCCGTACCACTTGTTGACGCCGACGAGCTCGACGGCGACCTCCGAGGAGGACACCTTCAGCCGGTCGCGGTGGACTTCGAGGTCCTGGTCGAGGGCGGCGCTCTCGCTCATGGCGGCTCCTAACGCTTATGGCCGGTATTGAGCCTGCGCTCGAGGCCCTGGGAATAGCGCGACATCCCGAAGCAGAAGATCCAGAAGACGAGCGCGGCAAAGACGAGGCCGGTCGCCGGCGTCTCCGGCGTCGCCCAGTTGGCGTCGCTGAAGTTCAGCCGGACGATGCCGAGCAGGTCGAAGAGCCCGATGATGTAGACGAGGCTCGTGTCCTTGAGGAGCGAGATGAAGCTGTTGACGATGCCCGGAATGACGAGCTTCAGCGCCTGCGGCAGGACGATGAGGCGCATCATCTGCCAGTAGCCGAGCCCAAGCGCCCGGGCCGCCTCGTACTGGCCCTTGGGGATCGCCTGGAGCCCGCCCCGGATCACCTCCGCGACATAGGCCGACGAGAACAGGGCGACCCCGATCAGCGCCCGCAGCAGCTTGTTGAAGTTCATGCCCGCGGGCAGGAAGAGCGGCAGCATCACGCTCGCCATGAAGAGGACCGTGATGAGCGGCACGCCGCGCCAGAGCTCGATGAAGCCGATTGAGAAGAAGCGGACCGCGGGCAGATCCGAGCGCCGGCCGAGCGCGAGCAGGATCCCGAGCGGCAGCGACACCACGATCCCGATATAGGAGACGACGAGCGTCACGAGCAGCCCGCCCCAGAGCGCCGTCTCGACCTCCTCTAGCCCGAACGCCCCGCCCGTCAGCAGGAGGAAGGAGACGACCGGCAGGACGAGCATCAGGAAGATGAGATTGAAGCGCTTCCAGGGCGCCGCCGGAATCGCCATCGGGATGAGCCCGGCGGCGAGCAGGAAGAAGACGATGTCGACCCGCCAGCGCTCTTCGAGCGGATAGCGGCCGTAGATGAACTGCGGGAACTTGGCCTTCACGAAGGCCCAGCACGCGCCGACATCGCCGAGGCAGGCGGTGCGGTCCGCGCCGTCCCAGACCGCCTTAAAGAGCGCCCATTCCAGGATGCCCGGCAGCGCATAGGCGACGAACAGCAGCGCGAGGATCGTCATCACCGCGTCGGTGGGCGTGGCGAAGAGGTTCTTCCTGAGCCAGGTGACGGGACCGCTCGTGCGCTCCGGCGGAGGCTCGGGCGGCGCGAGCTCGCGGCGCACGAAATAGAGGTCGGTCTGGGCCTGGAGATCGGACATGCTACCGCTCCACCAGCGCGACCCGGCGGTTGAACCAGTTCATGAACAGCGACGTCGCGAGGCTGATGCCGAGATAGACGGCCATCCAGATGATCACGATCTCCACGGCCTGCCCGGTCTGGTTCAGGATCGTGCCGCCGACGGAGACGAGGTCCGGATAGCCGATCGCGACCGCGAGCGAGGAGTTCTTGGTGAGGTTCAGATACTGGCTCGTGAGCGGCGGGATGATGACCCTCAGCGCCTGCGGGATGACGATGAGGCGGAGCGTCGGGCCTGGCCGCAGTCCCAGGGAATGGGCGGCTTCCGTCTGGCCGTGGCTCACGGCGAGGATGCCGGCGCGCACGATCTCGGCGATGAAGGCGGCGGTGTAGATCGAGAGCGCCAGCATCAGCGCGATGAATTCCGGCTTCACCTGCAGCCCGCCGACGAGATTGAACCGGGTCTGCTGCGGGAATTCCAGCGACATCGGGCTGCCGGCGAGGACGAAGAGGACGAGAGGCAGCCCGACGATCAGCGCGAGCGCGGCGGGAAGCACGCGCGTCTGCTGCCCGGTCCGCATCTGCTTGCGCCTCGCCCAGGCCGAGAAGGCGACCGTCATGGCGATTCCGACGGCGAAGCCGGCGACGACCACCCAGAAGGCGGGCTCGAAGAGCGGGCGCGGCGTGAACATGCCGCGGTTGCTGAGGCTGAAGCCGAAGCCGAGGCTGAGCGCGTCGCGCGGCTGCGGCAGCACGGCGAGCACGCCGAAATACCAGAAGAAGATGACGAGGAGCGGCGGGATGTTGCGGAAGGTCTCGACATAGGCGGTCGAGATCTGCCGCACCAGCCAGTTGGACGAAAGCCGGCCGATGCCGACGAGGAGACCGATGAAGCTCGCGATGACGACGCCGAGCACGGCGACGACGAGCGTGTTGATGAAGCCGACGAGCAGCGCGTAGCCGTAGCTCGCATCCTGGCTGTACGGCACAACAGACTGCGCGATGTCGAAGCCGGCCCGGTAATCGAGGAAGCCGAAGCCCGAGGCGATGTTCGCGCGCTGCAGGTTCTCCGCGGTGTTGGTGACGATCCAGGCGAAGAAGCCGACGACCAGGACGAGCAGCACGAACTGGACGAGCAGTCCGCGCTTCACGGGGTCGTTCAGGAACGACACCCGCGGCTCCGCGGTCCTGAGCGGGGCGTCCTCAGCGATCGGATGGGCCATGCCGTGCGCTCCGCGTGAGCCGCGGCCGCAGGAAGTGCGGCCGCGGAGATCCCGCTCAGCGGACCGGCATTCCGTACTGGATCCCGCCGTCGGTCCAGAGCGCGTTCAGGCCGCGCTCGATCTCAAGCGGCGAGCTGGTGCCGATGTTGCGCTCGAAGATCTCGCCGTAATTGCCGACGCCCTTGATGATGTTCACGACCCAGTCGTTGCTGAGGCCGATCGCCTGGCCGAAGGTGCCGTCGACGCCGAGAAGCCGCTTGATCTCCGGATTGTCGGACGTCTTCATCTCCTCGACATTGGCCTGCGTGACGCCGAGCTCCTCCGCATCGAGGAGCGCGAAATGCGTCCACTTGACCACGTTGAACCACTGGTCGTCCCCCTGGCGGACGACCGGGCCGAGCGGCTCCTTCGAGATGATCTCCGGCAGCACCATGTGGTCGCCCGGGCTCTTCATCGTGAGGCGCGTCGCATAGAGGCCCGATGCGTCGGTGGTGAGCGCGTCGCAGCGGCCGCTGTCATAGGCGGAATTGGTCTCATCGAGCTTCTCGAAGACGACCGGGTTGTAGTCCATCTTGTTGGCGCGGAAGTAGTCGGCGAGGTTGAGCTCGGTCGTCGTGCCGGTCTGGACGCAGATCGAGGCGCCGGAAAGCTCCAGCGCGGAGGAGACGCCGAGATCCTTGCGCACCATGAAGCCCTGGCCGTCGTAATAGTTGACGCCGGCGAACTTCAGGCCGAGCGAGGTGTCGCGCGACATCGTCCAGGTCGTGTTGCGGATCAGCACGTCGACCTCGCCGGATTGGAGCGCCGTGAAGCGTTCCTTGGCGGAGAGCGGCGTGAACTTCACCTTGCTCGGATCGCCGAAGATCGCCGCGGCCACGGCGCGGCAATAATCGACGTCGAAGCCGGTCCAGTTGCCGGCATTGTCGGGCGCCGCGAATCCGGGCAGGCCGGTATTGGCACCGCATTGCAGGAAGCCCTTCGCCTTCACGTCGTCGAGCGTCGCGGCATGAGCGGCGGCGCCGAGACCAAGTACGAGACCAAGCGCGAGCGGCAGTGAGGTCGCTTTCATGATGAGCCAGCCCTGTTTCCCCAGTTGACCGAACATGGAGACCTCGCAGAGGCAGTTCCGGCGGCCGGGATGACCGCTCGGGGACATGTTGCGACGTATTCTCTCCACATTTGCGCCCATCACAGGCCAAATGTCTGCGCCGGTCAAGGCGCCCGCCTGCCGGAATTCGCAGCAGCTTCTGCCAGTGAAAAGGCACTTCTTGGAGGTTTCATGAGCAGCGACGACCGCGACGGGGACAAGACTGCGCCACGCGGGAGCGGCATGGCGACCCTGCTCACCCACGGAGGGCGCCACCCCGAGCGCTTCCACGGCTTCGTCAACCCGCCGCTGGTCAGGGCCTCGACGGTGCTCTTCGAGAGCGTCGCCGCCATGGAGGGCCGGACCGGGCACCTCTATCCCTACGGCCTCACGAACACGCCGACCATCGAGGCGCTCACGGAGATCCTGACCGCGCTCGAGGGCGCGGCCGGCACGGTTCTCGTCCCCTCCGGGCTCGCCGCCGTCACCGTCGCGATCCTTTCCGCGGCGAAGCCGGGCGGCACCATCCTGGTGCCGGACAATGTCTACGGGCCGACGCGCCGCTTCTGCGACGAGAGCCTGCCGGATCTCGGCGTGGCGGCGCGCTACTACGATCCGCTCGCCCCGGAGCTCGGGGCGCTCGACGAGCGCACCATCATCTTCATCGAGGCGCCGGGCTCGCTCACCTTCGAGATGCCGGACATCGCCGCGCTCGTCGCCGCCGCGGAGGCCGCCGGCGCCGTCACCATGATGGACAATACCTGGGCGACGCCGCTCTTCTACCGCCCGCTCGAATACGGCGTCGACCTGTCGATCTCGGCCGGCACCAAATATTTCGCCGGCCATTCCGATCTCCTCATTGGCTCCGTCTCGGCGAATGCGCGCAGCTTTGCGGCGCTGAAGCGCATCCACCGCAATCTCGGCGTCCAGGCCGGGACGGAGGAGATCTGGCTGACGCTGAGGGGCCTGCGCACCATGCATGTCCGGCTCGCGCGGCACCAGGAGAACGCGCTCGCCGCCGCCCGCTGGCTCGCGGGCCGCGCCGAAGTTGCGCGCGTGCTCAGTCCCGCACTTCCGGGCGATCCCGGCCATGCGCTCTGGCGTCGCGACTTCGCCGGCGCGAGCGGCCTCTTCGGCTTCGTGCTCGATGCCGGGGAGGACGAGGCGAAGCGCTTCCTGGACGCGCTCCGGCTCTTCGGCCTCGGCTATTCCTGGGGCGGCTTCGAGAGCCTCGCGGTGCTCGGCGAGCTGCGGCACACGCGCACCGTCCGGCCCTGGCGCGAGGGCCCGGTCATCCGCCTCCATATCGGGCTGGAGGATCTCGAGGACATCCTCGCCGATCTCGACCAGGCCTTCGCGGCGATGCGCGGCTAAGGCGCGCCGGGGCGGCCCGCCGCCGTCCTTTCGTCGCCAACGCCGGACTTGATCCGGCGATCCAGATCGGACCGAGCGCCCCTGTCGCCATCGCCGGACTTGATCCGGCGATCCAGAAGGCGGCCGCGGATCGGACGCCGCCGTGGATGCCCGGGTCAAGCCCGGGCAGGACGACAGAGCAAGGGGCGGCCTTGAAGGTCGGCTTGGCGACACGTGCCGCCTCGCTTTCCCCTCCGTCGTCATCGCCTCAGCCGCGCGACCCCCGCCGCCTCGCGTCCCTTTCCGTCGTCGTCGCCGGACGTGAGCCGGCGATCCAGAGAACGGTCACGATGCGATCGGACGCCGCCGTGGATGCCCGGGTCGAGCCCGGGCAGGACGACAGAGCAAGCGGCGGTGTTGAAGGTCGGCTTGGCGACTCGTGCCGCGTCGCTTTCCCCTCCGTCGTCATCGCCTCAGCCGCGCGACCCCCGCCGCCTCGCCCCCGTCGTCATCGCCTTAGCCGCGCGACCCCACCGCCTTCGCGTCCCGCTCCGTCGTCATCGCCGGGCTTGACCCACTGCTGTCCGGTTTGATTTCACGCCCATTGGAGGACCATCTGGTTGGAGGGTTCGGCGGGTGGATCGTGGCCGGTCAGCCGGTCGATGCGGCGCTTGTGCATGAGGTTGACGCGCACCAGGCGGGCGAAGGCGAGGGGGCTTTCGACGGCGGTCTGGGCGGCCTGGGCGAGCCGCAGGATGAGGAAGGCGATGAGGGCGACGGCGACCTGGATGCGCACGGCGTTCTCGCTGAGGCCGAGGAAGTGCCGGATCCTGAGCGTCTGCTTGACCCATCGGAAGAACAGCTCGATGGCCCAGCGCCGCCGGTAGAGCGCGGCGATCTCCTGGGCCGGGGCGTCGAGGTCGTTGGTGAGGATGCGCAGCACCCTGCCGGTGTCGATGCGCACGCGCACCTCGCGCACCGGATCGGAGAACGGGTTGGTGCGGCTTGCGGCCTGGCGCCGGGGAAGCAGGCCGATGCGGTCGGAGAGGATGGCCGTGGCGTCCTCGGGCAGCGCGCGCTCGGCGGTCACCGTCAGCGGCGTGGTGGCCTTGAAGCGGGTGACGAGGCGGCAGCCGCGGGCGGCCATCCCGGCCCACCAGCCGTAGTCGTAATAGCCGAGGTCGAAGACGTAGGTGGCGCCGGCCTCGATCGGCATCGCCTTGGCGGCGGTGATGTCGTTGACCCTGGCCGCGGTGAGCGCCGCATAGATCGGCCGCTCGGCATCCGCGTCATAGACGACGTGCAGCTTGGCGCCGCAGGCATGGGCCGAGAAGCGGGCCCAGTCGCTGCCCGCCCCGCGCAGCCGCAGGCCCGTCGAATCGATCAGGTAGACGGCCTCGCCCAGCTTCCGGCGCAGGCCCCGCTGCGCCTGGGCGAGAATGGCGGCGAACAGCCCGCCGAACACCGCGCTCGGCCGCCGGGCGTTGGCGTCGGCCAGCGTCGAGCGCGCCGCCGGCCTGGCGCCCACATGGTAGAGGCGAGCGGCATGGCTCGCGAGCCCCTCGACGGTCTCGCGCAGGCTCACCGCCCCGGCAAGCTGCCCGTAGAGGAGCGCGATGAACTGGCTCTTCGTCGACAGCCGCCGCACGTGCTTGTCCGCCGCGTGTTCTTCCACCAGCCGCTCGAACACGCCCCACGGAACCTGCTTCAGGACATCGTGGAAAACGCTATTGTGATGCCGCACGGTGTTGCCCCCTGTCGTGTCCGGAAGACGCGCCAACGTCTGAACACGAGTAGAATCAACACCGTGCACCCAGTCCAGAAAATTAAACCGGACAGCAGTGGGCTTGACCCGGCGATCCGCGCGGCTTCACCTCACCCACCGTCGTCATCGCCGGACTCGATCCGGCGATCCGCGCGGCTTCGCCTCACCCGCCGTCGTCGTCGCCGGACTTGATCCGGCGACCCATTAGCAGAGAGGCCGATGGATGCCCGGGTCAAGCCCGGGCAGGACGACAGAGCAAGCGGCCGGGGGCCGATGGATGCCCGGGTCAAGCCCGGGCAGGACGACAGAGCAAGCGGCCGGGGGCCGATGGATGCCCGGGTCAGGCCCGGGCAAGACGACAGAGCAAGCGGCCGGGCCTTGAAAGGAACGAGCGGCCTGTCGCCATCGCGGGGTCCGATCCGGCGATCCGCGCGGCCTTGCCACGCCCTCTCCGTCGTCATCGCCGGACTTGATCCGGCGACCCATTAGCAGAGAGGCCGATGGATGCCCGGGTCAAGCCCGGGCAAGACGACAGAGCAGGCGGCCGGGCCTTGAACGGAACGGGCGGCCTGTCGCCATCGCGGGGTCCGATCCGGCGATGCGCGCGGTCTTGCCACGCCCTCTCCGTCGTCATCGCCGGACTTGATCCGGCGACCCATTAGCAGAGAGGCCGATGGATGCCCGGGTCAAGCCCGGGCAAGACGACAGAGCAAGCGGCCGGGAGCCGATGGATGCCCGGGTCAGGCCCGGGCAAGACGACAGAGCAAGCGGCCGGGACGGCGCCGTCCCGACGCGGCCTTCGCGCGCAGGCACGTGCCGGACGCTCCCCGGTGCGGGCCCGCCGGTGCGGTCATCGGTCGCCCTCCGGAATGATCTGGATCATATCGCGTCCCTCCCGACCGCCCCTAGCTATCGTCCCAGTGCCTTCCGGTCCGCGCCGCGCCCCCGGGCCCGTGCCGGCCGATGGAACGGCACCGCACGAAGACGGAGGAAGACATGACCCGTTTCGGATTGATCGCCGGCGCGAGCCTCGCGGCCCTCGTGGCGCTGGGCATCGGCCCGTCCCTGGCGCAGACGCAGGGCGGCGCGAGCGGAGGGCAGCCGCCGCAGGATTCCGCGAAGATGAACGAGAGCGGCCAGGGCGCGCAGCAGCCCGGCGACGACGGACCGGACTGGCGGGACCGCTGGCGCGCCTGGCACGAGCAGATGCGCAACGACGGCGGACCCGGCATGATGGGCGGCTGGTGGGGCATGGGCCCCGGCATGATGGGCGGCTGGGGCGGCGGCCCCGGCGCGGGCGCGGGCCCGGGCTGGGGCGG
>NZ_SPKJ01000124.1 GCF_009866965.1 Propylenella binzhouense | reverse complement strand
ACCGGGCGGCGGCGTTCCGCCCCGCCGGCATGGCCGGATCGGCGGGTCCGCCGCGGGCCCCGCCTTCGCATCGCCGCGCGCCGTTGCGCTCGCCCGCGAGCTTGCCCGGCTGCGCGGCACGTCCGAGACGGACGAACTGCTCGCCTGCCGGCATTTCCGCCGCACGGCCTACTGGCAGGCGCTCGCCGGCCAGCTCGGCGTACGGTTCCTCCCGAGCCTCGACCATGCCGAGCGCGATCCCGACACCCGTCCTCCGCCCTCGGAGGCGCTCAGGCGGGCGGAATGCGCCGCCGCGCTCGTCGCCGGCGAACGGATCCTGGCGGTGGCGCCCTCCGGACCTGCACTGGAGGCGCTCGCCGAGCGCCTCCGGCTCGCCCCGGCGCTGGCGGACCGGCTGCGGATCGTGCCGCCGGAGGCGATCCGGGCCTTCCTCCTCGCCCGCCACGGCGAGGCGCTCGTCCACTATGCCGTGAACCGCCTCGCCCGCGCCATGCCGGCCCATTCCGCCCGCATGCTCGCGACCTCGCGCAACCGCCGCGACTGGCTGTTCGCGCTCTTCGCCGGAACGGTCGCGAGCTTCTGCGCGGCGCCGGCCGAGACGATCCTCGTCTTTGCCCTGCTCCTCTCCTTCGTCTTCTCCAACGCGGTCGTCTGGAAGCTCGCGGCGTCCCTCTGGCCGCGCCGGCGGCGCAGGCGGCCCGATCCCAAGGACGCCGAGCTCCCGAGCTACACGGTGCTCGTCGCGCTCTACCGCGAGGCGGCCGTGGTGCCGGATCTCGTCCGCAATCTCGACGCGCTCCTCTATCCGCGCTCCAAGCTGCAGGTGCTCCTCGTCGTGGAGGCGGACGACGGCGAGACGCGGTCGGCGCTCGAGGCGGTCGGCCTGCCGGCCAATTTCATGGTCGTTCCGGTCCCGCCGGCCGAGCCGCGCACCAAGCCGAAGGCGCTCGTCTACGCCTTGCCGCTCGCCACCGGAGACCAGGTCGTCGTCTACGACGCCGAGGACCGGCCGGAGCCGGACCAGCTCCGCAAGGCGGCTGCCGCCTTCCGCGCCGAACCGCGGCTCGGCTGCGTGCAGGCCGCGCTGGTGCCGGAAAACCGCGACAGCTGGTTCGCCAGGATGTTCGCGCTCGAATATGCCGCCCATTTCGAGGTGCTGCTGCCCGCGCTCGCCTGCTGGCGGGTGCCGATCCCGCTCGGCGGCACGTCCAACCATTTCCCGCGCCGGGTGCTGCAGAAGGTCGGGGCCTGGGACCCGTTCAACGTGACCGAGGACGCGGATCTCGGCGTCCGGCTCGCCCGCTTCGGCTACCTGACCGGCGTGCTCGATTCGCGCACCTACGAGGAGGCGCCGGTACGCTTCGCCCAGTGGCTGCCGCAGCGCCGGCGCTGGATCAAGGGCTGGATCCAGACCGCTTTGGTCGCGATGGCGGAGGGGATCCCGCGCGGGCGGCGTCTTTCGGTCCGCGAGGCGGTCGCCGTGCACGCGATCATCACCGGCGGCATTCTCGGCCTCCTCTTCTATCCGCTGTCCTTCCTCGCGCTCGTCGTCGCGCTGCTGCCGAGCCTCGGCTCGGGGAGGCCGTGGTCGGGCCTCGAATGGGCGACGGTGCTGGTGACGCTCTTCAACGGGACCGCGTTCTCCGTCGGCAGCCTCCTCGCGGCGCTCAGGGGTGCTGCCGCCGCACGCGCCCCGGAGCTTGCACCGTCGATCGCCACGCTGCCCTTCTACTGGGTGCTGCAGTCGCTCGCGGCCTGGCAGGCGCTCTGGCAGTTCTTCAGGACGCCGTTCCGCTGGGAGAAGACGGAGCACGGCGTCTCGCGGCGGCAGGCGCCGGTGGTGCCGCCGGGCGGCTCAGGCGGAGGGCGGGCCGCCTTCCTCCGGTGAGCTCTGCCCGACCGGCGTCGCGATCAGCTTGTCGATGCGGCGCTCGTCCATGTCGGCGACCTCGATCTGCCAGTCGCCGATGCGGAACGCGTCGCCGGCCACGGGGATCCGTCCGAGCCGGTCGAGTACCAGCCCGGCGGCGGTGTGGAAGTCCGGCGTGCCGATCTCCCGCCCGAGCCCGAGCACCTCGGAGAACTCGCCGATCGGCGTATGGCCTTCCACGAAATAGCTGCCGTCGCCGCGCTCCCGGAAGAACGGCTCCGCCTCCTCGCCGCTTTCCGGAAGCTCGCCCGCGATCGTCTCCAGGACGTCGGTCAGCGTGGCGATCCCTTCGTTCGTCCCGTACTCGTCGACGATGATGGCGAAGTGGATGCCCGTCCGCTTGAAGTGCTCGAGCGTCTGCAGGACGGTCACGGTGTCCGGAACGAGGAGCGGCTGTTCCATCATCGCCCTCACGTCGATCGGCTCGCCGCCGAGCACGCGGGTGAGCACGGCCTTCGAGTGCAGCGTGCCGACCGGGTTGTCCACGCTGCCCTCGCAGACGAGGAGGCGCGAGACGCCGCCCTCGTCCATCGCGGCGCGGATCTGGTCGGCCGTCGCCTCCACGTCGATCCAGACGATTTCGCTCCGCGGCGTCATCACGGTCTTGATCGACCAGTCGTCGAGGCGCAGCACCCCCTCGATCAGGTCCTTCTCCTCCGGCTCGAACACGCCGGTGAGCGTCCCTTCCGCGATCAGCGTGCGCACCTCCTCCTCCGTCACCACGTCGGCATCGGCTTCCGGCACGCGGAGGAGGCGGGTGAGGAGGTCGGTCGAGCCCTTGAGAAGGAAGACAACGGGGGCGCCGACGCCGGCGACGCCCGCGAGCACGCCCGACATCGCCGCCGCGATCCGCTCGGGGTCGGCGAGCGCGATCCGCTTGGGCACCAGCTCGCCGATCACCAGCGACACGTAGGTGATCAATGCGACGACCACCACGAACGCGATCGTATCGCCATAGGCGCCGACGGCCGGCAGCCGCTCGAACCAGGGCGAGACCCGCTCGGCCAGGGTTGCGCCGCCGACCGCGCCGGCGAGGATGCCGACCAGCGTGATGCCGACCTGGACGGTCGACAGGAACCTGCTCGGATCGGACTTCAGGCGGAGCGCCCGCGCCGCGCCCGCATTGCCGTCCTCCGCCAGCCGCTCGAGCCGCGCCTTGCGGGCGGACACGACCGCGAGTTCCGACATTGCGAGCGCACCGTTGACGAGCGTGAGAACGAGGACAAAGGCGATTTCGAGGGCGAGCATGGGACCGTGTTTCTGCGCCGGCTACGCCCATAATGGCCGATCCGGCGGATCGGGTCATGTGGCGATGCGGGCACAGCGCGCCCCGGACGGGTAGTTCCGGACTGCGGCCCGTCTTCCGCCGCCGCGGCGCTTCCGCTAGCTTGCGGGCGAGGCGGGCGGCGTGGCGCAGTACCAGACGATTATCCAGGTCATCGGCGCACTCCTCGTCGTCCTCGGCGGGACGATGCTGCTGCCTGCTTTGACGGACCTGCAGAACGGTGCGCCGGAATGGCGCGTCTTCGTGCTCTCGAGCGCCGTGACGGCCGGGACCGGGCTCCTCCTCGTCCTCAGCACGCGGACGACGGAGCGCTCGACGCTCCGCCTCAAGCAGGCCTTCCTGCTCACTGCGGCGGTCTGGACGGTGATCCCGGCCTTCGGCGCCATCCCCTTCCTCGGCCTCGGCATCTCCTATGCCGACGCCTTCTTCGAATCGGCCTCGGGCTTCACGACCACCGGCTCCACCGTCCTCGTCGGGCTCGACGAGCTTCCGCGCGGCATCCTGCTCTGGCGCTCCGTGCTGCAATGGATCGGCGGCGTCGGCATCATCGTGCTCGCCATGATCATCATGCCGTTCCTGGGCGTCGGCGGCATGCAGCTCTTCCGCGCCGAGAGCTCCGACCGCTCGGAGAAGGTGCTCGCGCGCTCGTCCGACCTCGTGGCCTGGATCGCGGCGGTCTACGGCGTGCTGACGCTGCTCTGCACGCTCGCCTATGCGGCCGCGGGCATGACCTTCTTCGATGCGCTCGCCCACGCGATGACCACGCTGTCGACCGGCGGCTATTCCACGCACGACGCCTCCTTCGGCCATTTCCAGAGCGAGGCGCTGGAATGGATCGCCGTCGTCTTCATGATCTGCGGAGGATTGCCGCTCGTTCTCTTCATCGCCGCGATCCGCGGCGAGCCTGGGCGCATCGGGCGCGATCCCCAGACCCGCTGGTTCCTGATCTTCCTGGCGGCCGTCTCCTTCCTCGCGGCGGTCTGGCTCTCGCTTCGGACCGGGATCGCGTTCGACGATGCGATGCGGCTCGTCGCCTTCAACGCGGTCTCGGTCGTCACGACGACGGGCTATGCGAGCGTCGACTACACGCTGTGGGGGCCGTTCGCCGTGGGTCTGTTCTTCATGCTCACCTTCGTCGGCGGGTGCACGGGATCGACCGCCGGCGGCATCAAGATCTACCGCTTCGTCATCCTCTTCCAGGTCATCAAGCGGCAGTTCCGCATGCTCGCGAGCCCGTCGCGGCTGGAGGCGATGAAATATGCCGGCGCGCGGATTCCGGAGGACGTCCCGCCCTCGGTGCTCGCCTTCCTGACGCTCTATGTCGCGACCACGGCCGCCGTCACGCTGATCCTCGTGCTGCTCGGGCTCGATTTCGTGACGGCGATTTCCTCGGCGGCGACGGCGATCTCGAATGTTGGGCCGGGCCTCGGCGAGATCGTCGGCCCCGCCGGCAATTTCTCGACCCTGCCGGACATGGCCAAGTCCGTCCTCGCCGTCGCCATGATCCTCGGACGCCTCGAGCTTTTCACCGTGCTGATCCTCCTCGATCCCGGCTACTGGCGCTGGTAGCCGGCCCGGGCTCGGGAGACCCGGGCCTAAGAAAGCGGATCCGCCCCGGGCGGCTCTTAGCCGGCTGGGCTTGACTCCGCCTGCATGTGCGCGCATGTGAATGAACGTTCATTCACCGCTTGGGGCCCATGAGCGAACTCGGTACAAAACCGCGCGGCGAGGAGCCGGCCGCGGACAGGCGCGACCGCATCCTGGATGCGGCCGGGCGCTGCTTTGCGCGCGCTGGCTTCCATCGCACGACCATGAACGACGTCGCGCAGGAGGCCGGAATGACCGCCGGCAACCTCTATCGCTATTTCGCGTCCAAGGACGCGCTGGTGGCGGGCCTCTGCGAGCGCGACCGGGCCGATCTCGCCGCCGAGTTCGAGGCGTTCCAGCCGGAGCCCGGCAACTTCCTGGCCGCCTTCGCCGCGTTCGGCCGGAAGCACTTCGAGGACGGCGAGCGCGACAAGGCCGCGCTCTGCCTAGAGATCTGGGCCGAGGCGGCGCGCAATCCGCTCGTCGCCGGCGTCCACAACGAGTTCGACCGCGACATCATCCGGCATCTGATCCAGATCTTCGAGGACGCCAAGCGGAGCGGCGCGATGGCGCCGGACGTCGATTCGACGGCCGCCGCCTCGATCCTGGCCAAGCTCGCCGACGGGCTCTTCGTGCGCCGCGCGATCGCCCCCGATTTCGATCCGGACCGTGAGATCAGAGAAGTATTCGCCGTCGTGAAGGCGCTCGTGGACGGCGCGATCGTGCTGTCGCGCGCCGCCGGCGGCACGGAGGACAGACCATGCTCGCCAGCCGCCTGATCGCGTTCGTCATCCTCGTCGCCGCAATCGGCTGGATCGGCTCGGGCATGCTCGGCCGCCAGGACGAGCGGGCCGACGCCGCCGTTGCGCCGGCCCAGGAGGCCGAGCACGCCGAACCCCGCTTCCAGGTCGCGACGATGGAGGCGCAGGCGGGGGACCACGCGCGCACCATCGTGCTTTCGGGCCGGACCGAGGCCGACAGCCGCGCGAGCGCAGTGGCGCGCGGCAACGGCATCATCGTCGACCTGAAGGTGGCCCGCGGCCAGCAGGTCGAGAAGGGCGCCGTGCTCGCGGTCCTCTCCGACGAGGCGCGCGAGGCCCAGGTCGCCGAGGCGAAGGCGCGGCTCGAGCAGCGCAGGACCGAGCTCAAGGCGAAGCTCCGGCTGATCGAGCGCGGCATCTCGCCCTCGCTCGACAAGCCGCAGCTCGAGGCCGACATCAGGGCCGCCGAGGCGGCGCTCGCCCAGGCCGAGGCCGAACAGAGGCGCGGCACGGTGACCGCGCCGATTGCCGGCACGGTGAGCTCCGTTCCGGTCTCCACCGGACAGGCGCTGCAGGCGGGCGCGACGGTCGCCGAGGTGATCGCGCTCGACCCGATGCTGGCGGTCGCGGAAGTGGCCGAGCGGCAGCTCGCCGGCATCGAGGTCGGCGACGAGGCCACCGTCCGGCTCGTGACGGGGCAGACCGTGCCCGGACGGGTCCGCTTCATCTCGCCGACGGCGAGCGCCGAGACGCGCACCTACCGCGTCGACGTCGAGGTGCCGAACCGCGACGGTGCGATCCCGGACGGCATCACCGCCGAGGTCGAGCTGAAGCTCGCGCCGGTCAACTCGGTCCGGGTTCCGCGCTCCGCGCTCACCTTCTCCGCAGAAGGGCGGCTCAGCATCCGCACCGTCGATGCCGACGGAAGGGTCTCCTCGGTGCCGGTGGCGATCGTCGAGGACGCGCGCGACACGGTCTGGGTCGCCGGTCCGCAGGACGGCAGCCGGATCGTGGTGCAGGGCCAGGATTTCGTGAAGGACGGCCAGGTCGTCGACGTCGTCCAGCAGCCCGCGGCCAACCTTCTCTCCCGGAACTGACCATGGCCAATCCGGTCGATTATGCGATCAGCCACGCCCGGCTGACGATCGCGACGCTGGTCTTCCTCCTGGTCGCCGGCTTCTCCGCCTACATGACCATCCCCAAGGAGGCGGAGCCGGACGTCAAGGTCCCGATCATCTACGTGAACGTGACGCAGCGCGGCATCAGCCCCGAAGATGCGGAGCGGCTGATCCTGCGGCCGCTCGAGACGCAGCTCAAGTCCGTCTCGAACGTGAAGGAGATGCGCTCCGCCGCGTTCGAAGGCGGCGGCTACGTGCTCCTGGAATTCGAGGCCGGCTTCGATTCCGACGTCGCGCTCGCCGACGTGCGCGCGAAGGTGGACGACGCGAAGAGCGACCTGCCGTCGGACGCAGACGAGCCGCACGTGCAGGAGGTGAACCTCTCGCTCTTCCCGGTGCTCGTCGTCGCGCTCGGCGGCGACGTGCCGGAGCGCGCGCTGCTCCAGCTCGCGCGCCAGACGCAGACGGCGATCGAGCAGATCCCGGGCGTCCTCTCCGCCGATCTCCGCGGCGCCCGCGACGACGTGGTGGAGATCATCGCCGAGCCGATGCTCCTGAAGAGCTACGGCATCTCGCTCGACCAGCTCGCCGCCTCCTTCCGGGCCGGCAACAGCCTGGTCGCGGCGGGCGCGCTCGAAAGCGGCACCGGCCGCTTCGCCGTGAAGGTGCCGTCGCTCATCGAGCAGCCGCAGGACATCCTGAACTTCCCGGTCGCGGCGACGAGCTCGGCCGTCGTGACGCTCGGCGAGGTCGCCGAGGTGCGGCCGACCTTCAAGGACCCGGAATCGATCACCCGCGTGAACGGCAAGCCGGCGATCACGATCGAGGTCTCCAAGCGCACCGGCGCCAATCTCATCGAGACCGTCGACGCGACGCGGGCCGTCGTGGAGGAGCTGCGCAGGACCTGGCCGGCGACCGTGCAGGTGACCTTCACGCAGGACAAGTCGAAGGATATCCGCACGATGCTGCACGAGCTGCAGAACAGCGTCATCACCGCTGTCCTGCTCGTCGTCATCATCATGCTGACCGTGCTCGGCGGCCGCGCCTCGCTCTTCATCGGGATCGCGATCCCGGCATCCTTCCTCGCCGGCATTCTCGGCCTTCAGCTCGCCGGCCTCACCGTCAACATCGTCGTTCTCTTCTCGCTGATCCTCGCGGTCGGCATGCTGGTCGACGACGCCATCATCGTCTCGGAATTCGCCGAGCGGCGGATGGCAGAGGGCATGGCGCCGCGGCTCGCCTATTCCATGGCCGCGAAGCGCATGGCCGGGCCCGTCATCGCCGCGACGGCGACGCGCGTCGCCGCCTTCTCGCCGCTCCTGTTCTGGCCGGGCATCGTCGGCGAGTTCATGAAGTACATGCCGCTCACCCTGATCGCGACGCTCTCCGCGTCGCTGGTGGTGGCGCTCATCTTCACCCCGACGCTCGGCGCGATGCTCGGCCGGCCCGGCCAGGCGAAGGACGAGCGCGCGAGCGACCGCGGCCTCTACATGCTCACGGTGCGCACAGCACTCCGGCATCCGCTCGTCACGCTCTCGCTCGCGGCCGTGCTCCTCGTCGGCGTGATCCAGGCCTACGGGACGTACGGCAACGGCGTCGAGTTCTTCCCCGAGGTCGAGCCCGATTACGGCCTCGTCCAGGTGCGTGCGCGCGGCAATCTCTCGATCTCCGAGAAGGACCGGCTGGTCCACGAGGTGGAGGACCGTCTCCTCGGAATGAAGGAGATCGAGACCGTCTATGCCCGCGCCGGCGAGGGCCAGAGGGGCTCCTCGGACGTCACCGAGGACACGGTCGGCACCGTCCAGTTCGAGTTCGTGGACTGGCAGCAGCGCCGGAAGGCGAGCGAGATCATGGCCGACATCCGCGAGCGGACGAAGGACATTCCCGGCGTGGTCATCGAGGTGACGAAGCCGGCGGCCGGCCCGCCGACGGGCAAGCCGATCACGCTCCAGATCGCCTCGCTCGATCCCGACGCCCTGTTCCCCGCCGCGCGGAAGGCGGCCGCGATCATCCGCGAGAACCCGGATGCGCGCGACGTCGACGACGGCCTGCCGCTTCCGGGCATCGACTGGAAGCTCGACTTCGACCGCATCCAGGCGGCGCGCTTCGGCGCGAGCCCGGTCACGATCGGGACCGCCGTCCAGCTCGTGACGAACGGGATGAAGATCAGCGAGTACCGGCCGGCGACGACCGACAAGTCGGTCGACATCCTGGTCCGCTTCCCCGAGGACCGGCGTTCGATCGACCAGCTCGACGAGCTGCTGATCAACACGCCGGCCGGCGCGGTGCCGATCTCCAACTTCGTCACCCGCGTCCCGGAGCCGAAGGTCGGGCTCATCAACCGCGTCGACGGAACGCGGGTGGTGACGGTGACGGCGAACATCGCCGAGGGCGCGCAGGCCGCCGTCGTCCAGCAGCAGGTCACCGACGCGATGGCCAAGGCCGATCTCGGGCCGGGCATCACCTTCAAGATGAAGGGCGAGGACGAGGAGCGCGAGAAGGCCGGGGCCTTCCTCATGTCGGCATTCGGCGCGGCGCTCTTCCTGATCTTCGCGATCCTGCTCGCCCAGTTCAACAAGTTCTCGAGCGTGCTGCTGGTGCTGTCGGCCGTGGTACTCTCGACGATCGGCGTGCTGATCGGGCTGATGCTGATGAACCAGGCCTTCGGCGTGGTCATGACCGGCATCGGCGTGATCGCGAATGCGGGCGTGATCGTGAACAACAACATCGTGCTGATCGACACCTACGACCGCCTGCGGCGCGAGGGCGTCGCGGCCTACGAGGCGATCCTCGAGACCTGCCGCGAGCGCGCGCGGCCGGTCGTGCTCACGGCGGTGACCGCGATCCTCGGCGTTCTCGCCATCGCCTTCGGCATCAACATCGATTTCGTCACGCGCTCGGTGGCGATCGGCGCGCCCTCGACGCAATGGTGGACCCATCTCTCGACCGCGATCGTCTTCGGCCTCGGCTTCGCCACGGTGCTGACGCTGGTCGTCACTCCGGCCGCGCTGATGGCGATGGCGAATTTCGCCGCCTGGCGGATGCGCCGGCGCGAGAGGCGGGCCGGGCGGCGCGAGGCACGGCGGCGCAGGCGCGCGGGCGCGCCGCTGCC
>NZ_SPKJ01000123.1 GCF_009866965.1 Propylenella binzhouense | reverse complement strand
AAGCAGTCCACCGGACACACCTCGACACAGTCCATGTACTTGCACTTGATGCAGTTCTCGGTGACCACATAGGTCATGGCTGTCTCCGGTTGGGCGGGCGCGAGCGGCGTAGCAAGTTTGGCCGCGACCGGGAAGAACCTCCGTTGCGGCAAAGAGCCGGCCGGAAGAAAGTCAATCCTCCGGATCGCCGGTGGCCGCCGATCGAGCCCCGGACCGGTCCGCGCTTCCGTGCGGCCGAAATTCCGCGGGCGGGCTCGCACCCGCCGGGACGTGCTCGGAGAAGAGCAGCGCCGCCTGCTCGGCGGAGCTGCGGCGCTCCGCGACCGCCAGCACGTGCACGATGCGCACGCCGCGGCCGAGCGCGAGCGTCAGCACGTCCCCCGGGCGGACCAGCCGGCTCGACGACAGGACCTTCTCCCTATTCACGCGGACGCTGCCCGTGGCGATCAGCCGCTGCGCGGCCGTCCGCGTGCGCGCGAAGCGGGCGTGCCAGAGCCACTTGTCGAGGCGCTGGCCATCGCCCCCGCTCATCGACCGCCATTCTCCTCGAGCTGCTTCTTGAGCGCCGCGAGGGCCGCGAACGGATTGTCCGGATCGACCGGACGCTCGCGCGGCCGCTCCTGACGCTCCGGGCGATACCCGCCGCCCTTCCGCGAACCGCCCCCGCGGTGCTCCTGCCGCTTTCCGTGCGCTTCGGGCTGGCCCTTGCGCTCCTGTCCGCCGCGCCCGCCGGCGCGATCGGCGCGCTCCTCGCGGTTATTGTCCTGGCGCTGCCGGCGCCGCTCGCCGTCCTCGCTCCGTCCCTGTTCGGGGCGGCCGGAACCGGCGACATCGCGACCCTGGCCGTGATGCCTGCCGTCGCGCCTCGGCCGCTTGGAGCGATCCCGTCCGCCGCCATAGGACGGCCGCCAGACGTCGATCATCTCGGGCTCGCCGTCCGCCGCCGGCTCGGCTGCCGCCGGCTCGCCCGCCGCTTCCGTCGCCGATGCGGCCGGCTCGGCCCCGCCCTCCTGCGCCGAAGCGCCTTCCGGCCCGGAAGGTGCAGCGCCCGCCTCCATATCCGCAACGGCCGGCTCAACCCCGTCGGCCTCCGCCGAAGCGTCTTCCGGCCCGGATTGTGCGGGCATCTCTTCCGCCTGCGCCTCGGCCGCGATCGCGCCGGTCTCGCCGACATCGATCGCACCGCTCGCGATCGCGTCGCTCAGCGTCGGCTCCGCCGTCTCCTCGCCGGCGCTTTCGGCGATCTCCTCGGCGAGCTCGAGATCCTCCGGCAGCTCCCCGGGAGCCGCGGCAGTGGCGTCGGCAGGCGCTTCGGCCGCCGCTTCGGCCGCCGGCGGCTGCGGACCGGACGAAACGTCCGCGGCGGGGCGCGGCTCCGGCCTCGGCCGGCGCTCGGCCCGATAGCCGAGGCCCTTCAGGATCACCGCCATGTCCTCGCCGGACGCGCCGAGAAGCGACGTCATGGCGGGCGTCACGATGAAGCCGCCGCCAGGGAATGCGCCGGCGGGCTCCATGCCGGGCGCGCCGGGGCGCCAGGCGAGGGCGGGCCGGATGAGGTCGGCCAGGCGCTCGAGGATGTCGATCCGGACGGCGCGGCGTCCGTAGCTGCGGAACCCGAACCGGCGGTAGAGCTCGGGCTCGAAGCCCGGTTCGACATTGACCGACGTCCGCCCCGAGCCCGAAATCGCGGAAAGCTCGGAAAGGCCGGGAACCTCGAAGTCGCGGTTCTTGAGCGCCCAGAGCTGCGCGGCAAGCGTGCTCGGCGCCGGCTTCAGCAGGGCCGGAATGTAGAGATGGTGCGCGCCGAAGCGGACGCCGTGGCGCCTGAGGCTCGCACGGGCCTCCTGGTCGAGGCCGCGGACGTCCTCCGCGACGTCGCGCCGGTCCACGATCCCGAGATTCTCGACCAGCCGGAACGCGATCCCGCGCGCCATGCCGGTGAGCGACTGGTCCTCCGCCAGGTCGACGAGCGGCTTCAGGACCGTCGCGACGTGGTTCCCGATCCAGGCGGTGACGCGGTTGTCGGCGAGCTCGCGCGGCGCGCCGGTCAGCTGCTCGTCCGCGAGCAGCACGGCGCGCGGCTTGAGCGCGTCCTCGCCCGCGACGAGGCGCGCGATCGGCTCGCCGCGCCAGCGCAGATAGCCGTCGAAGCTCAGCACGATCTCGCTGTCCGGCGCCTTGGCGAGCCGCTCGGCGCGGTCGACGATGGCGGTCGCGAGCGCCTTCTGCGCGGCGCCGCGCACGGCCCTGGCGTCGGCCCCTTCGCCGCCCGCCGCCGGCGTGAAGCGGAAGCCCTGGAGGCTGCCGACATGCTGACCCTCGACCAGCACATCGCCGGAGGCGGTGATCTCGGCCTCGAGCATCGTATTCTCCCTCAGCCGGCGCATGAGCACGCTCGTGCGCCGATCGACAAACCTCTGGGTCAGGCGCTCGTGGAGCGCATCGGAAAGGGCGTCCTCGGCAGCCCGCGTCGCATCGCGCCAATGAGGCGGATCGCCGAGCCAGTTCGGCTGGTTGGCGACGAAGGTCCAGGTCCGGATCTGCGCGATCCGGCTCGAGAGCGTGTCGATGTCGCCTTCGGTGTGGCTCGACTGGCGGAGCTGGGAGGCGATCCAGTCGTCCGGAACGACGCCGCCGTCGGCGACGAAGCGGAAGATGTCGGCGATGATCTGCACATGCTGGGCAGGCGCGATGCGCCGGTAATCCGGAAGCCGGCAGACTTCCCAGAGCCGGCGGACATTCTCGGGCCCGCGCGCGAGATCCCTGATCTCCTCGTCGCGCGACAGCATCTCGAGCGCCGTCTGGTCCTCCGCCGGGGGCGCCTTCGTCAGCCCGTCCACGCCCGGAACATCGTCGAGGCTCGTCTTGAGCGCCGAAAGGCTCGTGAAATCGAGCGCGTCGCTCCGCCACTGGAGCGTGCGGACCGGCTCGAAGCGGTGGCTCTCGATCGCCTCGACGAGCGAATCCTCGAACGGATCGACCCGGCCCGTGACGCCGAACGTCCCGTCGCGCATGTGGCGGCCCGCGCGGCCGGCGATCTGGCCGAGCTCCGCGGCCGTCAGCGCGCGGTACTGATAGCCGTCGAACTTCCGGTTCGCCGCGAAGGCGACATGGTCGAGATCGAGGTTGAGGCCCATGCCGATCGCGTCGGTGGCGACCAGGAAGTCGACGTCGCCGGACTGGAAGATCTCGACCTGCTTGTTGCGGGTGCGTGGGGAGAGGGCGCCGAGCACCACGGCGGCGCCGCCGCGCTGGCGGCGGATCAGCTCGGCGACCGCGTAGACCTCGTCGGCGGAGAAGGTGACCACGGCGGAACGCTGCGGCAGCCGGGTCAGCTTCTTCTGGCCGCTATAGCTCAGCACCGACATGCGCGGCCGCGTGATGATCTGCACGCCGGGCAGCAACTGCTCGATGATGCCGCGCATCGTGGCGGCGCCGAGGAGGAGCGTCTCCTGGCTGCCGCGGAGATTGAGGATGCGGTCGGTGAAGACGTGGCCGCGCTCGAGATCGCCGGCGATCTGGACCTCGTCGATGGCGACGAAGGCGGCGTCCGTCTCGCGCGGCATCGCCTCCACGGTCGACACCCAGTAGCGCGGGCGCTCGGGGAGGATCTTCTCCTCCCCCGTGACGAGGGCGACCTGGTCGGCACCGGCGCGCGCCGCGACGCGTCCATAGACCTCGCGCGCGAGCAGCCGGAGCGGCAGCCCGATCACGCCGGTCTCGTGCCCCAGCATGCGCTCGATGGCGAGATGGGTCTTCCCGGTATTGGTTGGACCGAGGACCGCCGTGACGTTCCTGGCGCTCCAGCGCTTGGAGCGGGGCGTGGGCGAGTTCATCCGCTGATCAGAAGGGTCCCGTCAGAATGAGGATCGCAGGCGCCGATCCGTGAGGCCCGATATAAGCGATCCGGTTTCCTTTCGCACCGCTCCGCGGGCACAAAATGTCCTTGAGGCCCCGCCTTTCTCGGCCGCCCCCCGGCAAGGGGCTCACGGATCGGCCCTGAAGCGCTCCAGGCGGAACACGAGCGGCCCGAAATTCGTGCCGACCCTGAGCCTGACCGGCACGGCGACCGGCACCGAGGCGAGCGGCGCGAGCCAGATCTCGAGATCGCGATTCTCCGCGAGTTCCTTGATCGTGCGGCGGTTCTTCCGGTGTCCGGCGATCGGGACATAGCGCATCGCGCAGACCTGGGCCGGGCCGGAATAGCGGTGGCTGCCGCCCTCGACCGTTTCGGTGCGCTGGTAGCTGAGGACGATGTCGAAGCGCTGCCGCCCGTCGAAGACCGGAACCGTACGGTTGCAGATTTCCGAACCCGTCGCCCCGCCGGTCGGGATCACGAGCGCGCTCGCCGGATCGAGCACGCCGCGCATGTCCGCCTCCGTGAGCGGCACCCGGTTCCGCCGGTGCTTCGGGCGGTCCGGGTCGATCACCGTCTTCGCGACGGCGTCGTTGGCGAAGTCGATCGAGACGTTCTCCGTCTCCTTGTCCGACCGGATCACCTGGCGGTAGCCGACGGGGAGCGGCCGCGGACCGGGGGGCAGCGTGCCGGCGGCGCTGACGCCGCCCGTGGCGTCGGAGAGGAGCCGCGAGACGCCGCGCACGCCGCCTTCGCCCTGGATCTGATAGGTCGTGCCGTCGGTGACGAGCTTCAGCGTGGCCTTTCCGACCGGCAGGCCGATCAGCGAGACGCCGTAGCTGGCGTCGATCGTGGCGGCCGCCGCCGCGGCGGGCGCCGCAAGGAGGCAGAGGCCGGCGAGGCGGATGAGGCGGGCGGCTCGGAACGGCATCGGCGGATCGTCGAGGGCGGGTCGTGCGTGGTTTCGCGGAATGCAATGTAGCGCGGAATTGGCCGAAAGCGCGGCCTGCGGCGAATGGCCGGGAAAGGTTTGCCGCGATGCGGCGGGCGGGCCGGCCGCCTTGGAGCCGCGATGCGGCCGGCGGGCCGGCCGCCTGGCGCCGCAATGCGGCCGGAATGCGAGGCCCCGGTTGACCGGCGGCTATTTTATAGCCGATCATTTAGCCGCCGAGGTCGATCCCGCGCGCAAGGGCTTCCACGAACGAGGAGCCGGAGGAGGAGGCGCCATGACCTGCGAGGAACCAGTCCGTCCGGATCCGCGCGGCGCGGGGCGCCTCGCATGAGGCCCGGCCGCCTGTCCGACCGCATCCGCTACGAGGCCCTCGTCGACCGGCCGAGGCTCACGCTGCCGGACGGCGCGCGCGTCGCGGTCTGGATCATCGTCAATGTCGAGGAATGGGCGATCGAGCGGCCGATGCCCCGCACAGTGCTGCCGCCGCCGATGGGCCAGCCGCTCCTTCCCGACCTGCCGAACTGGGCCTGGCACGAATACGGGATGCGCGCCGGCTTCTGGCGGATCCTCGAAGCGCTCGCCACGCGCGGGCTGAGGGCGACCTTCGCGCTCAATGCCGATGTCTGCCTGAGCTATCCGAGGGTGGCGGGGGCGGCGCTCGAGGCCGGCTGGGAATTCATGGGGCACGGCTTCGTGCAGCGGCCGACGCATCATCTGGAGGACCAGCGCGGCGAGATCCTCCGCGCAGTCGACACGATCGCGGCGTTCACCGGCACGCGCCCGGCGGGCTGGGAGAGCCCCGGCCTCACCGAGACGGCCGAGACGGTCGACTTCCTCGCCGAAGCGGGCATCGGCTATGTCGCGGACTGGGTGCTCGACGATTTGCCGTGCGAGATCGCGACCGCGCACGGACCGATCCTGTCCGTGCCCTACACGGTCGAGACGAACGACATCGTGGTTCACGCGCTGCAGCATCTGCCGTCCGACGGGCTCAAGCTCCGGTCGATCGAGCAGTTCGCCCGCCTCCATGCCGAGGGCGAGCGGAACGCCCGGGTGATGGCCATCAGCGTCCACCCCTATCTCACCGGGGTGCCGCACCGGATCGGCCATTTCGAGGCGCTCCTCGACCACCTTCTCGCCGGTTCGGGGGTCGCCTGGATGACCGGCGGCGAGATCGCCGAATGGTACCGCCGCCAGACCGGGATGCGCGCGGCGGCGGAATAGGCTCGGGCCGGCCGGAACGGCGGGCCGCAAGTTAGCAGACGATAATCAAACCGGGCGGAGACCCGGCCGGAGAGGGAGGGAAGAATGCAGGAGAGCCGCAGGACATTCTTGAAGGCGGCCGGCGCCGCGACCGCCGCCGCGCTGGTGGCGCCGCATGTCGCGCGGGCGGCGACGTTTCCGAGCGGGCCGGTGTCGCTGATGGTGCCGTTCTCGCCGGGGGGAGGGGCGGACCGCTCGATGCGGCTGATGGCGCCGTTCCTCTCCAAGGAGCTCGGCGTTCCGGTCACGATCGAGAACATAGACGGCGGCGGCGGCTGGCTCGGCTGGTCGGAGATGGCGAAGTGGGATCCCGAGAAGGACGACCACAAGCTCGGCTGCATAAACCTGCCGCACCTCTTCTCGTACATGGATCCGCGCATGAAGCGGACCGAGACGCTGGAGAGCTTCAACATCCTCTGCTGGCATTCCTACGATCCCTGCATCTGGGCGGTGCGGGAGAACGACGAGCGCTTCCTCAACCTGAAGCAGTTCCTGGATTATGTGGAGAAGAACCCGGACCAGATCGTCATCAGCTCCACCGGCGTCGGCTCGGACGACCACATGGGGATCGCCTATGCCGAGAAGTTCCTGCCGAACTTCAAGGTCAGGAAGGTCTACTCGAACGGCGACAACAAGAAGATCCAGGAAGTCATCGGCAGCGTGACGGATTGCGTGGCCGGCAACGTCGGCTATTACGTGCCCTTCATGCTGGAGGCCCAGCTGAGGCCGATCTGCGTCCTTCACGACGAGCGCTGGTCGGAGCTTCCCTCGGTGCCGACCTTCAAGGAGGTCACCGGCAAGGAGAACGTCTCCTATGCGGGCCGCACCGTCGGCGCGGCCAAGGGCCTGCCGGAAGAAAAGAACAAGGTGTATCTCGACGCCCTGCGCCGGACGATCGCCAATCCGGAGTACATCATCCAGGAACTCGCCAGCAAGAACGTGCTGATGTTCCTGGAGGGCGATGCGCTCCAGGCGCGGCTGAAGAGCTCGGCCGACCGCGTCGCCTCGATCAAGTTCTGGGAATCCGAATGAGCCCGGGGGCGGCGCCTTTCCGGCGCCGCCCCGCAAACCGGTCCTGTCCAACGCCGTCGGGAGGTCTCGATGCCGAACACGCTGTGGGGCGAGCGCATCTCGGCCGTCCTCTTCATCGCGGGCGCGCTCTATATGGGCTGGCTCGCGACCGACTTCCCGGCGGGCGGCGACCTTTTCCCGCTCTTCGTCTCCGGCCTGATGGTGCTCGTCGCGGGGATCATGCTGGCCCGCACCTTCGTGGCGCCGGAAAGCTTCGCGGCCTGGCGGGTGCGGGAAGCGCCGGCGCAGCTTGCGAAGCCGATCGCGATCACGGCCGTCGTGATCCTCTATGTCCTCGCGATCTTCCGCATCGGCTACTACACGACCACGTTCGCGCTTCTCGTCGGCCTGCCTGTCGCCGTCGGCCTGCGCCGGCCCGTCTTCATACTGGCCTCGGCGGCAGGGGCGACGGCCTTCATCTACGCCCTCTTCGAACTCGCGCTCGGCGCGCAGATGCCGAGAGGCCTCCTGTTCTAGCAAGCGGCGCCGCCGCAACGAGGGAGCCGCGATGGACCCGACGCTTTTCGGCTACGCGCTCAACGTTCTCACCGTGCCCAACCTCGCCGCGATGCTGGCCGGCACCACGGTCGGGCTCGTGATCGGCGCCATCCCGGGGCTGAGCCCGCCGATGGCGATCGCGCTGCTGATCCCGCTCTCCTTCGGGCTGCCGCCCGAGACGGCGATCATCCTCATGGTGTCGGTCTACGCGGCCGGCATCTATGGCGGCTCCTTTTCCGCCATCCTCCTGCGCGCGCCGGGCACGTCGGCATCCGCCGCCTCGGCGATCGAGGGCTACGAGCTGACGAAGCGCGGAAAGGCGATGCAGGCGATCCGCATCTCCACCTTCGCCTCCGTCGTCGGCGGGCTGGTGAGCGGCGTCGCGCTCCTCCTGCTCGCGCCGCCGCTCGCCAGAGCCTCCCTGCTCTTCGGGCCGGCCGAAATGTTCCTCGTCGCGATACTCGGCCTCACCTCGATCGCTGCGGTCACGTTCGGCAAGCTGTTCCGGGGGCTCCTCGCCGGCCTTGCCGGGCTCTATCTCTCGACCTTCGGGGTCGACAACTATTCCGGGTTTCCCCGCTACACGTTCGACTATATCGGCTTCGAAGGCGGCATCGGGATCCTTTCCGCGATCATCGGCCTGTTCGCCTTCGCGCAGGGGCTCGAACTCTGCCAGGCGCATGCGGCGGGGACGATCTCCGGCGTCGACCGCCTGAGCTGGAACCTCTTCCCGCGCCTGTCGGAAATCCGCTACACGCGCTGGGCGCTGCTGCGCGGCTGGATCACCGGGCTCGTCATGGGCATCATCCCCGCCGCCGGCGCGAGCGTCGCGCAATGGGTCGCCTATGGCTGGGAGATCCGGCACGCGAAGCCCGGCGACCAGTTCGGCCGGGGCGAGCTCAAGGGCCTTGCCGCGACCGAAGGCTCGAACAACGGCGTGACCGGCACCTCGCTCATTCCGCTCTTCATCCTTGGCATACCGGGCGGCATCTCCGCCGCCGTCATCTTCGGCGCGCTGATGATCCACGGCCTGCAGCCGGGCATGCGGCTCTTCCGGAACAATCCGGAGGTGATCTACACGATCATGTGGGGCTTTCTCTTCGCCAACATCGTGATGGGCTTCGTCGCCGCGCTGCTGGCGCGCGTCATGGCCTATCTGACGCTCTTTCCCCAGGGCGTGCTCGGTCCGATGATCCTGGTCTTCAGCGTGATCGGCACCTATGCCGGCGCCAACAACATCCATGCCGTGTGGATCATGATCGGCTTCGGGGTCGCCGGCTATTACGGCCAGCGCTGGGGCTTCTCGCCGGCGGCCATGCTGCTCGGGCTGATCCTCGGGCCGATCGCGGAGAACGGGTTCCGCGACATGATGGTGGTCGCGCGCGGAGCGCCCTTCGCCTACCTGGCGGGCCGGCCGATCGCGCTCGTCCTCCTCGCGATCGTGGTGATGGTGCTGTTCTACGCCGTGCGGCCGAAGAAGTGGGAGCGGCTCGAGGCGGACTCGGCGGTCGCCGCGGAGACGGCCGGCACCGGCAAGACCTGAAGGAAGGGCGGGCTATTCCGCGGTCCAGCCGCCGTCGACCAGGACGGCAGAGCCCGTCATCAGGGCGGCGGCGTCGGAGGCGAGGAACACGATCGCGCCCATGATGTCCTCGTAGCGGCCGAGGCGCCCGAGCTTGATCCTGCGGAGCACGTCCTCCCGGAAGGCCCGGTTCTCGAAGAAGGGCCTCGTCATCGGCGTTTCGACGAAAGTCGGCGCGAGCGTGTTGACGCGGATCTTCTGCGGCGCGAGCTCGATCGCCATCGCCTTGGTGAGGCCTTCGAGCGCCCATTTCGACGCGCAATAGATGGTGCGCGTCGCGGCACCGACATGGCCCATCTGCGACGAGACGTTGATGATCGAGCCGCCGTGCCCGCCCTCGACCATCCGCCGCGCCACCGCCTGGGCGGCGAAATAGGCCGCCCGCAGATTGAGATCCATGACGGCGTCGAAATCCTCGATTGTCGCGTCGAGGAACGGCCCGGGGCGGTTCGTCCCGGCATTATTGACGAAGATCGCGTAGGGCTCCGCCGCGGCGAAGGCGCGTTGCGCGCCCGCGATGTCGAGAAGGTCGAGCGCGAGCGTGTCGGCCTCGCCGCCGCCCGCACGGATGGCATCGGCCGCAGCCTCCAGTTCGTCGGTCGAGCGCGCGCAGAGGGTCACCCGCGCGCCGGCCTGGGCGAGCGCGCAGGCGGCAGCGAAGCCGAGGCCGCGCCCGGCGCCCGTCACGAG
>NZ_SPKJ01000122.1 GCF_009866965.1 Propylenella binzhouense | reverse complement strand
CCCGGCGCGTCGTCGGGCGCACCCGTCGTGGCCACCGCCCCGGCGAGGCCGCCGGCAGGCGGCGCCGCCGCGGCCCCGTCGCCGATCACGGCGACGATGGCGCCGACCCTGGCGCTCTCGCCGGTCTTGACGCGGATCTCGGAGAGCACGCCCCCCTCGATCGCCTGCACTTCCATGCTGACCTTGTCGGTCTCGATCTCGAACAGGTTCTCGCCCGCTTCGACGGCGTCGCCGACCGACTTGAACCAGGTGCTGATCGTGCCCTCGGCGACCGTTTCGCCGAGTTGCGGCATCAGGACGTCCATCGCTCTCCCCTGCCCCGACGGGCCCTACCACTCGACCGAGATGTACTGGGTCTCGAGGAACTCCATGATCCCGTGATGCGCGCCCTCGCGGCCGATGCCGGACTGCTTCATGCCGCCGAACGGCGCAGCCGGATCGGAGACGAGGCCGCGATTGAGGCCGATCATCCCGAAATCGAGGCGCTCCGAGACGGCGAGCCCCCGCTTCAGGTCGCCGGTGAAGACGTAGGCGACGAGGCCGTATTCGGTGTCGTTGCAGCGGCGGACCACCTCGTCCTCGTCGGAGAAGCGCGTCAGCGCGGCGACCGGCCCGAAGATCTCCTCGTGGAAGCAGCGGGCGTCCTCGGGCACGTCCACCATCACGGTCGGCGGATAGAAATAGCCCCCGCCCTCGATCGGCCTGCCGCCGGTCAGCACCTTCGCGCCGCGCGCGACGGCGTCCTCGACGAGCTCCACCACCTTGTCGCGGGTCTCGGCATTGACCAGGCTGCCGACCTCGACCCCCTCCTCGAGGCCGTTCCCGACCTTCATGGCGGCCATCCGGGCCGCGAGCTTCCCGGCGAAGGCGTCGTGCACCCTGTCGTGGACGTAGAAGCGGTTCGCCGCCGTGCAGGCCTCGCCGAGATTGCGCATCTTGGCGAGGATCGCGCCCTCGACCGCCTTGTCGAGATCGGCGTCGTCGAAGACGACGAGCGGGGCGTTGCCGCCGAGCTCCATGGCCGGGTTGACGATGTTGTCGGCGGCGGAGCGGAGCAGCGTCCGCCCGACCTCGGTGGAGCCGGTGAAGGACACCACGCGCACGCGCGGATCGTGCAGGAGCGCGTCGACGAGCTTGCCGGTGCTGCGCGAAGGCAGGACGCTGATGATGCCCTTCGGCAGGCCGGCCTGCTCCATGATCGGCATCAGCGCGAGCATGGTGAGCGGCGTCGCCGAAGCCGGCTTCAGGACGACCGGGCAGCCGGCGGCGAGCGCCGGGCCGATCTTGCGGGTCGCCATCGCGGCCGGATAGTTCCAGGGCGTCACGAGCACGGCGATGCCCGCCGGCTTGTGGCCGACCATGATGCGCGCGCCGGTCGAGGGGCCGCGATAGAGGTCGCCGATCGCGCGCACCGCCTCCTCCGCGCTCCAGCGGAAGAACTCGGCCGCATAGGCGATCTCGGCGCGCGAATCCGGCAGCGCCTTGCCGTTCTCCATGGTGACGAGGCGCGCGAGCTCCTCCTTCTGGGCCATGATGAGCTCGAAGGCCTTCCGGAGCACCTCGCCCCGCTCGCGCGGCTTGAGCCCCGCCCAGGCGGGGAACGCCTTCTCGGCCGCGTCGAGCGCGGCCATGCCGTCCGCGACGGTGGCGCTCGCGACGGTCGCGATCACCTCGCCGGTCGCCGGGTTGTCGACATCGAAGGTGCCGCCGTCCGAGGCGTCGCGCCACTCGCCCCCGAGGAAGAGCTGGGTGGGAAGGTTCGGGAATGCTGCATGCTTCATGGCACGACCCTCAGTTCATCGAGCGGGTGATCTTCTCGACGATACGGCCGGGCGTGGGCAGGACGATGTCCTCGAGATTGTCGGCCGCCGGCAGCGGGATGTGCGGCGTGGTGATCCGCACCACCGGACCGTCGAGGTCGTAGAACGCCTCGTCGGCGACGATCGACGCGATCTCCGCGCCCCAGCCGCAGAGCCGCGGATTCTCCTCCACCGTGAAGAGGCGCCCGGTCTTGCCGACCGAGCCGAGGATGGTCTGGGTATCGAGCGGCACGAGCGAGCGGACGTCGATGACCTCGCAGTCGATCCCCTGCTCCGCCTTGAGGCGCTCCGCCGCCTCGAGCGCGCGCGGCACCATCAGCGCAAGCGCCACGATCGTCGCGTCCTTCCCCTCCCGCAGCACCTTGGCCTTGCCGAGCGTGTCGAGGATCTCGCCGTCGGGGACCTCGCCCTTGGTGGCGTAGAGGGACTTGTGCTCGAACATGATGACGGGATCGGGATCACGCACGGCCGCCGCCATCAGGCCGACGACATCGGCGGGCGAGGACGGCGCCACCACCTTGAGGCCCGGGATCATCATCGCCCAGTTCTCGACCGACTGCGAATGCTGCGCGCCGAAGCGCGAGCCCGCGCCGTTGCCGGTGCGCACGACGAGCGGGCAGCCGAGCTGGCCGTTGGTCATGTAGCGGCTCTTCGGGAACTCGTTGGCGATGTAGTCGAAGCAGACCGCCAGGAAGTCGGAGAACATGATCTCCGCGATCGGGCGCAGCCCGGTCATCGCCGCGCCCATGGCGGCGCCGAGGATGGCCTGCTCGGAGATCGGCGTGTCGCGCACCCGCTTCGGCCCGAACTTCTCGTAGAGGCCGACGGTCGCCTTGAAGACGCCGCCGGGCTTGCCGACGTCCTCGCCGAGAAAGACGACGCGCTCGTCGCGCTCCATCTCCTGCGCAATGCCGCGCGCGACGGCGTCGCGATAAGTCAGTTCCGCCATGCCCAGCCCCCATCCGCATAGACGTCGCTCGTCAGGATCTCGACCGGCGGCGGCGGCGCCGCCTTGCACGTCTCCGTCGCGGCCTCCACCTTCTTCTTCGAAGCCTGCTCGATCGCCTTGATGGTCTCGCCGTCGACGCCGAAATCGACGAGCCGCTGCCGGTAGATCTTGATCGGATCGCGCTCCATCCAGCGCTCCAGCTCGCCCTCCGGCCGGTACTTGGCGGGATCGGCGCGCGAATGGCCGGAATGCCGGTAGGTGAGGCACTCGATGAGCGAGGGTCCCTGCCCGGCCCGCGCCTTGGCATAGGCCTTGAGCGCCTCGCGGAAGACCGCGTCGGCATCGTTGCCGTCGACGATGATGCGCTCGAGCCCGTAGGCCGAGGCGCGGTCGGCGGCGGGATGCTCGATCGGGATCACGTCCGCGATCGGCGTGTATTCCATGTAGAGGTTGTTCTCGCAGACGAAGACGACCGGCAGCTTCCACACCGCCGCGAAGTTCACCGCCTCGTGGAACGCCCCGATATTCGTCGTGCCGTCGCCGAAGAAGCATACCGACACGTCGGGCTGGCCGAGATATTGCGCCCGCCAGGCGGACCCGCACGCGATCGGCAGATGCGCGCCGATAATGGCGTAGGAGCCCATGACGCCGTGCTCGGCGGAGGTGAGGTGCATCGAGCCCCCCTTGCCGCGCATCAGGCCGTTGTCGCGCTGCATCAGCTCGCCCAGCACCTTCTCCATCGAGACGCCGCGCGCGAGCGTGTGGGCATGGCCCCGATAGGTGCAGAACGAGAGGTCGCCCGGCTGCATGGCGGTCGCCATGCCGGCGGCGATCGCCTCCTGGCCGAGCGAAAGATGGCTCGTCCCCTTCACGAGGTTCTGCAGGAAAAGGTCGTAGGCCCGCTTCTCGAAGTCGCGGATCTCGACCTGCTTTCGGAACAGCTCGAGCCGCGTGTCGAGCCCGATATCGTCGTTCGCCCCGTTGGGCGTGATCGCGTCCACTGGCGATTCCTCCTCGCGACGCCGCGCCGGCCGGGCGCCGTCCGCCCGCCGGCCGGCTGCCCTCAATACGCGTTGGCGATCGGAAGCTCTTCGGCCGGGAACAGGCTGATGACCGTGCAGCCGGTATCGGTGACGACCACCTCCTCCTCGATCCGCGCGGCCGAATAGCCGTCCTTCGCCGGGCAGTAGGTCTCGAGCGCGAACACCATGCCGGTCTTGATCTCCATCGGATTGTCGAGGGAGACGAGGCGCGAGATGATCGGACGCTCGTGCAGCGCGAGGCCGAGCCCGTGGCCGAACTGCAGGCCGAAGGCGGCGAGCTCGTTCGGGAAGCCGAACTCCTCGGCCGCCGGCCAGACCCGGGCGACCGTGTCCGTGCTCACCCCCGGCTTGATGAGCGAGATGGCGTCGTCGAGCCACTGCCGGCACTTCTTGTAGGCGTCGTGCTGCGCCGGGGTGGCGCGGCCGACATTGAAGGTGCGGTAGTAGCAGGTCCGGTAGCCCTGGTAGGCCTGCAGGATGTCGAAGAAGGCCTGGTCGCCCGGGCGCAGCAGCCGGTCCGTGAAATTGTGCGGATGCGGATTGCAGCGCTCGCCGGAAATGGCGTTGATGGCCTCGACGTCGTCGGAGCCCATCTCGTAGAGCATCTTGTTGGCGAGGGCGACGATGTCGTTCTCCCGCCGGCCGGGTTTCAGCTCCTCCCAGATCATGTGGTAGACGCCGTCCACCATCGCCGCCGCCTGGTTGAGCAGCGTGATCTCGTCGATGTTCTTGATCTCGCGGGCGTCGAGCATGACCTGCTGGCCGTCGACGACCTTCATGCCGGCCTTCTGCAGCTCGAAGAACATCGCCGTCTCGGCGAGATCGACGCCGACCGGCATGTCGGCGACGCCGGCATCGCGCAGCAGCGACATGATCTCGGTCGCGTGGTTGCGCATCAGGCCGACCGATGGCGGCACCGTGCCGCGCATGCCGAGCATCCCGGCGCGGCAATTGTCCGGCACCAGCCAGTCGCAGTTCAGCTTGTGGTGCACCGCCGCGGAGCCGAAGTCCCAGACGACCGGCTCCTCGTCGCCGGCAAGCAGCGCGAAGCGGCAGAGCTTGTCGCGCTCCCACTCGCCGATCTTCGTCCCGGTGACGTAGCGGATGTTGTTGACGTCGAAGAGGAGCAGCGCCCCGCACTCGGAATTCTTCAGCGCCTGCCGGGCGCGCGCGAGGCGGTAGGAGCGCAGCCGGTCGTAGTCGACGCGCCGCTCGAAATCGACATTGATGTGGCCCGGCGCCGGAATGTGGCGATCCCACATCCAGTTCGGCTCAAGCGCGAAGGCCGCGGGATCGCCGGTGATGTTGTGGGGTCTCAAAACTTTCTGGTCCATCGTTTCCTCCTGCCGCGGGGAAGCGCCCCTTCTTGGTCCGAGCGGCGTGGACACTGCAATCGTTTGCATGTAAAGCACCGCGCCGGCGGCGAGTCAACCTCGTCGGACTGGCGCGGAAATCGCGGTCTCCGCGCGCCGGATTGGCGGGGCGTCTGCAGCAATCTATAGTCCTGTCCCATGGAATCGACCATGGCGCGATGCGCAAGCGCGTAACTCTCAAGGACGTCGCACAGGCGGTCGGGGTCCACGTCTCGACGGTCTCGCGAGCGCTCGATCCGAAGACGCGGCATCTCATCACGCCCGAGATCGCGGACCGGATCCTGAAGGCGAGCGAGCGGCTCGACTACCGGCCGAATGCGGCCGCCTACTCGCTGAAGACGAAGCGCACCCGCACGATCGGCGTCATCGTGCCGGACATCACCAATCCGATCTTCCCGCCGATCATCCGCGGCGTCGAGGACGCGCTGGCCGACCAGGGCTATTTCGCGATTCTCGCCAACACCGACGGCAAGGCCGGCCGCGAGGCGGCCATCGCCGACACGCTGCTCTGGCGCGGCGTGGACGGGCTCGTCCTCGCCAGCGTCGAGCGGCACGACCGGCTCGTGGAGCGGCTTCTCGCCGAGGCGATCCCGATCGTCACGGTGAACCGGCGCGTCGAGCGCGAGGACATCGCCTCCGTCGTCCACGACGACCGCGACGGCATGCGCCGCGTGCTCGCGCATCTCGCCGATCTCGGCCACACGCGGATCGCCAATATTGCCGGCCCGCAATCCTTCTCCACCGGGCGCGAGCGCTACGAGGCCTTCGAGAGCGTCCGCGCGGCGCTCGGCCTCGATCCGGACCGGCGCCTGGTCGTGTTCGCGTCGGGGTTCAACGAGGACGAAGGCGAGCGCTGCACCGCGGAGCTCCTCGACGGCGGCGTGCCTTTCACTGCAATCGTTTGCTCCAACGACCGGCTCGCCATCGGCGCGATCGCCGCGCTGCGCCAGCGTGGCCTCGCCTGTCCGGACGACGTCTCGGTCACCGGCTACAACGACATGCCGATGCTCGACCGCCTGTTTCCCCCGCTCACCACCATCCGGATCGAGCAGTACCAGGCCGGCGCGATGGCGGCGGAGCTGCTCGTGGAGATGATCGAGGAGGCGCCGGAACACCGCAAGCCGCGCCATATCGTGCTGCCGGTCGAGCTCGTCGTGCGCGGCTCGACGGCGCCGCCCTCGCCGGCGCGGAACGCCGCCCGCCCCAAGGGGCGCGGCCGGAAGGCGGCGGTGAGCGAGAATCCCGCCGCCGGCTGAACGGCGCGCCGCCTCCTTCCTCCGATCAGGCTCGGCCTGCCGAAGCCGCCGTCTCGATCGCGAGCCGTACCGCGCGGACCATGGCGGCGAGCTCCATCGACGGCGTCTCCGACAGCCGGCCGGCGCCGGGCCGGCCGGAGCGGGCCTGCTCCTCCATCATCGCCGCGAGATCGGCGTGGCTGTGCGGCAGATGCAGGAAGCCGCAGGAGGGCCGCGGCACGGCTTCCGCGGCGAGGCGGAGCGTCCGGTACATGAGCGCGTTGCAGAGAAACGTGCCCGCCCCGTTCGAAAGCGCGGACGGGATGCCCGCTTCGAGCAGCCGCGCGCGGATCGCCCGGATCGGGAGCGTCGCCGCAAGCGCCGTCGGGCCGCCCGCCTCCACCGCTCCGCAGATCCGCGCGCCGGCATTGTCGGCGATCTCGAAATCCGCGATGTTGACCGCGATCCGCTCGATCCGGACGATTGCGGAGCCGGGCCAGAGCCCGAGGCCGATCACGATCTGCGGACGGACCTCCGCAAAGAGACGGGCGAGCTCCGCCGCAAGGCCCTCGTGGCGGACCGGCACCACGCGCCCGCGGACGACAAGGCCGCCGATCGTTTCGCCGTCGAGCGTGCGCGCGATCGCCTCCGCCGGATTGCTGCTCCGACCGCCATAGGGCTCGAAGCCGAGCAGGAGCACGGTCATGAAGGCTGCTCCGGGGTCTCCGGCAGCGCGAAGGTCGCGACCACCGGGGCATGATAGGATTCCGGGCTGTCCCTGACGCCCGACCGCGCCACGAGCTCGTCGCCGAGCGCCTCGTTGTGGATCTCGAGCCCGCGATAGAGCGCAAGCAGCGGCCGCGAGGCGAGCAAATGGTCGAGCATCATGCGCCGGCCGCCATGGATCACGGAGAAGCGCTGGCTCTCCGGCAGGCTGCGCTCGAGCGGGACGAGGCTGCGCCCGGCGAGCGCGCCATTGCCGGTATCCTCGATGTCGGCGAGCAGGATGCGCGTCGGCGCCTCGCCGGTCTCCGCGTTGAAGTCGCCGGCGACCACGACGAGCGCCTCGGGCTCGGCGTCGAGGATCCGCTCCACCAGGAGCCGCGCCTCGAGCGCCTGGCCCGAGCGCTTCACCGAGGCGATGAAATAGCCTTCCGCCCAGCCGCTCACGCTCGCCCAGGCGAACGGGCCCGTCTTCTGGCCCGGCACGGGCGCGGCGAGCGGCGCCCGCAGATGCAGATCGAGAACGTGCAGGCGCCGACCGCCGGGCACCGCGATCTCGACGTGAAGGAGCGGCCGGTCCCAGCGGATCGCGCCGTCGGCGCCCGCCGCGCCGGCTCCGCCGGCGAGGAAGGCATGCGGCACGGGCGGCACGAAATCGTGGAAGACCTGGCGCTGCGCCGAGATCGGCCAGCGGCTGAGCACGACCAGATTGTGCCTGTCCATCGGGCCCCCGGCCGGGCCCCCGGCGCCGGGGCGGGTGGAGGCGGCGCGGTGGAACGCCGCATAGGGCGTCCCGGCGAGGAGCGCGTCGAGGAGCGAGAGGCGGCGTATGCCATCCGGGTCGCGGGGCGCATTCACCTCCTGCAGGCAGACGACGTCTGCCTCCAGGCGGAGGAGCTGCGGCCGGAGGATCGCGATCCGGCGCCGGTCGGCCTCGTCGGAAGCCTCGCCTTCGCCGAGATTCTCCGTGTTGAAGGTCGCGATCCGCACCCGTTCCGCCGCCCGATCGTCCCGGTCGGCGTCTTCTCGCAGGAATGGAGCGCCGCGCCAAGCGGGGCCGGGGGAGGGTTCCGGCGCCGCCCGGCGCGGCCGGCCGTCACACGCGCGTGACGGCGATCTTCTTCACCGCCTGCCTGGCGGCCTCGGTCTTCGGCACGGTGAGCGTCAGGACCCCGTTCTTGAAGGTCGCGTCGATCCGGTCGGCGTCGACCCCCTCGGGAACGTGGAAGGAGCGGCGGAACGAGCCGTAGCGGCGCTCGGAGACGTGCACGTCCTCCTTCTCCTCGTTGGAGTCCTGCCGCTTCTCGGCCTTGATGGTGATCATGCCGTCGGAATAGCCGACGTCGATGTCCTTCTCCTCGCACCCGGGCAGCTCGACCGAGATGCGGTAGGCGCCGTCGGCCTCCGCAGCCTCGACGGCGCCCCAATTGCCACCGACCCAGTCGCGGACCGGGCGGGCGAACTCGCTCTCCCAGAGCGAGCGGCCGACGAACGGCCAGGAGGTCTGGAAGTCGTCGAAGAGCCTGTCCATCTGACGGCGGAGCGCCAGGAACGGATCGGCGGACGCCGGCTCGGCGGCCGCGGGCGCCTGGGCTGCGGCGGGCGCCGCGCTCTTGGTCTCGGCGGGTGCCGGCTGAACTTCGCTCATGGTCGTTCTCCTGTGCTATGAACGACCGGCGCGCCTTCGTACGCGCCGGGAACGGTCGCATTCTCCGCGAGATTGGGTGGGCCACCTTGACGAGGATCAAGTCCGGCCGGCGCGGCCGAAGCCGCCGAGGACCATGAAGCCGCTGGCGAGAGCCTCGGAGCGGCGCAGGCCGGCCCAGGCCGGCGAGGCCGAGTGGCCGCAGCCGCGCCAGAAGCCGAGGATCGGCATCGTGCTCGGTTCGGGCGTCGCGCGCGGCTGGGCGCATATCGGCGTGCTGCAGGCGCTCGCGCGGCTCGGCATCCGGCCCGACGTGGTCTGCGGCTGCTCGAGCGGGGCGCTCGTCGGCGCCTCCTATGCCGCCGGACGGCTGGAGACGCTCAACGAGCTCGCGAATGCAATGACGTTCAGCCGCACTCTCGGCTTCCTCGACCTCCGCTTCGCGCGGGGCGGGCTCATCGAGGGCCGCTGGATCGTCGATTTCTGCCGCAGGCATATCGGCGACATCCGGATCGAGGACGCCGCGTGCACGTTCGGCGCGGTGGCCACCGAACTCGGCTCCGGCCGGGAGACCTGGCTCACCTCCGGTTCCCTCATCGACGCGGTGCGGGCCTCGCTCGCGCTGCCGGGCCTCCTCACGCCGGTGCCGCTCCGCGGCCAGTGGCTCGTCGACGGCGCGCTGGTGAACCCCCTCCCCGTCTCGCTCTGCCGCGCCCTCGGCGCCGACGTCATCATCGGGGTGAACCTCAGCGGCGACCTCGTCACCCGCAACGGCATCGTGACGCGGCGGAAGCCCCGCACGCGGCTGATGTCGTCCGCCCGCTCGGCCTGGCTCGGGCGGCTGCGGAAGCGAGCGGAGCCGCCCGAGCCAGGCGGAGCGGCCGAGCCGGCCGAGACGATTCCGACCTATCTCGAGGTGCTCGCCGGCTCCTTCCTCGTGATGGAGAATTTCGTGTCGCGGGTCCGGCTCGCAGCGGACCCGGTCGATGTCCTCGTCACGCCCGAGGTCCGCCATCTCGGCGTCATGGACTTCCACCGCGCCGAGGAGGCGATCGCCGCGGGCGAGGCGGCGGTCGCGGCGAGCCGCGACCAGATCCTCGCCGCCTGCCGGACCGCCGCGGCGGAGGCGCCGCCCGTTCCGAGGGAGCAGGCGGGCCCGCAGAAGGCGTGAGCGCTCAGGCCCGCCCGGCCGCG
>NZ_SPKJ01000121.1 GCF_009866965.1 Propylenella binzhouense | reverse complement strand
CGGTGCGGCCGCCGGAGCGGCCGGCTGTGCCGCGGCGGGCTTGCCGGGCCGCGCCGCGCCGCCGGCGAGCGCCTCCTCGATGTCGCGCTGGATGATCCGGCCGTGCGGTCCGGAGCCCCTCAGGGCCGAGAGGTCGATATCGTTCTCCCGCGCCAGGCGGCGCGCAAGCGGCGAGGCGAAGATGCGCTCCTGCCCGTTCGCCGCCTTCGGTGCCTCCGCCTGGAGGCCGTCCCGCATCGGGCCGCGGGCCTTTCCGGCGCCCTCCGTCCGCGCGGCAGGCGCGGCGGCGGCAGGCGGAGCCGGCTCCGCTGCAGGTTTCGCCGCGGGCGTGGGTTCTGCCTTCCCTCCCGCCGAAGCGGCCGCGCCGGCATCCTCGTCCTCGCCGGCCAGGATCGCGATCACCTCGTTCACCGGCACGTCGGCGGTTCCCTCCGGCACCACGATCTTCGCCACCGTGCCCTCGTCGACGGCCTCGACCTCCATCGTCGCCTTGTCGGTCTCGATCTCGGCCACGACGTCGCCGGAGCTGACCTTGTCGCCCTCCTTGACGAGCCACTTGGCGAGATTGCCCTTCTCCATGGTCGGCGAGAGCGCGGGCATCAGGATGTTGATCGGCATGTCGGGCGCCCCTCAGTCTTGTTTCTCGGTCCGGCCGGGCGTGCGGCCGCGCAACGTCCCGCCGAAGGCCGGTCCGCGCCGTCCGGCACCGCCGGCCCCGGGCCTAGCGATAGCTGACCGCCTTTGCCGCCTCGACCACCTCCTTGACGGAGGGGAGCGCGAGCTTCTCGAGATTGGCGGCATAGGGCATGGGCACGTCCTTGCCCGTGATCCCGAGCACCGGCGCATCGAGGAAATCGAAGGCCTCGCTCATCAGGCGGGCGGCGATGAAGTTGCCGACCGAGCTCTGCGGCCAGCCCTCCTCCACGGTGACGCAGCGGCCGGTCTTCCGGACCGATTCGATCACCGTCGGCATGTCCATCGGGCGGATCGTCCGCAGGTCGATGACTTCTGCCTCGATCCCCTCCCCGGCGAGCGCCTCCGCCGCCTGCAGCGCATAGGTCATGCCGATGCCGAACGAGACGATCGTCACGTCCTTGCCGGCGCGCGCGACCTTGGCCTTGCCGATCGGCAGCACGAAGTCGTCGAGCTTCGGAACCGGGAAGCTGTGGCCGTAGAGGATCTCGTTTTCGAGGAACACGACCGGGTTGGGGTCTCGGATCGCGGCCTTGAGGAGGCCTTTGAAATCGGCCGCGCTGTGCGGCATGACCACCTTCAGGCCGGGCACGTGGCTGTACCAGGACGCATAGTCCTGGCTGTGCTGGGCCGCGACGCGCGCGGCGGCGCCGTTCGGCCCCCGGAAAACGATCGGGCAGCCCATCTGGCCGCCCGCCATGTAGAGTGTCTTCGCGGCCGAGTTGATGATCTGGTCGATCGCCTGCATGGCGAAGTTCCAGGTCATGAACTCTACTACGGGTTTGAGCCCGGCGAAGGCGGCGCCGACGCCCAGTCCGGCGAAGCCGTGCTCCGTGATCGGCGTGTCGATGACCCGGCGCGGACCGAACTCGTCAAGAAGCCCCTGTGTCACCTTGTAGGCGCCCTGATATTCGGCGACCTCCTCGCCCATCACGAAGACGTCGCCGTCCCGGCGCATCTCCTCGGCCATCGCGTCGCGGAGCGCCTCGCGGACCGTCATTTCGACCATCTCGGTGCCCTCGGGCACCTCCGGCGTCCCCTCGGGCGGCTTGGTGCGGGGCACCTCCACAAGCGCCGAGACCGGTCCGGTGACCGTCCCGCGCGCGATCTTCTCTCCCTCGTCCTCGCCCTTCTCGGGCGGCATCTTGGAAGCCGGCGGCTGGGTTGCGCCGTTCGCCGCCTGCGCCGCGGGTTTCGCCCCGCTTTCGAGCGCCGAGGGGTCCTCGTCCTCGCCGAGGAGCATCGCGATCGGCGTGTTCACCTTCACGCCCTCGCTGCCCTCGCCGACCAGGATCTTGCCGATCCGCCCCTCATCGACTGCTTCGACTTCCATGGTCGCCTTGTCGGTCTCGATCTCGGCGATCACGTCGCCGGCCGTCACGGTGTCACCCTCTTTCACCATCCAGCGGGCCAGCTTTCCCTCCTCCATGGTCGGCGAAAGGGCGGGCATCAGGATCTCGGTCGGCATCTCGGTTTCCGCCCCGCTCACGCTTCTACGTAGACGTCCGTCCAAAGCTCGGACGGGTCGGGCTCGGTGTCGTGCGTCGCAAATTCGGCGGCTTCGTTCACGATCTGCCGGATCTCCTTGTCGAGGCTCTTCAATTCTTCCTCGCTGGTGCGGCCTCCTGCCAGCATGCGGGCGCGCACCTGCTCGATCGGATCGTGCTCGCTGCGCATCCGCTGCACCTCCTCCTTGGAGCGGTACTTGGCGGGATCCGACATCGAATGGCCGCGATAGCGGTAGGTCAGCATCTCCAGGATGACAGGGCCCTTGCCTGAACGCGCATGCTCGAGCGCGTCCTCCGCGGCCGCCTTGACCGCGCGGACGTCCATGCCGTCGACCTGGTGGCCGGGAATGTCGAAGGACTGGCCGCGCCGGCAGAGCTCCGTCGTCGCGGAGGAGCGCCGGATGCTGGTGCCCATGGCGTATTGGTTGTTCTCGATCACGTAGACGACCGGCAGCGACCAGAGCTTCGCCATGTTGAAGCTCTCATAGACCTGGCCCTGGTTGGCCGCGCCGTCGCCGAAATAGGTCACGCAGACGCTGCTGTTCTCGCGGTAGCGGTTGGCGAAGGCGATGCCGGTCCCGAGCGGCACCATGGCGCCGACGATGCCGTGTCCGCCATAGAAGTGCTTCTCCTTGGAGAACATGTGCATCGAGCCGCCCTTCCCCTTGGAATAGCCGCCGCGGCGGCCGGTCAGCTCGGCCATGACGCCCTTCGGATCCATGCCGGTCGCCAGCATGTGCCCGTGGTCCCGGTAGCCCGTGATCACCTCGTCGCCGCTCTTCAGCGCCATCTGGAAGCCGACGACCACGGCCTCCTGCCCGATGTAGAGATGGCAGAACCCGCCGATCAGGCCCATTCCGTAGAGCTGGCCCGCCTTTTCCTCAAAGCGGCGGATGAGAAGCATCTGCCGGTAGGCCGAAAGTTCCTGCTCCTTGGAAAATTCCGCCGGTTTGAACGCGCCGACGCCGTTCGGAGCCGCGCTTTCGGCGTGTTCTGGCTGCTCTACGTGCCTGGCACGGCGGGCAGCCGACTGTGTGTCCGCCATCGCTTCCTCCGCGGTTTGCGTGCTTTTGTGTCACATATACCGCAGATGGCCTTCGGGAAAGACCGGCTCCCGGCGCATGGCTGCAATGCAGCTCCGCCTCTCGGCTACTGGCTCTCTGCGCCCGAACGCGGATCGAGCAGAATCACGAGGTCGCGAGGTCTTGCCACGTTGAGCGCCTGGCGCGCGCGTTCGTCCACGAGATCGCTGTCGAGGCTTTCCGGCCGCATCAGCGCGATCTGGTGCTCCGCCTCGGCGCGCTGGGCGCGGACCTCCCCGAGCGCGGCCGTCAGCTCGGCCTCGCGCGCCTGCAGCTTCTCGAGCGCGTAGAGCCCGTAGGAGCCTTCCACCGCGTGATAGGCGAAGTAGCCGAGGACGAGCAGGGACAGCGCCGGAACCAGCAGAGGCTTGAGTTTGGATTGCCTTCGCTGACGCGTTGACATGACCGGCGCTGCCCTGGAACTCGAAGGGACGGAACGCAGAACCTCTCAACGTCCCGCGAAGAAGGTACGGCGACAGCGTAAAGAAACCGTGCCGGGTCCCGGCCGCGGACCGTCCCGATTTGGTGCGCCTCAGCTCCGCAGGATCGAGGTCCCGGCGAAGCGTGCCATCGCTCCGAGCTCCTCCTCGATCCGGATGAGCTGGTTGTACTTGGCGAGCCGGTCGGAGCGGGCGAGCGAGCCCGTCTTGATCTGTCCGCAGCCGGTGGCGACCGCGAGATCGGCGATGGTGGCATCCTCCGTCTCGCCGGAGCGGTGCGACATCACGGCGGTATAGGCCGCCTTGTGCGCGGTCTCGACCGCTTCGAGCGTCTCCGTCAGCGAGCCGATCTGGTTCACCTTCACCAGGATGGAGTTGGCGACGCCCTCCTCTATGCCGCGCCGCAGCCGCTTCGAGTTGGTGACGAACAGGTCGTCGCCGACGAGCTGGCAGCGGTCGCCGATCGCCTCCGTGAGCGCCTTCCAGCCGGCCCAGTCGTCCTCGGACATGCCGTCCTCGATGGAGATGATCGGATAGCGGCCGACCAGATCGGCGAGATAGCGCGCCATCTCCTCGGGCCCGAGGGTGCGGCCCTCGCCCTCGAGCTGGTAGCGGCCGTCGCGGAAGAACTCGGTCGACGCGCAGTCGAGCGCCAGGCAGATGTCCTCGCCCGGGCGGTAGCCGGCCGCCTCGATCGAGCGCAGCACGAACCCGATCGCCTCATCGGTCGAGGCGAGATTGGGCGCGAAGCCGCCCTCGTCGCCCACATTCGTGTTGAGGCCCGCGTCCTTCAGGCCCTTCTTGAGCGTCTGGAACACCTCCGCACCCATGCGGACCGCCTCGGCGAGCGATTCGGCGCCGACCGGCATGATCATGAATTCCTGGAAGTCGATCGGGTTGTCCGCATGCACGCCGCCATTCACGATGTTCATCATCGGGACCGGCAGCAGGCGCGCGCTCACGCCGCCGACATAGCGGTAGAGCGGAAGCGACGTGGCGTCAGCGGCAGCCTTGGCGGCGGCGAGCGAAACCCCGAGGATCGCGTTCGCGCCGAGCCGGCTCTTGTTCTCGGTGCCGTCGAGCTCGATCATGATCTCGTCGAGCTGCACCTGGTCCTCGGCGTCGAGGCCCGAGAGCGCATCGAAGATCTCGGTGTTCACGGCGTCGACGGCCTTCTGCACGCCCTTGCCGAGATAGCGCGTCTTGTCGCCGTCGCGCAGCTCGACCGCCTCGTGCGCGCCGGTCGAGGCGCCGGATGGCACCGCAGCCCGGCCGAACGAGCCGTCCTCCAGCGTCACGTCGACCTCCACCGTCGGGTTGCCGCGGCTGTCCAGGATCTCGCGGGCGGTGATGTCGATGATGGCCGTCATGTGTCTCTCCTGCGGTGCGCGGCACGCATATTCGATGTCCCGCTGAATCGGAAGTCCCGGAGCCGGGACGGTCGCCACGGGCCGGAACTGGGCCCGGCTTGCCGCGTTTTCCGGGCAGCGCCGGCCCGCGCGAGGCGGCCGGCGGAATCCGCACCGAATCCCCGATCCGTTGGAGGACCCCATGGGCCTGTTCTCGAAGGACATTCAGACGTTCGACGACCTGTTCCTGCACCAGCTCCAGGACATCTATTACGCGGAGAAGCAGATTCTGAAGGCGCTTCCGAAGATGATCGAGAAGGCCACCAACCCGCAGCTCAAGGCGGGCTTCGAGGCGCATCGTCGCGAGACGGAGAACCATGTGAGCCGGCTCGAACAGGTATTCCGCCTGCACGGCAGCGAGCCGAAGGCGGTCGACTGCCCGGCCATGGACGGCATCATCAAGGAGGCGAACGAGATGGCCGGCGATGTCGCCGACAAGGACGTGCTCGACGCCGCCCTCATCAACGCCGCGCAGGCGGTGGAGCATTACGAGATCGTCCGCTACGGCACGCTCGTCGCGTGGGCGAAGCAGCTCGGCCGGAACGACTGCGCCACCATCCTCGAGCAGACGCTCGGGGAGGAGCATGCCGCGGACGACAAGCTGAACAAGCTGGCCCTCCAGAACGTCAACCGCAAGGCCGCCTGACGCCCGGGGCACTGCGTGGAAGGCGGGCGCGGGCCCCGGCCCGCGCCCTTTCTATTGCGCCTGCTTGGCGACCCGGTCGAACGCGAGGAGGCGCTCGACAAGCCCTTCGAATTCGGCAAGCGGGACCATGTTCGGTCCGTCCGACGGCGCGTTGTCCGGATCCTGGTGGGTCTCGATGAAGACTGCGGCCACTCCGACCGCGACGGCAGCGCGGGCAAGCACCGGGACCATGCGGCGGTCGCCGCCGGAGGCGCTTCCCTGGCCGCCCGGCTGCTGCACCGAATGCGTCGCATCGAAGACGACCGGCGCTCCGGTCGCGGCCAGGATCGGCAGGGCCCGCATGTCGGAGACGAGCGTATTGTAGCCGAACGAGACGCCGCGCTCGGTCAGAAGCACGTTCGGATTGCCGCTCTCGACGATCTTGGCGAGCACCTGCGCCATGTCCCAGGGCGCGAGGAACTGCCCCTTCTTCACATTCACGACGAGGCCGGTCCGGGCGGCCGCCACCAGCAGATCGGTCTGGCGGCAGAGGAAGGCGGGAATCTGGAGGATGTCGACCACCTCGGCCACCGCCGCGCATTGCCCTGGCTCGTGCACGTCGGTGAGGGTCGGCAGTGCGAGCTCCCGGGCGAGATCGGCGAAGACGGGGAGCGCCGCGTCGAGCCCGAGGCCGCGCCTGCCGGCGAGGCTCGTCCTGTTCGCCTTGTCGAAGCTCGTCTTGTAGACCAGCCCGACGCCGAGGCGCGCGCAGATCTCCTTCAGCCGGCCGGCCATCTCGAAGGCGTGCTCGCGGCTTTCCATCTGGCACGGCCCCGCGATCACGGCGAGCGGCAGCGTGTTCCCGAATTGGACGCCGCCGGCGTCCACGATCCTGTTCGGCTCAGTCATCGGTTCCTGCTCTGAAAGCCAAGGCGGCGCCAAGCCCGGGCGCCGCGGGCACCACGATCATCTCCTCGCGCCGCAGCGACCCCGGGGGGGCGAAGCGAGCGGCTCCCGCCAGATCGCTCACCTCGACCTCGAATGCGGCCAGGCGAAGGCCGCGACCCGGATCCGGCGGCTCGACGCCGTAGCGCGCGCGATAGCCGATCGGCGTGAAGATCGTGACCCGAGCGCCGCCGAGATCGGCCTCGACCTCGAACGAGGTCACCCTGAGCTCCCGGCAACCGGTCGCCGCTTCCAGCAGGATGTGGAAGTCGGCCGGGCTCTCCGCCACCGCGGCGGCCGACACGATGCCGCGGGCGCCGTTCGGGTGAGCCAGATAGTCAGGCCGCCAGAGCGCGTCTGCGGAGAGATGCTGGCAGGCGAAGAAGGCCGCATCGACGGCACGCGGATCGGCGGCGAATGCGAGGACGACCCCGATCTCCCGCTCAGACCCGTCGGGCTGCTCGGCCTTTCGCGAGAAGCGGAAGAGCGGCTCCACGCCGATGCCGGCCGCGGCGAAGCGGGCGGCGTCCGCCGCCGCGTCCACGCTTCTCGTCGCGAGCATGGCGAAGCCTTCGCCGCATCGCTTCGCGAATCCCGCGACGCGCTCGACGAAGAAGAGCCGCCCGGCGATCGCGGCCTCCGTGCTTTCGCGATCGACCACGGAGACGGGCTCCAGATAGGTGCGGTTCTCGAAGAAGACGCAGCAGTTTCCCGTCCCGAATGGGTGGCGCGCCTCCGGCGCCACCGTGAACCCGAGCGCGGCGAGGCGCGCTCGCGCACCGGCCAGCGTGGCAACCGGGAGGACGAGATGGTCGATGCCGTGCATGGGCGCGGGCGCGCTCCGTGGAAGGTTGGCCGGGAAGACGGGTGCTAGCCCCGATGCGGAGCGGCGTCAAAGCCGGCGTACCACGCATCCCGTCGCACGGGCATGGCAGTATCCCGGCCGATCGTGTGGACATGCGCTGCCCATTGTGGCAGGGGCGCCCCTTCGTCACCAGATAAGGGCCACCTCTCATCATCAAGGAGACACGCATGCGCAATTGCGCCGGCGCCCGCATGCTCTCGTGCACTTCGGAGGATTTCGGTTTCACGGAGGAGATCGAGGCCTTCCCGCGGGACACGACGCCGATCTTCCTGGAGATGGACTATCTCTTGCGCTCCGCAGAATCGGATTACTGGAGGCTCGCGGAATTCTATGCGCCGCAGACGACCAACTGCGCCTGCTCGGCGGCCTCGGCGGCGATCGCGCTCAACGGGCTGCTGAGCACGACGGGGGCCGACGGCGTGGTGCTCTCGGAGCGCACGGTTCTCGAGGCGGCCGCCGATCCGCTCTGGCCGGAACGCGTGGCGCAGGACGGCGACGGCGTCACCTTTGCCGAGCTCCGGACCTTCCTGGAGCGCACGCTCGACCGGATCGACCTGCCGCATGCCGGGATCGAGGTATTCGCGCCCGATCCGGACGATCGCGGGGCGCTGGCGCGGCTCCGCCACGTGCTCCGCGAGAACGAGGGCGCGCCGGACAGCGTCGTACTCGCCTATTATCACCAGGGCACCCTGACCGGCGATTGGGACGGGCTGCACGTCTCGCCGATCGGCGCCTACAATGCGGAGGCCGATCGCGTCCTGATCATGGATGTCGACCGCGATCTCCACCTACCGTATTGGGCTTCGACCGCAAGCCTGCTCGATGCGCTCGTGACGCCTGCCCCGCCTGCGGAAGGCCATCTTGCCGGCCTGACCGGCGGCATCATCCGCATCGGAACGTGACCGGCCGGGCGGCAGGTGCCGGCCCGCTCGCTCAGACCAGCCGGCTCTGCTCCACCGCCGCCTCGATGAAGGAGGCGAAGAGCGGGTGCGGCTCGAACGGCCGCGACTTCAGCTCCGGATGGAACTGGACGCCGATGAACCAGGGATGATCGGGCAGCTCGACCGTCTCCGGAAGCAGGCCGTCCGGCGACATGCCGGCGAAACGGAGCCCCGCTTCCTCGAGCCGCTCGCGATACCGGATGTTCACTTCGTAGCGGTGGCGGTGACGTTCCGAGATGTCGCGCGCGCCGTAGATCCGGGCGATCCGGCTGCCAGCCTGGAGGTGCGCCTGGTATGCGCCCAGTCGCATCGTGCCGCCGAGATCGCCCTCCGCCACCCGGCGCTCGAGCTCGTTGCCGCGCAGCCACTCGGTCATCAGCCCGACCACGGGCTCGTCCGTCGGGCCGAACTCCGTCGAGCTCGCGCCCTCGATCCCGGCCATGTTCCGCGCCGCCTCGATCACCGCCATCTGCATGCCGAAGCAGATGCCGAAATAGGGCACGTTGCGGCGCCGCGCGAAGCTCACCGCGTTGATCTTGCCCTCGGTGCCCCGCTCTCCGAAGCCGCCCGGCACGAGGATCCCGTTCACCCGCTCCAGATAGGGCGAGGGATCCTCCTGCTCGAAGATCTCGCTCTCGATCCAGTCGAGGTTGACGCGCACCTTGTTGGCGATGCCGCCGTGCTGGAGCGCCTCGATCAGCGACTTGTAGGCGTCCTTGAGGCCGGTGTACTTGCCCACGACGGCGATCGTGACCTCGCCCTCGGGATTGTGGATCGTGTGGTCGACCGCGCGCCATCTCGCGAGGTCGGGCGCCTTCCGGTCGTCGATGCCGAAGGCCGCGAGAACCTCGTCGTCGAGCCCCTCCTCGTGATAGGCGACCGGCACGTCATAGATCGAGCGCACGTCGAGCGCCGGGATGACGGCGGATTCGCGCACGTTGCAGAAGAGCGCCAGCTTGCGGCGCTCCCCTTCCGGGATCGGCCTGTCGCACCGCACGAGCAGCACGTCGGGCTGGATGCCGATCGAGCGCAGCTCCTTGACCGAGTGCTGGGTCGGCTTGGTCTTCAGCTCGCCGGCCGACGCGATATAGGGCATCAGCGTCAGATGGATGTAGACGCAGGAATGCCGCGGCAGGTCGTTGCCGAGCTGCCGGATCGCCTCGAAGAACGGCAGCGCCTCGATATCGCCGACCGTGCCGCCGATCTCGCAAAGCACGAAGTCGCAGTCCTCGTTGCCGTCGAGGACGAACGCCTTGATGGCGTCGGTGACGTGCGGGATGACCTGGACGGTCGCGCCGAGATAGTCGCCGCGCCGCTCCTTGGCGATGATCTCCTGGTAGATCCGGCCGGTCGTGATGTTGTCGTGGCGGTTCGCCGAGCGGCCCGTAAAGCGCTCGTAGTGTCCGAGATCGAGATCGGTCTCCGCGCCGTCGTCGGTGACGAAGACCTCGCCGTGCTGATACGGGCTCATGGTGCCCGGATCGACGTTCAGATAGGGGTCGAGTTTCCGCAGTCGGACCTTGTAGCCGCGCGCCTGCAGCAGCGCGCCGAGCGCTGCCGATGCGAGACCCTTGCCGAGGGAGGAGACCACACCGCCGGTGATGAAGATGTACCGCGCCATGGGCCTCGATACTTAGCTCGCCTGGAGAGATTCGTGGAGTCGGAAATGCGAGGCCGGGGTGAGGACCCCGGCCCGGAAGCTTGCTTTCCTACTGGGCTGGCGGCGCCTGCGGCCCGCCGCTCGGGGCGGAGGGTGCCGCCGGAGCGCTCGGAGCCGGAGCGGCGCCGGAGGGGGCCGGCGGCTGCGGC
>NZ_SPKJ01000120.1 GCF_009866965.1 Propylenella binzhouense | reverse complement strand
GAATCGATCAGGTAGACGGCCTCGCCCAGCTTCCGGCGCAGGCCCCGCTGCGCCTGGGCGAGAATGGCGGCGAACAGCCCGCCGAACAGCCAGCCCGAACACCGTGCTCGGCCGCCGGGCGTTGGCGTCGGCCAGCGTCGAGCGCGCCGCCGGCCTGGCACCCACATGGTAGAGGCGGGCGGCATGGCTCGCGAGCCCCTCGACGGTCTCGCGCAGGCTCACCGCCCCGGCAAGCTGCCCGTAGAGGAGCGCGATGAACTGGCTCTTCGTCGACAGCCGCCGCACGTGCTTGTCCGCCGCGTGTTCTTCCACCAGCCGCTCGAACACGCCCCACGGAACCTGCTTCAGGACATCGTGGAAAACGCTATTGTGATGCCGCACGGTGTTGCCCCCTGTCGTGTCCGGAAGACGCGCCAACGTCTGAACACGAGTAGAATCAACACCGTGCACCCAGTCCAGAAAATTAAACCGGACAGCAGTGGGCTCGACCCGGGCATCCATCGGCCTCCGATCGCGCTTCCGTCTCCCATGGATCGCCGGATCAAGTCCGGCGATGACGACGGAGAGGGGAGGCGAGGCCGAACGCTGCGGGGGCTCCGCCGCAGCCGCGCTTGCCTCGAGGCCGAAGAACCCCTCCCTTTGGCCTCTCCCCACGAAAGGGGGAGGCGGCGGCGCAACGTGAATGGCCAAGCCAATCTCCAAGCCCGCCGCTTGTTCTGTCGTCATGCCCGGGCTCGACCCCGGGCATCGGGCGGCCTCCGGTCCGCTTCGGCCGCTCTTTGGGTCGCCGGATCAAGTCCGGCGATGACGACAGGGGGCGCGGCGACGCCGCTTGGTTCGCGGGAACGCCGCCCGTCAGGGCATGCCGTGCGTCTTCAGCACCGGGTCGGAGAGCGTTCCGGTGACGCCGAACTCGGCCGCAGCCGCGGTGCCGGCCGACATCGTGCCGGCGAGCGCGAGCGCACCCGTGTCGAGATCGACGGCGCCGTCGAGGGTGGCCTCGTTCGCGCCGAAGAGCAGCGTGAGATTGTCGACCAGCGCCGAGCCGGACTCGAAGCGGATCGAAGCCCGCGCGGAATCGACCGGCGCGACGGAGGGAACGGGCGCCGCGGAGAGCGGTCTGCCCTCCCGGAGCGCCGCCGCCAAAGCGGAGAGCCCGAACGTCGGCAGGTTGCCCTTGTCGATCTTGGCCCGGGCCGCACCGGACAGTCCGGCGACGAGCTCGCCTGCATTCGCGCCCTCCGTCGCGATCTCCCCGGCGATCGTCGCGCGACCCGCGATCGTCGAGGCGGGCGCGACGCGCCGCACCACCTGCGCGAGCGAGACGTCGGTCGCCCTCAGCTGCGCCTCGACGTCGAACCGCTCCGACCGGGGATCGTCCGTGACGGCGATCGTGCCGGAAAGCGTGCCCTCGTAGAACGCGGCCTGCGCGATCCCGACCTCGAGCCGGCCGTCCCTCAGCACCGCCGTCGCCGCCGTCGCCCCGGCTTCGAACTGGCCGGCGGCGACGCTCTTGGCCGATAGCCTCACATCGGCGTTGAGGGCGCGGTACCAGCTCGTGTCGAGGTCGATCTCCCGCCAGGCGTCCGGGTTGCTGCCGAGCTGGTCGCTGATCTCCTGGAAATAGGGCGACAGATTGAGTGCCGGAAAGGCGAGCGTGCCGTCGACCACCGGATGCGGCCCGAAGCCGATCCTGATCGCGCCGGCGGCGCGGTTGCCGTCGAGCATCAGCGCCGCATTGGTCATCGTGAGGCTGCCGTCCAGCACCTCCGCCTGGCCCGAAAGGCTCGCCTGCTGGAGGTTCGGCCCGGGCCCGATGGCGCTGCCGAGCCAGCCGGCGAACTGCCGCAGCGACGGCGTCGTGAGGTCGAGGTCGCCGACGATCTGCGGCCGCCTGAGATCGGAGATGCTGCCGTCGAACCGGAAATGCAGCGAAGGTGCATCGAGCTTCAGCTCCAGCGGGCTCGACCTGCGCCTGGCGAAGGCGAACGGCCGGTCGGCCGAGCCCTGCAGGTCGACCTTCTGTCCGCGCCACACCGCCGAGCCGGAGACCGACAGCGTGCCGCGCACGCTCGGCCAGTCGACTGTGACGCCGACATGCTCGAGCGCCTCGGTCGCCCCGGACTGGCGGTCGGCGTAGCGGATCGTGCCGTCCTCGATCCTGAAATGGCCGAGCGGCACGTCGCCGGCGAAGGCGAGCTGGAGCGCCGCTGCCCCGGCGTCGAAGACCCAGTTGCGCCGGCCCGTCTCGTCGCGGACCAGCGTCACGACCGGGCGCACCATGTTGAAGGACTTGATCTCGACGTCGCCGAGCACGAGCGGCAGGATCCGGATCGTGCCGGTCAGCTCGTCGCTGGTCAGGATGGCGCCCTCGCGCATGCCGGGCGGGCCGTCCACCCGGACGTCGCGGAGCGTGACCGACGGCTCCGGGAACAGGCGGAACTCGGGCTCCCCGCGGACCGAGACGTCGCGCCCGGTCCAGGCCGAGACCTGCTCGGCGACCCGCGTCTTCACCATCTCGCGCGGCAGCGAGGCGAGCGCGATCGCCAGGATGGCGGCCAGGAGCAGGGCGAGGGCGGCAACGCCCCAGAGGATCCGTCTCATGCAGGAATGACCGCCCCTTTCCACCGGCAGCGGATACGATCTCGTCGGCGGGAACGCAAGGCGACGGCCTTGGCGGGCCGGCCGCCCTATGGCATGCATGTCGGACTGGAGGGATGGCCTTGGCTGAAAACGAAACGGACGACGCGCTGCTCTGGAAGCCCGACCCGGAGGGCCTGAAGGCTCTGCCGATCACCGCATTCGCGCGCGAGGCCTCGGCCCGGTGCGGCGCCGAACTCGCGGATTTCGACGCGCTGCACGCATGGTCGGTCGCCGACCCGGCCTCGTTCTGGGATCTCGTCTGGGATTTCTGCGGCGTGATCGGGCAGAAGGGGGGCGAGCGCCTCGCCGACCCGGACCGCATGCCCGGCGCCTGCTTCTTCCCGGGCGGACGGCTGAACTTCGCGGAGAACCTGCTGCGACATCCGGGCACCGGCCCGGCGATCCTCTTCCGCGGCGAGGACAAGGTCTCGCGCGAGCTGAGCTGGGCCGATCTGCGCGCGCTCGTGTCGCGCCTGCAGCAGGCCATGCTCGCCTCCGGCATCGGCGCCGGCGATCGCGTCGCGGCCATGATGCCGAACCTGCCGGAGACCGTCGCGATGATGCTGGCGGCGGCGTCGATCGGCGCGATCTGGTCGTCCTGCTCGCCGGATTTCGGCGAACGCGGCGTGCTCGACCGGTTCGGACAGATCGAGCCCAAGCTCTTCGTCGCCTGCGACGGCTATTGGTACGGCGGCAAGCCGATCGACATAGCGGGCAAGCTCGACGGGATAGCGGCGGGCCTGCCGACGGTCGAGCGGATCGTCATCGTGCCCTATCTCGGCCACGCCGAGCAGGTGGCGCGCTCGCTCGACCGCGCCGAGACGCTCGACGCCTTCGTGGCCGGCCACGCCCCGACCGAACTCGCATTCGAGCGGATGCCCTTCAACCACCCGCTCTACATCCTGTTCTCGTCCGGCACGACGGGCGTGCCGAAATGCATCGTGCACGGCGCCGGCGGCACGCTGCTGCAGCACCTGAAGGAGCATCGGCTGCACTGCTCGCTGGAAGCGGGCGAGCGCCTCTTCTACTTCACGACCTGCGGCTGGATGATGTGGAACTGGCTCGCCTCGGGCCTTGCGAGCGGCGCCACGCTCGTCCTCTACGACGGCTCGCCCTTCCACCCGGACGGCAACGTGCTCTTCGACCTCGCCGACGAGGCGGACATCGCGGTGTTCGGCACCTCGGCCAAGTTCATCGACGCCGTCCGCAAGGGCGGGCTGAGACCGATCGAGACGCATGGCCTCGCCAAGGTGCGCCTCATCACCTCGACCGGTTCGCCGCTCGCGCCGGAGAATTTCGACTTCGTCTATTCCGGCATCAAGCGGGACGTGCACCTCGCCTCGATCTCCGGCGGCACCGACATCGTCTCCTGCTTCGTGCTCGGCATTCCGACGAAGCCGGTCTGGAAGGGCGAGATCCAGGGTCCCGGCCTCGGCCTCGCGGTGGACGTGTGGGATGAGTCCGGCGTGCCGGTGAGGGGCGAGAAGGGCGAGCTCGTCTGCACGCGGCCGTTCCCCTCCATGCCGATCATGTTCTGGAACGACCCCGACCACGCGAAATATCGCGCCGCCTATTTCGAGCGCTTCCCCGGCGTGTGGTGCCACGGCGATTTCGCCGAATGGACGGCGCATGGCGGCATGGTGATCCACGGCCGCTCGGACGCGACGCTCAACCCGGGCGGCGTGCGGATCGGGACCGCGGAGATCTACAACCAGGTCGAGCAGATGCCGGAGATCGTCGAGGCGATCGCGGTCGGCCAGGACTGGGACAACGACGTGCGCATCGTGCTGTTCGTCCGGCTCGCGGAGGGCCTGACGCTCGACGACGACCTCGTGAAGCGCATCAAGGCGAAGATCCGCGCGGGTGCCTCGCCCCGCCACGTCCCGGCGAAGATCGTCGCGGTCGCCGACATTCCCCGCACCAAGTCCGGGAAGATCACCGAGCTCGCCGTGCGCGACCTCATCCACGGACGCGCCGTCAAGAACCGCGAGGCGCTCGCCAACCCGGACGCACTGGAGCTCTACCGCGACATCCCGGAGCTGCGGTCGGCCTGATCCCCGCTCCGCCGGCCGCTCCCGGCCGCGCCCTCCAGCCCGCTGCCGAGGAGGAGCACCAGCGGCAGCACGCCGATCGCCACGATCACGAGCGCGGCGGGCGCCGCGTCCTCGAAGGCGCCGCGCGCGACCGCACCGTAGACGAGCGTGGCGAGCGTCTCGAAATCGAACGGGCGCAGGAGCACGGTCGCCGATAGCTCCTTCATCGTGTCCACGAAGACGAGCAGCGCGGCGGCCGTCATCGCGCGCCGCATCAGGGGCAGGTGGATCTCCGCCAGGATACGGCCGGGGCGCCGGCCGAAGGTGCGCGCCACCATGTCGAGATGGCGGCTGATCTTCGTGAAGCCGGCGTCGAGCGAGCCGTAGGCGATGGCGAGGAAGCGCACCGAGCAGGCATAGACGATCGCGGCGCCCGAGCCGGTGACGAGGAGCCCCGTGCTGACGCCGAAGAGGGCGCGCGCGGCCGCGTCGATCCGGTTGTCGAGCGCGGCCATCGGGATCAGGATTCCGACCGCGAGCACCGTGCCCGGCACGGCATAGCCGGTGGCGGCGAGCCGGGCGAAGAGGCCGACGGCGCCGAGCCGCGACAGCCGGGCCGCATAGGCGAGCGCAAAGGCGACGAGCACCGTCGCGACCGCGGTCGCCGCGGCAAGCGTGACGCTGTGGAGCGCGGCGTCGAGGATCGCCGGATCGAGGAACTGCTCCATCCGGCGGGTCGCGTAATCGGCCAGCAGCGCGGCCGGCATCAGGAAGCCGATCGCGACCGGGACGAAGCAGGCGGCCGCCGCGCCGAAGGCCCGCCAGCCCTCGAGGACGAAGGTCGGCGCCGGCTCCTGGCCGCCGAAGGCGGCATGGAAGCGCTGCCGCCCGCGCGCCGAGCGCTCGGCATAGATCAGCAGCAGCACGAGGAGGAGGAGGACGAGGGCGAGCTGCGCCGCCCCGGCGAGATCGGCCCGGTTGAGCCAGGTGTGGTAGACGGCGAAGGTGAGCGTCCGCACGCCGAAGAAATCGACCGCGCCGATGTCGTTGATCGTCTCCATCAGCGCCAGGCTGACGCCGACCGCGATCGCCGGGCGGGCCATCGGCAGCGCGATGCGGAGGAAGAGCCGCCAGGGCGTCGCGCCGAGCGTGCGGGCGACTTCCATCACCCGCGCCGACTGCATGAGGAACAGGATGCGCGTCGTCAGGTAGACATAGGGATAGAGCACCGCGCTCATGGCGAAGATCGCGCCGGGGAGCGAGCGGATCTCGGGAAACCAGTATTCGCGCGCGGTATGGAAGCCGAAGAGCGCGCGCACCGCGCCCTGCACCGGCCCGGTATAGTCGAAGATCTCCATATAGGCGAAAGCGACCAGATAGGTCGGGATCGCGAGCGGCAGGACGAGCGCCCATTCGAGCGCGCGCCGGCCGGGGAAGCGGCAGACCGCCACCAGCCAGGCCGTGCCGACGCCGGTCACCGCGGTGAGGAGGCCGACGCCGGCCATCAGGAGGAGCGTGGTCACGGTCGCGCCCGGCAGCACCGAGCGCAGGAGATGCGGCCAGGTGGCGCCGACCGCGCTCGCCGCGATCGCAAGGAGCGCGACGAGCGGAACGGCCATCACCGCCCAGACGAGGGCGGCGACGGCGAGCGGCCTCAAATCGGTCCGGCGGAAGGCCGCCGCACGCATCCGGCCGCGGCCTGCTTCGGCGCCGACCGGCCCGTTGCCGGCCGTCATCGCGCGCCGGCCGCCGAGGGATCCCGCGCCGGCCGCGCGCCTGCCGCCGGCAGGATCGGCCCGCCTAGGAGCTCGGGCCGTCGTCGTAGCCGACGTCGTCGACCAGCTCGCTCGCCTCCTGGCGATGGTCGGCGATCGCGGCGAGCGGCAGCGAATCGGCCTTCAGGTCGCCGAAGGAGGCGACGATGTCGGAGATCGGGATCCCCTTCTCCACCGGATATTCCTGGTTCGTCTCGGCGTAGATGCGCTGCGCCTCGTCGCTCGCCAGGAATTCCATCAGCTTGACGGCATTGTCGCGGTTCGGCGCATATTTCGCCAGCGACATGCCGGAGATGTTCACGTGCGTGCCGCGGTCGTTCGCGTTCGGCATGATGACCTTGATCGCGGCCGCCCATTCCTTCTGCTCCGGCTCCTTGTCGTTCGTCATCATCAGCCCGACATAGTAGGTGTTGCCGAGCGCGATGTCGCACTGGCCGGCATAGATCGCCTTGGCCTGGTCGCGGTCGCTGCCGGCCGGCTTCACCGCCAGGTTGTCCTTGAGGCCGGTCAGCCAGTTCTTGGTGTAGTCGGCGCCGTGATGCGCGATCATCGAGGAGAAGAGGGCGATGTTGTAGACGTGCTGGCCGGAGCGCGTGCAGATCCGCCCCTTCCACTTCGGGTCGGCGAGCTCCTCGTAGGTGATGGCGTTCTCCGGGACGCGCTCCTTCGAGGCGTAGACGACGCGCCCGCGCCGCGTGAGGCCGAACCACTCGCCGTCCGGGTCGCGGTATTCCGCCGGCACGTTCGCCTCGATCGCCTCGTCCTTCAGCGGCTGGGTGACGCCCGCCTCCTTGGCCGCCGCGAGCCGGTTGATGTCGACGGTCAGGAGCACGTCGGCCGGCGAGTTCCGCCCTTCCGCCCTGATGCGCTCCTCGAGCCCGCGATCCGCGAAGATCACGCGCGTCTCGATCCCGGTCTCCTTCGTGAACGCGTCGAGGAGCGGCTGGATCAGCTCCGGCTGGCGGTAGGTGTAGACGTTCACCACCCCGGCTGCGACGGCGGGCGTCGCGACGGCCGCCAGGAGGATTCCGGCAAGAATTCGGCCCGCGGGACCGGAGAGATTGTTCGTCATGAGCGTCTCCAATCGGAAGGGTTCAAGGCCCTAGCGTCGGTCTGTATTCGAACGCGCCCGGACTATAGGCGGGACCCGGATCGTGTCAATGAAATCACAGTGATTTCATGTATTTAGAACCATTCTAATGTTTTAGACGCCAATAGTCGAGTTTGCGGGGCCGCCGCCGCGCACCGCGGGTCCGGCCGCCTGCCGGTCGGCGGCGGGAGCACTTCGCGGATGCCGGCGGCCGATCAGTCGAGCGTCTGCCGGAACCGCGCGACGGCGAGCGCCATGGCGGCGAGCGTGAAGGCGGCGAGCGCCACGACGTCGGTCCGCAGGTCGCCGAGGCCCGCGCCCTTCAGCATGATTCCGCGGACGATCCGCAGATAGTGGGTGAGCGGCAGCACCTCTCCGACATATTGCGCCCAGGCGGGCATGCCCCGGAACGGAAACATGAAGCCCGACAGGAGGATGTTCGGCAGGAAGAAGAAGAACGACATCTGCATCGCCTGCAGCTGCGTGTCGGCGATGGTGGAGAACGTGTAGCCGACCGCGAGATTGGCGAGGACGAAGAGCATGGTGAGCGCGAGGAGCAGCGCCAGGCTGCCCTCGATCGGCACCGCGAAGAGGAGCCGCGCGAAGACCAGGATGAGCGCCGTCTGCCCGGCGCCGACGGCGAGATAGGGCAGGATCTTTCCGATCATGATCTCGACCGGCCGGACCGGCATGACGAGCAGGTTCTCCATCGTGCCGCGCTCGATCTCGCGGGTGATCGAGAGCGCCGTGAAGATCAGCATCGTGAGCGTCAGGATCGTGCCCATGAGGCCGGGCACGATGTTGAGCCGCGTCTCCCCGCCCGGATTGTAGCGCCGGTGGACCCGGATTTCGTAAGGCTGCTCCCCGGCCGCGAGCTTCGCCGCCGGGCCTGTCAGCTCGCGGGCGAAGAGGCTCGCGCCGAGCCCTTCGAGCGCCGCGACGGCGCCGCCCGTCGCCGTCGGGTCGCTGGCATCGGCGACCACCAGGATGGCCGGGCGCTCGCCGCGGATGAGGTCGCGCCCGAAGCCGGCCGGGATCTCGACGCCGAACTGGACCGCGCCTGAGACGATCAGCGCGTCGAGCTCCGCCTCGCTCCGCGCGACCGCGGTGATCTCGAAATAGTCGGTGTTGCGGAGCGCGGTCAGGAAGGTGCGGGCGAAGATGCTGTCGTCCCGGACGAAGACCGCGGTCGGCAGATCGCGCGGGTTGGTGTTGATGGCGTAGCCGAAGAGGAGGAGCTGGGCGAGCGGGATGAAGGCCATCATCGCGAAGGTGATGCGGTCGCGGCGGAGCTGGATCAGCTCCTTCACGAAGATGGCGCCGATCCGCCCGAGCGCGGCGCGGATCCCGCGGGTGCGCCTGCGGTCGCCCGTGCCGGGCGGGACGGGTGCGCTCATCCGAAATTGTCCTTCGACCGGCTCATCAGGTCGATGAAGGCGTCCTCGAGCGTCGGCTCGTCGCGCCGCCAGGCCTGCGTCCCGCGCGCGCGGAACGGAGCGACCGCCGCCTCGAGCCGGGCCGAATCCCGTCCGCTCACATGGAGCGACGCCCCGAAGGCCGTCACCATCTCCACGCCCGGGGTCTTCTTCAGCGCTTCGGAGAGGGCGGCGAGATCCGGGCCCGTGACGGTCCAGGTGGCGAGATGCGCCTTGGCGATCACGTCCGCGGCGGTGCCCTGGGCGAGGAGCTCGCCATAGGCGATATAGGCGATCTCGTGGCAGCGTTCCGCCTCGTCCATGTAATGGGTCGAGACGAGGACCGTCAGGCCCTCGCCTGCAAGCGCATGGATCTCGTCCCAGAAGTCGCGCCGCGCCTTCGGGTCGACGCCCGCCGTCGGTTCGTCGAGAAGGAGGAGCTGCGGCTGCGGCAGGATGCAGGCGCCGAGCGCGAGCCGCTGCTTCCAGCCGCCGGAGAGATTGCCGGCGAGCTGGCCGGCCCGGTTGGCGAGCCCGAGGCGATCGATCGCCTCCTGCGCCGCCCGGCGCGGCTCCGGCAGGCCGTAGACGCGCGCCACGAATTCGAGGTTCTCCCGGATGGAGAGATCGCCGTAGAGCGAGAAGCGCTGCGTCATGTAGCCGACATGGCGCTTGATCTCGTCCGACTGGGTGAGGATGTCGTAGCCGAGGCAGGTGCCGCGGCCGGAATCGGGCGTGAGCAGGCCGCAGAGCATGCGGATGGTCGTGGTCTTGCCGCTGCCGTTCGGGCCGAGGAAGCCATAGATCAGCCCCTTGCGCACCTGCATGGTGAGGCCGTCGACGACCACCCGCCCGCCGAACGACTTGGTGAGCCCCTCGACGTCGATGACGACGTCCGGACCGGCCGCGGGCTCGCCCGCTGCGGCGGCCTCCGGCCTCATGGGCGCGCCGCTTCCGAAGGCGCGGCGGCGGACGCGGCGGGCGACACGGTCACCGGCAGGCCGACCGGCAGGCTGGTGCCGGCGGCCGGGCGCGCCTCCACGCGGAAGACGAGCTTCGCCTTCTCCTCCTCCGAGAAGATGACGGGCGGCGTATATTCGGCCTCTTTCGAGATGAAGCTGACGGTCGCCGCAAAGCCGGCGCCGCAGCCGTCGCAGCGGATCGCGACCTTCTCTCCGAGCGCGATCCCGGCAAGGCGGGGCTCCGGCACGTAGAAGCGCGCGCGGAGATTGCCGGGCGGCAGCAGCGCGAGGACCGGCTGCCCGGCGGCGACCACCTCGCCGGCGCGGAAGAAGACGTCCTGCACGCGGCCCGCCGCGGGCGCCGGCACGCGGCGCCTGGCGAGCATCGTCTCGGCCTGGGCGAGGCTCGCCTGCGCGGCG
>NZ_SPKJ01000012.1 GCF_009866965.1 Propylenella binzhouense | reverse complement strand
CGGCCGGTGCCGGGCGGCGCCGCGGCCGCAGGCCGGGCGGGGAGCGGGCCCGCCACGCGCGAGCGCCCTCTCAGCTGCCCTTGAACTGCGGCGGGCGCTTCTCGTGGAAGGCGAGCACGCCTTCCCGGAAGTCATCGGACTGCCGAAGGCGCGAATAGCAATGGCCTTCCAGCTCGATAGCGGTGCCGAGATGGCATTCCTCGGTCTCGTTCAGAAGCCGCTTGGCGGTGCGCTGCGCGATCGGCGAGAAGGTGACGAGCTCCGCGACGAGCGCATCCGTCGCCGCCTCGAGCCGGTCGTCCGGCACCACCTCGGTCGCGATGCCCCAGGCGAGCGCCTGGTCCGCCTTGATCCGCCGGGACCGCATGACGATGTCCTTCGTCCGCGTGATGCCGACGATCTTCTGCAGCCGGGCCGATCCGCCGGAGCCCGGGATCTGGCCGAGCCTCTGTTCCGGCAGGGCGTATTGCACGGTCTCGGAGGCGATGCGGAAATCGCAGGCGAGCGACAGCTCGAAGCCGACCCCGAACGTATAGCCGCGATTGGCGGCGATCACCGGCTTCTCGCAGCGCGCCGGAGCGGCCACGTTGTCCGCGAGCTTGGAGACAAGCTCCGGCGCCGCCTCCAGGAAGCCCCTGATGAAGCCGCCGGAGGAGAAATGCTCGCCGGCGGCGCGCAGCACGATGACGCGCACGCGGGGATCGCGGTCGAGGATCTCGAAGGCGGCGCGCAGCTCGTCGCGCTCGTCCATCGAGATGGTGTTGAACTCACCCCGGTCGAGGATGATGTCGCCGCGCTGCCCGGCCGCGTCCACCGCGACGGAAAAGCCGTCGAACTCCATCCCGTTCAGGTCCGGCTGGGGCTTGGCGAGAACATTGCTCATCGGAAGGATCTCTCCTGCTCGGGCGGATTCCGCCCCGGTGCGGCTTACTCGCCCACGACCGGCCCCGAACGCAACAGCCCGCGCGCGCGAACGCGCATCCTTGAACGCGATCGAGGCTCCCGCCGGATCGGCGGGACGGGCGCCGCGGCCGCGCTGCGGCGCATCGCTGCGCGCGTTCGCCCCGCCGCCAGGCGATCCGCCAAAGCGGGCCGCGCGGGAGAGCGGGTCAGTGCTGCTCGGCGATCTGGATGAGATTGCCGCAGGTATCGTCGAAGGTCGCGATCGTGACCGGCCCCATGTTCACCGGAGGCTGGGTGAAGGCGACGCCGAGCCCGCAAAGGCGCCGATATTCGGCCTCGACGTCCTCGACGCCGAACGACGTCGCCGGGATGCCGTCGGCGAAAAGGGCGGCCTTGAAGGGCTTCGCCGCGGGATGGACGTCCGGTTCCAGAAGGAGCTGGACGCCCTCCGGATCGCCGGGCGCCACCAGCGTCAGCCAGCGGTGCGCGCCCATCGGGATGTCGAACCTCAGAACGAAGCCGAGGACGTCGCGGTAGAAGCGCAGCGCCTTCTCCTGATCGTCAACCAGCACGCTCGTCAGAACGATCCTCAGCATGGCCGGACTCCCTTCCTTGCCCGCATCCGCGGGCGGGCGGAGCGACGGCGCGGACATTGCGGGGCGCCCCACGGAAACCGATGCTCGCACGGCATTCGTGCGGCATTGAGGCCGAGGGGCCGTCGCGGACGTGAGAAGGCGTGAAGTCGTGAATGGTGAAGTCGTGCTCGGTGAGGCCGAGGCGAGGAAGCCTCGGCGGCGCAGCGGGCGTCCGGCACCGGGCGGCCGGCGGTCGGCCCGGACGCCATCGCCTCATCACGAGAAGCGACGGCAGGCCGCGCGCCGGGCGGTGCCGGGAAATCTGCAGGCCCGGCGGTTGACTAAGCCCGGGAAACCGGCCACATCCCGCCGCGGAGAGGTGGCCGAGTGGTCGAAGGCGCTCCCCTGCTAAGGGAGTAGACGGCCAAAAACCGTCTCGTGGGTTCGAATCCCATCCTCTCCGCCATTTCTACCGGGTCGAACGTTCTCCGATCTCGACCGCGGGGCTGAAACGCCAAGGAACCGCGCGGTTCGGACGGGAACCTCTGGACTGCGACGTCGGCACACTCGGCTCCGAGCGTTCTCTCTCTCTCTCTCTGCGCTTTTTCTCTCGACCTCTGGACTGAACCGGTACCAGTACGGTTTGCTAACCCGCAGAAAAAATAGGAGAAATTGCCAGGACGGGCGGTCCGAATTGATATCCCCTCCGCTGAGCGTCAGTCCTCCGAGAAAAAATCCTCATCGAGACGTTTGAACTCCAGCACGCGGCTGGAACGCACCCCGACACCGTGTTCGACCATCAGCTCCGTCAGGCGGGGTCCATCGATCAGGATCACACGCTGGGGAATGCGCGACGCGAACTCGACAGCCTGAGCGGAAAACGTCGAGGTCGTCACGAAGACGCCTTTCGACGCGCCGAGGCCGACCAGGCTTCCGGTGAATGCCTGGATCTCGGGCCGCCCGACCGCGCTTCCCGGGGCGTAGCGTTTCGCTTGGACGTAGACGCGATCAAGACCGAGAACATCCTCGTTGATAACGCCGTCAACGCCCCCGTCGCCGGATTTGCCGAGTTGCTCGGACGCATTGCGATGGGAGCCCCCGTAGCCCATCGCCACCAGAAGTTCGACGATGACCTGCTCAAAGAAGCTCGGGCTGTTTTGAAGGATGCGGTCCAGCAGGTCTGCGCGCAGTGCAGCGTGGACGGCTTTGTAGGCTGCTTCGACCACCTCCTCAGGCGTCGCGGACGGAGGCTCCACTTCGGCCGCTGCGGTGACTGCCTCGGAATCGTCCCCACCCCGGTAGAAATCGCGAAACGCTGGGATCGCAAGCAGGTACTTGGTATCGAGGCTGGCGGGCGGATTGGCCAGCACCTGCTGCCCAGCCGGTGTTATCGCGAAGCGTCCGCGCTTGGGACTTTCCAGGAGTCCGGCCTTCGTCAGATAGAACTTTGCCCAATGGATGCGGTTGTGGAGAACGCGCTGTTTGCCGCTCGGCAGCATCTGCTCGCGGTCATCATCCGAGAGACCGAATTTCGTCGCAATCTCAGCTTCGGCCAGTGGCACGGAGGTTTCGGTCTTGGCAGCTACCTGCAGAACTGGGAGCATGAGAGATTGATAGTCGGGGATGGCCATTATTCGATCCCTTCGTCGGCGGTGCTCTTTGCTCCCGCTGGAAGTCGAAGCTTGCAATAGGCCTCAGAGGAGAGCCAACCTGTCACCACCTTCTGAAAGGATTTGTCGTTCATAAATCGGGCAAAGATCTCTTCATTCTGATCCATCCGCTGATGACGCCCTACAGCGCGATGAAAGGCGCGGGCATCATCAGCGGCACTGCCGCCGAGCCACACCACTCAAGGGGAAGCCATCAAGCGGGGGGCGGCCGGGCACTTGTACTGGATCAGGTTCTGCGAGACCGGAAGCTCATGCCATATGACGTCCTGATCGCTGCATCGAGTGACAACAGGAACGGAAAGGAAAGGGATTCGTGGTCCCGGTTGTTTTTGCGTCGACAGCGAATAGGATTCTTGTCGGATCGATTGTAACGGGGAAACTTTCCAATGCCGGGTCAGTTTTCGCTCTTGCCGATTTGGCATTGCGATCATGAGCCTTGATGCCTACGCCTTCGCAATCCCAGCCGCTTCAATCGGCGATGCCGAGGTCGATATCCATTTCGACGAGCGTTATGCGGAGCAACTGGCGACGTGGCGGCGCGATGGCGATCTTCATTCCTGGATGAGTGCGCTCTACGCCAGGAAGGGTGGGCGGGACGACGAGTTCTATCTGAGCACTGTTCGTCTGAACGACGCTGATCTCGATCGCTTGCGGCGGGATATTGGGCGGGACAAGCTCGGATCGGACTATAGCGAAACCGTTGGCGGGAAAATCACAGATCGCTTCATCGCCAATGCCAAGGCGGCGATCTCAGATGGAATGGCCGTGGTCTATCACGGGTGCTGGTAACCGCTCGTGTATCGTTCCAATGGTCATCTGGCTGGGGTCCTGCCCTATTTCTGAGGCGGATCGAGGAAAAAAGGCAGCACCGCCTTTGCCCATTCCGCGGGCGGCGTTTCGTCATTGGCGCTCTCGGCATAGAGCCTGACGCGCTCGAAATCGGTCACGCCGAGTTCTTCGGAACTGAGGATCACGCTCGGATAGACCCCCAAAACGGGAAACCCCTCGGCAAGCACCATGGAGAAAAACAGTGCCGCCCATGGCCTTTTCTCGTAGCGGGCGAGCGTCATGCAATCGGCGTGCAGTTGGACCGTATCCTGGGGCCCGTCAGGCGTAGCGTTCAGCCTGCGGACCTCGGCCTCGACCGCCTCGTAAAGATCGTGGAGACGTGCGGCCGGCGCCGCGCCGCTCGTCAGCACGGGAAGCGTCTTTTCCATCTTTCGGCACTTCTCCAAATAGTCCTCGCCCTGGAGTTCGCGCAGGATATCCAACTGATCCGCCAGATCGTCGTCGCTCCAATCGCTCGCGAAGCGGAGCAGCTTTTCCGCAACGACAGGTCCGACCCAGCCATAATACGCGGACGAAAACGCGGCCGCAGCATCGCCGGTCAGCGCCGGAGGGTCGTCTTTCCTTTCGGTCCCGGCTTCGGGTGTGAAGGCAATCTTCGAACTGCCGTCTTCCAACTGCCTCAGTTCGTATTCGCGCTCGGCACAGGTGATGGTCCATTTGCCATCGGAAAGCCTGGCCGCGCGCGCCGGAATGCCGCACGGCAGTTCGCGTACGCGGATCATTCTTGCCAATCGGGTCAACCGCCGGTTCTCCGGCAGGTTTTCGGTAACCGCATTGAAGGACTGCTTCGGAGGCGCATGGCTCAGATGCGCATAGCTTTGCCCCGGCCGAAGTACCGTTCTCAGGTCCAAACTGCGGAATAGCATGTCCGTGCCGCCGAGAGCATCGGCAAGTGCCTGCAGCAACTCGTCCGACACGGCGCCGTCCTCCACCATTCCCAGCCGTACCTGAAAGGTGCGGATGGCCGCCTTCGTCTTCGGACCCAGTGCGCCATCGAAAACGTCCCAGCCCGGAATTTCGAGCAATTGCAGCATCCTCTGAGCCTGGAAAACCCTGTCGAAAGCGCGATTGCTCCGCTGGTCGAGGCTCGAACCTCTCCTGTTGAACGTCGTGTCGGTCCAGCAGAGCGTCCTGGTTTCCGTCATGCACAGGACCAGGGCGGCAATGCGGGCCGAGCCCGCGTCGCTAAGCCCGCAGACGGCGCCGATGCCCTCGGCAGGTTCCTGCGGCCTTGCGATGGCGCCCCAGCCACCGCGGCATGCCACCACGGCCCGGCAGTCCTTGCCGCCGCCTTCGACGCACCACTTGCGCGCGCAGGAATCCAGCCTGCCGGGACTACCGCCGGCACACCAGCCATAGGCATTCCCGTCCGCTGAATAGTAGATTGTGGCGTCGGCCGCCGCGCGGCCTGCCATGAAGCCCAGAAGGGCCACGCAGGCGGCAACAAGCAAGCCCATCCGTGCCGGACGACGAGCAGCGGCAAAGCGCAAGGGCGGCAGTGCGATCATGATCGCGCCCCAAGCCGAACTGTCCCTGTTCCTCGAAATTACTAGCCGCGAGAGAAGAAATCAACCACAGCCGCCGCCTCGATGACGCTGAACGCCTCCCATGCGCCCTGCACGTTGCCATGCATTGACGTGCGTATACAATCGAACCACATCCGGCTAATCTTGCACCCACGAAACAGTCGGGAGAGGTGCAATGCGGGGCGCACCATTTCTTCTGCTCGGATTTCTGATCCTTCCTGTGGCGGCGGCGTCGGCCGCCACGCCGGAGCCGGCAAGCGAAGCGGAACTGGCGAAGACGCGGGACGAGGTGATGGAGCTGTTCGGCAGCGTGCTGGAACGCTATCGCGAGCAGTTCAGACCACATCTCAAGACGCTGCAGCAGCGCGACCCGACGAGAACGAAGCGCCTGGTCGCGCAATGCGCAAGCCGCGAGGCTAAGGGGGTTTTCGCGGATTCGGACGCGAGCGCCGCCGACAAGTTCGCCGCTATCGCAGAGGCCGTCGAGGCTCTCCGGCAAGAGATCGGCAGCCGCGACAATGCCGACACCATCGTCAATTCCTGCGTCGGCCTGACGGTGGCCAGCGGGCATGACTGGGCAGGTGCGATCTGGACGGCGTATCTCAACGAACGCAGCGGCGCCGCGCGCGGCGGCGACCTGCTTGCCGCCTATTACGGATCGGGCGCCCTCGGCGCGACCGACATGGCGATGGCCAAGAAGACGCTGGCGGGCGCGAAGCGAACACTCAAGACCACCGACACCGAGGCCATCCTGGCGAAGCTCGACGTGCTCGACGGCACCGCCTACGTCTACGCGCTTTACGACGAGGCGTTCGAGCAGCGGATGGCGCAGGCGAAGAAAGAGCTCTCCACGGAGTCCGCCCGGAGCAAGCAACTGTTCGCGAACTTTGTCGAATGGTGTCCCGCGATGAGCGACAAGGAGCACGCCGACCGTTTGCGGCAAGGCCAGACGGATTGGGAGGTGGTTACGTCCGCCTCGCAGTCCGTCATAGGCCAACAAGCGATGAGCATCATGCGCGACAAGAAGAACGACGCCTCGTTGGCGGAGTGTTTCAACGCGTTGCTGGTCGGCAAAGAGTACCGCAAGGCTCTCGTCTACGCGGTCGCACTAAGCTACCTTGCCGAAGGTTGGGCGAGCGTATCCGCGGTCCTTCTTGGATCGGGAAAAGCGCTTGGCAGACGCGACCTCGGCCGGGCCGCATACGAACTGCGCAGCGTCCCGAACGACTATCCGGGATACCAGTGGGCGCAGAAAATGCTGGAAGCGACGCAAGCGGCCCTTGAAGCGAACGGGGGATGACGGCTCCGCCGAACGGAATCCGGCGCCGGAGCGAAGCAGCCATGTCGCGAACCCATGCCCGGACTCGAAACCCCCAGGTCGCGTCCGCTCGTTCGCCATCCTCGCGCAAGGTCGCCCAGGTCATGCCGGGCCGCCTTGTGCAGCCGCCTCGTCAGGCGACAACACGGCGACGCCGAACGGCAGGAAATGCTTCGTGTTGCGGGTGACAACGATGAGTTCATGCGCTGCGGCGATACCGGCAATCACGGCATCGGCCATGCCGGGGTCGTGACCGGCCGCAAGCGCCTTCGCCTCCAGCCGCCCGCCGATTGCGGCGGCCTGCGCGTCAAAGCCAATGATCTTGTCATCGTATGTGGCGACGAGACCACCGAGCCATGCTTTCAGGCTCGCGGCTTGCGCCGTCGCCCCCTTATGCTCGAGGCGCGCGATTCCCTTCTCGATCTCATGGATGGAGACGACCGACAGAAAGAGCCGCCCATCGGTGTCCATGCGGTGCAGCCAGGTGAGGAAGCCTGCGGATGCTTCCGCCTTGGACGGCGCGAGCATGGAAACAACGTCGGTATCGAGAAGGAAGCCGCTCAAAGCCCGACATCGCGCGATGGTTTGCGGTTGCGCGGGAACTCTCCGCCCGGGAACGTCCTCAGATAGCTGACAAGGCCCGCCCGTTTGCGCGCCAGCGCCTTGCGCGCGATCTCCGCCGCCTCGATCGAAACCAGGGCCGCAACGGGCTTGCCATGACGGGTGATGGTCACGATCTCTCCTTTGACGGCTTCATCGACCAGGCTGGAAAATCCGGCCTTGGCGTCTCTGACGTTGATGGTCAGCATGTTGCGCCCCCATATGTAGCCATATGTGACTACAATTAGGCCTGTTGGAGGGCGGATTTCAACGCCGATCCCGACGCTTGCAGCATCAGCCGCAAGGCGCGCTCAGACGCCACTGGAGCCACGCCCGCTTCCCGACCGCCATGCCACGGAGTTGGCGCCCCATCGGTCGATGTCGGATTCCCGCCAGCCCGCGCCGTTGACGCTGATCTTGATCTGGGGCGGGAACGCGCCCTCGGCGATCTTGCGGTAGATGGTGGACCGGGTTCTGCGCCCTGATCCTGGCGAATGTCAGCGGACCGCCGCCTTTTCGCAACCGGCCCGCAGACCGGGCGGTTCATCAACATCCTGGCGCATCCTGGCGCGGGGCCGGCCCGGGCTCACCCCGGGCGCGATCATCGCCGCGGACGCTGTCGGCTGCGGCCAGAGGGGCGTCGCCTGCTGCATCAGGCCGATGAGCGGAGCGCCGCGTCGCTCCTCTTCGGCTCGCGGACCGAACGCAGGCAGAAATCGAGCATCGCGTTCAGCGATGCCGGATTCCGCCTGAGGCGGCTTCGCAACGCCGCACCTTCCCAGCAGTCGACGATGAGATTCGCCATCTGAAGCACATCGACGTCGCCGGGAATGGATCCGCTTGTCCTCGCCTCTTCCAGGCACACCGAGATACGTTCGGCGATCGTCGAGAAGCACGCTTCGATCTTCCGGCGGAAAACCTCGCTCACACCGGAGAGTTCCTGACCCAGGCCGCCCATCAGGCAGCCCATGTAGCCTTCTTCGCGGTACTTCCGTGCCGTCATCTCGAAGAAGCGTTCGAGCCGGGCGACCGGAGGCAGGTCCAGGTCCCGCAGACATTCGTCGAGCGCCGCATGGACCTCAGCCATGTAGGCGTCGACGACCTGCAGCGCGAAATCCTCCTTGTCCTTGAAGTGGTGATAGAACGAGCCCTTCGGCAGGCGCGTCTCCGCGAGCAGGGCCTGCAGGCCGAGATCGTTGTAGCCGTGCTCCAGGAGCAGCCGAAGACCGGCATCGATCAGGCGTTGCTTGGTGGAATGCGTCACAATCGGATCGTCGGCCTGGTGCCGGGATGCCACCCGCCCGGGGCGCACGGAAACAATGATGCGGTCCCGGGCGCCGGAGGCGACCTAGCCCGCCGTCTTCCTGATCATGTGATCGATGACGTGGCTGTGCTCGCGCTGAGGGCTGAACATGATGATCTCCGCGTCGTCCTCGACCTTCACGTTGTGACCGGGCGGCCAGTAGAACAGATCGTCGGTCCCGACCGTCTCCTGCCTGCCATCCCTGTCGGTCGTCGTGATCCTGCCGCGCAGCACGAAGCCCCAATGGGGACAGTTGCAGACGCCGCCATCGAGCCCCTCGAAAAGCGGGGTGGTGTCGACGCCTGCCGAAAGCGTGAAATATTCGCCGCTGATCTCGTCGTAGCCGCCGACATTTCCGAACCCGAGACGCTGGCGCACGACCGCGCCCGGGATTGCCATCCTGACGTCGACGTCTTCCTTGGCGACCCGCATGATGATGCCTCCCCTTTCCTTGGCCCGGCGTTCTGCCGGTGCGCTTGCCCGATCCACGGTCTTCGCGCCGGGAACGATGATCGCCCGAGCGCTAGACCGATCGGTCTAATCGCAGCTTACGCGCTTGCCTTCCGGCGTCAAGCACGGATCGGCGACGCCGTCGCGACCGCTCCCGCCTGCATTGTCGTCGTGCCCGGGCTTGACCGGGGCATCCAGCCGGCTTCGGTGTCGTGTCGCCCGCCCCTGGATCGCCGGATCAGGGCCGGCGATGCCGACGAAGCGGGCGGAGCAAGGCCGGCACGCCCCTGGATCGCCGGATCAAGTCCGGCGCCGACGGCGGAGAGGGCGGAGCGAGGCCGGCACGCCCCTGGATCGCCGGATCAAGTCCGGCGATGACGACGGAGCGGCGGAGCGAGGCCGGCGATGACGAGGAGCGGCCGCTCAGGACCGGGACTGCAAGGTCGCGCATGTCCCAGGCCCCTCCCCCCGCTCAGGCACCGGCCGCCGACCTGCTGAACCGGACCTGTGCACCATCCTTGCGACCGAACCCCGCATGGCCTGCGGCTGGAAATCGGCGCGCCGGAGAGGATGAAACGGGGAACTGCTACGGCGCTGTTATCCTTATAAAATCATGAATAGAGATCGTCGTACGAGCCGGAGACTCTAATCTCGCTTGTGAGCAGTTCGCCCCCGACTACCTCCCCCGAAGCGCGGTCGATCTCCACCAGAACCGCGACTTCAGCCTTATCCTCTACCTCCATCGCGGCGTCCTCGGCTCCGATCCACACGCCGTCCTCGCGGTCGTAGAATGCAGAGTCTCGATCCTCATACTGGACCTCTACCGACACCTTGATCGTCGTATCCAGGATGAGGCTGACGCGCTTCTCGCTCAGACCCACGATGGACCAGTCGCCGACCTGCTCAATTTCGGTTAGTTCGCCTTCGTAAGCCTCTCCCTCGGCGAGATCGCCGGCGTAAATGAAGGCGACGTCCTTCACTCCAGTTTCCAGCAGCCGTTCGAAGCTTGCGTCAAAGGCGGCCTCGTTCAGCAGTGCTTCGGCGATACCTTCCGCTTCAGATCCCATCTTGGCCGCTGCGCGAGATAGAACCTCCTGGATAGTTCTCAACGACAGCAAGTTTGGATCGCCCTTCGCGGCTCTTCCCATAGCGCCGTCGCCGGTGACAATGTAGATCTTGTCGCCAGAGCTCGCGGCCGCCTTCGAGAGCCCTGCAAGGGCAAAAGCGTCTGGGAATTCTTTCGACCCCTCTCGGTCGAACGGCGCTTTCCGCGCAAAATAGCTCTGGAACACCTCTTCTGCGCTCACTACAGCGAGGGAATTATGCACCTTTGCACGACACTCATGAGCAATGAACGAATAAAACCGCTGGAAGAGCTCTTCGCCGATTCCGGCCGCGTCAATCTCCAGCACCCGCTTCGGCGTTGCATCGGGCGCCTGTTTGCGCCAGCGTCGCAGATCCCTCTCTATTGCGATAAGTTCCCTGGCTCTCGTATGCGCTGCCTCCACAAGCTGCCGTTTCACCTCGAGCAGGGTAATGTCGGTTACGTGCAGCACCACGCGATGAGCTTGGATATGGTCCTTGAGTGTCTTTAGAGCCGGGTTTTCGGGATTGTAACCGAGCGCTCGATAGACCTGAGTGTCCAAGAAGACATGGCGGGACTCAAGTGGCTCGGCGGGACGATACTTTGAGGACTGGGATTGCTCCATGCTTTGCTATCCAACCTCAGCCTAGACGAGGATGTCATGGTGTGGCGCAGAGAGGTGCGCTTTCGGGAATACTGAGCCTTCCCTGGCAGCTTTCGCGCGCCTGCGATCCTACCCGATTCCGTTGTTCGGCGAACGACCGCTTGCCGCGCAATGGCGACGTACCGAGCGAGGGAGGGCCCAGTTTCATCCTATCTGGCGGAATTTTGGCGCAACCCGACAGGACTCGAACCGGCTGGCATGCGGCGCTTCGGATCAGGCGGAGGCAACCGGGCGGTGGGTCGCCGGTTCGGAGCGCGGACCGAAGCCCGAGGCGGGATGCGAAAGCCCAGACAGGATCCCAGAATATCCGAGACAGGATCGAGACAGCATCCGGATATCCGAGAGGGGATCGAGCCAGGATGCGGATAAGCGGGACAGGAGCGAGCCAGGATGCGGATATCCGAGACAGGGTCCGCAGATTCTGGGTAGAATTCGGAGGTCCTGCCGCCCCCCGGAGCCGCCCCGATGCATCTCGTCCAGATCCTCCTGCCGGTCCGCGACGCGCGCGGGGGGCGCTTCGCCGCCGCGTGTTCTTCCACCAGCCGCTCGAACACGCCCCACGGAACCTGCTTCAGGACATCGTGGAAAACGCTATTGTGATGCCGCACGGTGTTGCCCCCTGTCGTGTCCGGAAGACGCGCCAACGTCTGAACACGAGTAGAATCAACACCGTGCACCCAGTCCAGAAATTAAACCGGACAGCAGTGGGCCTGATCCGGCGACGACGACAGGGGCGGGGGAACGCGGCATGGATCGCCGGATCACGTCCGGCGATCACGACGAGCGGGCAGAGCGAGAGGCCGGCGATGACGAGGGAGAGGGCGGCACGTCGCCGAAGCGACCGCTCAGGACCGGGGCTGCAAGATCGCGCATGCCCCAGGCCCCTCCCCGCTCGGGCACCGGCGACCGACCCGCTGAACCCGTCCTGTTCACCGTCCTTGCCGCCGAACCTCGCATGGCCTGCGGCTGAAAATCGGCGCGCCGGAGGTGACATTCCGCGCACCCGACCGGGAAACATCTCGGAGACGGTGCGCGCAGCAATTCACGGGCGGCCGACTGCCAACGACACCGCGCTCGCCAACCCGGAGAGCCTGGCGAACTCTCGAAATATCCCGACGCTGAGCCGATAAGCGCCAGGCGTTCCAACTCCGGCTTCTCCGAGCGCGCACGGCCATGGCCGTGACGCCTGCGTCCAGGCTCGCACCGCAAGCGGCGAGGTTACGCGCATCCCATAAACCGACATTATATCGCGCGCCATGAAAATGATTTGACTGCTCACCGCACTTTTTGACAAAACCAACGGGCGTGAACAATGATAATCACCGGAAGTAATCAGACGTGGCCACACAGCATACGAACATCAATAGCATAATCGATGTCGTTCATTCGGATATCGATTTTGTGATGCCCAAGTATGCCTGCGATTGCCACTGCCATGTGTTTGGCCCGCAGGATCGCTATCCTTACTCCGAAGATCGTACCTTCACTCCGCCGGATGCTTCGTTGGAGGATCTGCTCAGGCTGCAGCATGTACTTGGGCTGGAGCGCGCCGTCATCGTGCAGCCCAGCGTCTACGGTGCGGACAACCGGTCCCTCATCGACATGCTTGGACGTCTGGGAGACCGGGCTCGCGGGATTGCGGGCTTCAATGCCGAAACGACGAACGACGAACTCGTCAGACTCGACGCCGCCGGCGTGCGCGGCGTTCGGCTCAACCTCGAGGCACACGGCGACAATGATGCGGTCGCCGCGCGCGAGCGGCTCCAGCTCATGGCCGATCGCGTCGGCCCGTTCGGCTGGCATGTCCAGATATGGACCAATGTCGATGTCATCGCCAAGCTTCGGCCCACCATCGAGAAGAACCCGCACACCACATTTGTGTTCGATCACTTCGGCCGCTGCGACGCCAGCCGGTGGCGCGAGCAGCCGGGCTTCCGGGACCTGCTCGAACTGGTTCGCGACGGTAGGGTCTACGTGAAGGTTTCGGCGCCGCACCGGATCTCGAACGCTCCGGACTATGCCGATGTCGGCGATATCGTGCATGCGCTGGTCGATGCCAATCCCGAGCGGCTCGTATGGGGCTCGGACTGGCCCCACCGGGAAAAGCCCAGGAACTCGAAACTGACACCGTTCGATATCGAACCGCTGCGGCGCGAAGACGATGGCGCCGCCTTGAACCGGCTCAACAGATGGGTGGCAAGCCCCCGGACCATGGCTCTCATTCTCGCCGAGAACCCCGCCCGCCTCTACGGCTTCCCGGCCGCATAGAGCCCAGCTCACCGGCGGTTTTCCTGCGTGCCTGCAAACCACTAGGAGACGATGCAATGAAATCTATCGATGCCGTGCGCATCGGCGTAGGCGCCGGATTCTCCGATGACCGCCTGACGCCGGCGCTCGACCTTGTGAGCAGGGTGGACCTCGACTACCTGGTGCTGGAATGCCTCGCGGAAAGGACGATTGCGCGGGAAAACCTGTCGCGGGCGAAAGATCCGGACAAGGGATATACGCCCTCGCTGCATGAACGGCTGCAGATGCTCCTGCCGACCTGCATGGAAAAAAACATCCGGATCGTCACCAACATGGGGGCGGCAAATCCGCTGGGGGCCGCCCGGGCTGCCCGTGACGAAGCGACCAATCTCGGCCTGGGCAGCGTTCCGGTCGCCGTGGTGCTGGGCGACGATGTCACCGAGCTGGTCCGCAGCAATCCAGGGCTGGAGCTGCTCGAGGACCATCTGCCGGTCGAGTCGCTGATGGACAGGATCGTTTCCGCCAACGCCTATCTCGGAGCGGACGTCATCTGCGAAGCGCTGCGCACGCGGGCGCCGATCGTGATCACCGGGCGGGTGGCGGATCCGTCGCTGTTTCTGGCCCCTCTGATGCATGAGTTCGGCTGGACGAGCGACAACCAGACCTTGATGGGGCAAGGCACAATGGCCGGGCACCTGCTCGAATGCAGCGTCTCCGTCGCCGGTGGCTATTTCGGCTGGCCCGGCAAGAAGGATGTGCCCAACCTTGCCGACAGCGCCTTCCCCTATGCGGATGTCGGCCGAGATGGCAGCCTGTTCATCAGCAAGACGCCGGGTACCGGCGGCCTGGTCAGCGTCCAGACCTGCAGCGAGCAGCTCATCTATGAAGTTCACGATCCGCAGAACTACATAACGCCCGATTGCGTGATGGATATTACCGGCGTCGACCTGATCCAGGCCGGCGAAAACCGCGTGCAGGCGAGGGGCGCGATCGGCAAGCCGGCGACGGATTCCTACAAGGTCACGGTCGGCTATACAGACGGCTATATAGGCGAGGGAGAGGTCAGCTACGGCGGCATCGGCGCCCTGGATCGGGCCCGTTGGGCGGCCGAGATCGTCAAGGAACGCTTGCGGAAGCAGAATTTCGTCTATGACGATTTCCGCGTCGACTTTATCGGCATGTCGAGCCTTCATGGCAAGCTTGACGAGCGGGTGGAGCCATACGAAGTACGCCTTCGCCTGGCCGGACGGACGCAGAATCGGCGTGCGGCGCAAGCTGTCGGCTTCGAAACGCGTGCCATGCACATCCACGGCCCGGGCGGCGGTGGCGGGGGTTCCGATCCCAAGGTCCGCGACGTCCTGGCGGTAAAGTCGGTGCTTATTCCAAAGCACCTCGTCCGCACTCAGGTGGTGTTGGAGAACTGATCATGCCGATCCGAGTATACGACATCGCCTCGAGCCGCGCCGGCGACAAGGGCAACACCTCCAATATCTCCGTTGTCTGCTACGACAAGAAAGACTGGCAGTTCCTGGCCACGCATCTGACGGCAGACCGCGTCATGCAGGAATTCGCCCACATCGCCTCCGGTCCGGTCACCCGCTATGAACTGCCCAACCTGAAGGCCTTCAACTTCGTGATCGAAGGCGCATTGGGCGGGGGGGTGACCATCTCGCTGGCGCAGGATGCCCACGGCAAGACCCTATCGAGCGTCATGCTGGGCATCGAGCTGGATTCCAGCCAGACTACATAGGCAGTCCGAAGGGAGGGCGGGCGAAGCGATGCCTCGCTCCCCTCGTTCTGCGGACTACCGCGAAACCCGGACGCAATAACAGTGAGTAGGCCGAACCCTTGAGTGCAGCTGCCCCACTTCTCGAGGTCAAGGGAGTCACGCTCCAGTACCGAGTCGGCAATGTCGCAGTCACGGCAACCTACCGTGTCGACTTCAACGTCGAACAGTCGGATCGCTTCGTCATTCTGGGCGCATCGGGCTGCGGAAAATCTAGCCTGCTGAAGGCGGTTGGCGGTTACCTGAAGCCGACCGAAGGCTCCATAAAGATCGGCGGACGGGCAATCAACCACCCAGGCGCCGACCGCATGATGGTGTTCCAGGAATTCGACCAGCTCCTGCCTTGGAAAACGGTCCGCCAGAACATCGTCTTCCCGTTGCTGGCGACGCGCAAGCTCAATGCCCGCGAGGCCGACGACAAGGCCATGCACTACATAAACCTGGCCGGCTTGGAGCGCGTCGCGGAATCGTATCCGCACATGCTGTCGGGAGGGCAGAAGCAGCGCGTGGCGATCGTGCGGGGGATGGCGATGGAGCCCGAGATCCTGCTGATGGACGAGCCGTTTGCCGCTCTCGACGCGTTGACGCGCCAGCGGATGCAGGACGAACTGCTGGCCCTTTGGGACGCCAGTCGCTTCACCGTCCTGTTCGTGACGCATTCGATTTCGGAGGCCGTCAAGATCGGCAGCCGCATCCTGCTGCTCAGCCCGCATCCGGGGCAGGTCAGAGCGGAACTCAACAGCCTGCCCCGGCCGCAGGATCCGGTCGCCTCCGTGGCCCTGCAGGACAAGATACACCAGCTTCTGTTTCCGGGGGAGGAAACGGCCCAATCATGACCCAGACATTCGGTAGACCGGAAGTCTTCTGCGAACCCCAGGCGACGGATCGACTTCTGGTCGTGGCACAGAAGCCGTCTCTGCTGGCGGCCGCCTACAATCTTTCCTGGCTGCGCAAGACGGTGCTGCTGATCGTGCTTGCCGCCATCTGGCAGATCTATGCGACGTGGCTGGACAACGACCTGCTCTTTCCTACGTTCAGCGCCACGATAGAGGCGCTGGTGGACGGCGTCGTCAGCGGGGTCATTCCTGCGCGTGTCGTGGTTTCCCTGAAGGTGCTGTTCATGGGGCTGGGGGTCGGCATCGTGCTTGCCACCCTGCTGACGGCTATCGCGTTCAGGACCCGCATAGGCACCGACCTGCTTGAAACGCTGACGGCCATGTTCAACCCGCTGCCGGCGATCGCGCTGCTGCCGCTCGCGCTTATCTGGTTCGGGCTGGGTGTGGGGGGCGTGGTGTTCGTTCTTGTGCACTCGGTCATCTGGGCCGTTTCCCTGAATGCCCATTCCGGCTTCAACAGCGTGTCGAACACGCTGAAAATGGTCGGCCGCAACTATGAGCTCCGCGGCTTTGCCTTCTTCCGCCAGATTCTGATCCCGGCCGCCTTTCCCAGCATCCTGGCGGGCCTGAAGATCGCCTGGGCCTTTTCCTGGCGAACCCTGATTGCCGCAGAGCTGGTGTTCGGCGTGTCCTCGAGCAGTGGCGGATTGGGCTGGTTCATCTTCGAGAGCAAGAACCGCCTCGACATCGCCTCGGTCTTTGCCGGCCTGCTGACCATCATCATCATCGGACTGATCATCGAGAACGTCTTCTTCAAGGTCGTTGAAGCCAGGACGATCAGGAAATGGGGAATGCTGGCCTGATGAATCGCGGCAGCGACGTTCCTGCGCGATGCCGGCAGAGGCTGCGTCGTGTCGTCAGAATATCGCCAGGATTTCGTCGGTGAGCAAACGTAGCAGCAGGTTCCCGGACGCGGATTGGGAACTCCCGATCGATTGAATCAGGTGCGTTTCGATCGGGATGGCCGGCACCAGACGCCGCGCGACCAGCAGCGGCGAGGGCTGCGATCGCAGCAGGAAGGGTTCGACCAAAGCGAGTCCGACACCCTGTTCGACCAGAGAGTAGGCGGTACTGGAGTAATTGATCTGGACCGTCCTTCGAATATCGACTCCCTCTGCCTTGAAGGCAGTCTCGACGAGCGCGCCGATCAGCGAATACGGCGCGTAGGTGATGATGTTCTCGTGCCGAAGCATGTTGGGAGAGATGGCGGCTTCACCCGCAAGCCGGTGGTCCTTGGGCATGATGCAGGCGACTTCCGACGCGGCGAGGCTCTGGCTCTCCACCGACGAATCGAGGATGGGCCCGAAGCCGATGCCGAAATTGGCCTCGCGCCGCGCCACCCTGCTCACCACCTGCGCGGTGGGCAGCGAGTTGATCGTTATGCGGATGTCGGGATGCAGCCGCACCAGCTGCGCCGCTGCATTGGCCAGAGGTCCGTTCGCAATGGCAAAGGTCGCGGCGACGGAGAGCACGCCCCGCTTGGCCCCGGACAGGTCCCGCGTCATGTGATCGATGGCCTCGATACGCTCGAACACGCTCGATATGTACGGATAGATTTCCTCGGCCTCGGGTGTCGGCACGAGCCGACCGCGGACCCGGTCGAAAAGCTTGAACTTCAGCGTCGTCTCGCAATGGCGCAGCACGGCGCTGATCGCCGGCTGCGTGACATTGAGCAGCCGGGCAGCTTCCGTGACGGAACCAACCTTCATAATGGCGTTGAAAACTTCCATCTGTCTCAGATTCATGGGCTCACTCGTACAGCTTGCTGCGGGGAACACGCCTTTGGCTCGCATCGCCGCGCGGGCATGCTCCGCCACGGCGCCATGTGGCGACACCCCAACGTCGATTGTCCCTGGATCGGACACAACCAGAATTGCTGGTCTGCAGCTTCGGCCGACTTATTCGCATCGCATCGGAGGAAACGATGAACCGGCAGAAAATGCTGATCGGGGTTGCCACCGACGAAGCGAGGAACGTCGAGCAGAAACGAGTCTACCACGAGATCTCCGCCGGTCCGCGCGGGGAGGTCCCGCGCCCCTTCCTGGCAATGTTGGACATCCCCGACATCACCCGCTCGATCCAGGTCATTGGGGCGCAGTTGAGGTTCTTGGACAACCTGCCGGCAGACCTGCGGGAGATAGCGATACCGGCGACGGCCGCGGCCCTTTGGATCGGGATATGAATGGGACTACCACGCCGCCGTGGGAGAACGGATCGGGCTCGACGGACAGACCCTGGCGGCGGCGCTGAGCGGCGTGGCCGGCCCGGGCGTAACCCCGCTGCATGCGGCGGCAATCCGGCTGTGCGGCAGGGCCGTCCGCGATCATCGCGTCTCGCAGGCCAACCTCAGGCTGCTGGTCGAGATGGTCGACCGCGACGCAGCGAGCAAGGTGGGCGCGATTGCGGGCTACGACCAGGTACTGGCCATCTTCATGTCCGCCGCGGACATCGACTACCCGGTCCCTGCCTCGACCCGAGCGGACCGTATGGTCATGTCCGCATTCACGAGCGCTCGGAATCCACTGGTCTCACCTCACCGGTGGCCATCAGGGTCCGCGTCGCCTGAATCGATGCATAGGTCCAGAATATCCGCATGGGATGTTCGCTAGAGGCGTTGATGAAGCGGTGGGGGATGTCCGCCGGCACCCAGGTGGTGTCGTTGGCCCGCATCGGTGTCAGCACGCCGTCGATTTCCACGATCGCTTCGCCATCGAGGACGATGACGCTTTCCTCGCAATTGTGCTTGTGCAGCGGGATCGACGCGCGGGGCGCAAACTCCGTTATGCCGTTGAGCAGTGACCTGGAGCCTATTTCACTGGTCACCAGGGCATATGTGCGGGCGCCACCGCCGCGGTCATGCGGCTTGATCGTGTTCGGGCGCAATATGACAGCTTGCATCGCTCTTCCTCCGATCGGTCGGTGCCGGGAGCAAGTCGGTGGCTTCGATCCAGACCGACTTGATGTTGGTGAACTCCCGGATGCCATAGCGACCCAGCTCGCGGCCATAACCGGACCGCTTGATACCGCCGAATGGCAGGCGTGGGTCGGACGCAACCATGGCGTTCACGAACACCGCGCCCGATTCCAGCTGGTGCATGATGCGGCGTGCCCGCTCGGCGCTTGCGGTCCACAGCGACGCGCCCAGCCCGAATTCGGTGCTGTTGGCAAGACGGACGGCATCATCGGCATCCTTGGCGCGCGAGATCGCCGCCAGCGGCCCGAACGTCTCTTCCACGAAGCAGGGCATGGCTTCCGTCACGCCGTCCAGGACGGTGGGGCGATAAAAGAATCCCGGGCCCTCGACGGCCTCTCCGCCAATCCTCAGCTTGGCGCCGGCAGCAACCGACCGCACCACCTGGCTGTGCAGGGCATCGCGCAAATCCGCCCGGGCCAGGGGACCGACATCCGTCTCCGGCGCCCAGGGATCCCCGATCCGCAGCGCAGCGACGGATCGACAGAACGCTTCGGTGAACCTGTCCGCGACCGCCTCCTCGATGATGAAGCGCTTGGCGTTCACGCAACTCTGGCCGGCGTTGAGGAAGCGGGCCTTGACCGCGACCCTGGCGGCACGCTCGACATCGGCGTCCGCCAGTACGATGAACGGGTCCGATCCACCCAACTCGAGCACCTGCCGCTTGAGTGCCTGTCCCGCCTGCGAGGCGACGATGGCCCCGGCTCCGGTCGATCCGGTCAGCGTCAGACCGGCAATCCGGCTGTCGGCGATGATCCGGGCAACATCCTTGTTTTCGACGAAGATCGCGCCGGCGAGGCCACCCGGCATCCCGGCCTGCCGAAGCACGTCGACGCAGGCCAGGGCGCTCTGCGGCACATTCTTGGCGTGCTTGAGGACAATTCCGTTGCCGGCTGCCAGCGCGGGTGCGGCAAACCGGAAAAACTGCCAGAAGGGGAAATTCCACGGCATGATGGAAAGCACGACGCCAAGCGGGTCGAACACGACCGAACTTGCCTGTGCGCCCGTTTCCACCGGCTCGTCCGCGAGGAAATCCGCTGCATGCTGGGCGTAGAAATCGCAGTTCCACGCACATTTCTCAATTTCCGCCAGCGCTTCGGCTCGCGGCTTGCCCATCTCCAGAGTTATCAGGCGGGCATAGCGCTCGGCGTTGGCGCGAAGCACCTGCCCCGAGCGGCTCAGCAGCGCGGTTCGCTCGCCTATTCCGCGCGTCTTCCAGGACAGCTGCGCCGCCTGGGCGACATCAATGACCGCATCGACATCTACGTCGGAGTGAAAGGCAAAGCGGAAGATTTCCTCCCCGGTGGCAGGATTGATCGAAACGTTGGACACGTATCTCTTCCTGGCTGGTTTGGAGCAATGACGCTTGGAGCAATGATGACGGCCGGGGCGCCAGCCACGCAGAAACGTCCGGCCGTCAGCCGATGGCGCGGTTCCTCAATTGCCCGGCAGATTGATCACTTCGCCCGAAAAGACATCCTTCCAGTCGGCCGGCGCATTCTCGATCGCGCCCGTCCTTTTCATGAAGTCGGCGAATTTCATGAGCCCCCTGGGCGTCTGGTCGAAGATGACGCCGGGCGCCTCGATCGTCTGCAGAATCTGGTCCACGGACATCTTGTCACCCGATTCATCCAGATACATCTGGGCCACGGCCGGCTTGTCCTGGTTGATCAGCGCCATCGCATCGCCGACTGCCAGATAGACCGCCTCGATGACAGCAGGGTTGGCGTCGATATATTTCTGCTTCGCGAACAGCACGCCGTTGGACACATCCCCGTCCAGAATTTCCGTTGAGGTGATGACCAGATGGACGCCGTCCGCCTCGAGCTCATTGTACTGATACGGCGGGGCGCTGAAATGGCTATCGATCTGCCCGATGCCTGACAGGAGTTCGGCCTGGGCGTCCGGGTGCGAGCGCGAGACGGTGATGTTGTCGAGCTTGTCGAGCTGCCCTAGCTGCGTCTCTGCGGCCATCTGCAGCAGCATGGCCTGCGTGGAGCTCTTTACGGCCGGCACTGCAATGCGGTTGCTGTCCGAAAAGTCTGCGATCGAGTTAACGTCGGGGTCGCGCGTTACCAGCAATAGCGGCGTCGAGCCGTATGCGGAAATGCCTTTCACATCGATCTTTCCGGCGCCGCGCGACCACAATGTCAGGAATGACGGGAAGCCGGTCGCGGAAATGTCGAGATTCCCGGCGATCAACGCATCGTTGGAGACATTTCCGCCAGCAACCTGGGTCCAGTTAACCACCAAATCCAGGCCAGCCTCTTTGGCCCGCTTCTCAATCAACTTCTCATGCTTCATGACTGCCAGCGGCAGATAGGTTACCCCGAACTGAACAGCAATCGATGTATGCTTCGTTTCTGCAAATGATATATTTGCGGCTGAAAGTACAATTACAGACGATAGAGCGATAATTAGTTTGTTTTTCATACGAAGTCCTCCCGGGAACCGGCCGGAGATTCACACGCAGTTCTCATCACTGTCAATTAATTAGTCGTGCGGTACTCATAAACCGCATTTATACAACCAGCGCCAGGGTCGCGCCTAAGCAAGCCGGCAAAGATGGGCACCAGCGGATGGCGCAGCTGCGCTCGAAAGCTGCATCTGGCTGATGCCGTCGATAAACCCCGGTGCGGACCAACGCGCCCGAGACCACGAACATGGCGCGATGGTGATCGGAGCAGGGTTGGAGAACGAGGCCATGACCTCGTCTGCGCGTATCAGACGCAGGACGATGAACAGGGCCACACCCCCGGCTGCTACGACCTCAGGCGGATACCTTTCGAGGACGAATGCGACAAAGGACGGCCAGGCTGGCAAAGCGAAAGCGGGCGCGCGGCAAGGATCCGCCGTAGCGGCGCTCCTCGCGGTCGATGGCCCCTCGGCGACGGGTTCGCGACGCGGACCGCGAACTGGCGCGGTGTCTCATGTAATTGGCGCCCGCTCCGGTTCCTGCTGACTGCCCGGGCTCGGTAGTCTCCGGTCTTGATGAGATCACGGAAGAACAAGGGAGGGAGGAATGACGATTCTGCCGGAGACCAAAGCATTGCTCGACGCCGCTGCGCAGGCGCCGGGGCCGAAGCTGCACGAGATGGATCCCGTGACCGCGCGCGAAGTCATGGGGCCGATGATGCTGGAACTCGACCTGCCGGTCGAGCCGCTGAAGGAGATGCGAGACATCACCATACCCGGTCCCGCCGGGCCGATCCCCGCGCGGCTGTTCGTGCCCGACCACGGCGAGCCCGAAGGGCCGGTCCTGGTCTATTACCACGGCGGCGGCTGGGTGGTTGGCAGCCTCGACGGCTGCGCCGGCCTGTGCAGCCAGATCGCCAACCGGCTGGGCATCCGCGTCGTTTCGGTGGACTACCGCATGGCGCCGGAACATGTATTTCCGGCAGCGGTCGACGACAGCATCGCCGCAGCGGTCTGGGTCGCCGGATCACCGGCCGAGCTGGGAGGCAAGGCGGGCGGCGTGCTGACTGGCGGCGACAGCGCCGGGGGTAATCTCGCCACGGTGGTCTCGGCATCGGACAAGGTGAAGGTGCGGGCGCAGCTGCTGTTCTATCCGGTGACCGACATCTCGAAGAAGCACGCTTCCTATTCTGAATTTGCGTCCGGGTATTTCCTTGAGGAAGCGGGGATGGACTGGTTCCGCGACCACTATCTGCCGACCGAGGCCGACTGGACCGATCCCCGCGTCTCGCCGCTTCTGGCCGAAAGCGTGGCCCACCTGCCCCCCACGGTGATCATGACCGCAGGGCTGGACGTGCTGCGCGACGAGGGCCGGGCCTATGCCGCGCGGCTGGCCGAAAGCGGCGTCCGCCTGCTGTTCAGCGAAGCCCACGGGCTGATCCACGGCATCATGAACATGCGCGCCGCCCTGCCGTCCAGCATGACGCACGTTGAACGCGCCATCGACGATCTGGGCCGCCTCATCCGCGAAACCGCCTGATTGTCGGGACGCCGGACCATCCATCACGGTCCGGCGTCCGTCGTCATCCCCTTTCGCGGAAGGCGCGCGGAGACAGGCCTGTCCAGCGGTGGAACGCATGGGAAAAGCCGGTTGCATCGGCATAGCCCATCCGCCACGCGACCTCCGAGATGGTCATGCCCGGCTGGCGCAACAGATCCTTGGCACTGCGGGCGCGGACGGTGCCGATGACGTCGCGGAACGACATGGAATGGTCGCGCAGCCGTCGCTGGAACGTGCGCTTGGACATGCCGAGGTCCCGCGCCATCTCGTCGATGCTGTGTCGCTTCGTCGTGTCCGACAGCACCTCGAGCACGGTGCGCAGAAAGCTCGAAGTCTGCTGCATGTCGCTCACCGTCGCCAGGCTCTGCTGCATGAAGGTGGCGTGCAGCACCGGATCGGCGTGGCGGAACGGCACCACCGCAAGCTCCGGCCCCCAGATAACGGCCGAACGCGGCGCATCATAGACCGCCTCGGCCATCGGTTCGGGAAGCGCCACCGCGGGCCGCGGAAAGCAAATCTCGATCCGGCAGCGGAAATTCGGCACGACCTCGTCGAACGCGGTCATCATCGCACCGACGTCGCGGAAGATGGTGAATTCGCGCAGCGGTTCGGGCACCTCGGTCAGGTCGTGCTCGACGCCGATGGCGATGCCGCTCTCCATGATCGGCAGGGTCTGGGTGAGGGAATAGGTCAGCGGCTGCCAGACATGCGCGTTGACGATCATCTCCGACAGGTTAGGCGCCGTCATCATTGCCAGCCCGCCGGCGCTGTAGGCCATGGCGCGATAGCGCTGGCCGAGGGCGAACCACAGGTCCTGGCGAGCTGGCGTCAGTGCGCACGCAATCCGCTGGAAAGCCAGTTCACCGATCCCGCTCACACGCGCCAAAGGATCGGTCAGGGCTGACGACGGCAACCCCGCCTCGGCCGCCGCGGCGGCCACATCATGCCCCTCTTCCCTGAGAATGTCGGCCATGATCCTGATACTGGTCGCCAGCATCACGGTCGTCTGCAACAGGTCGATCCTCAACCCAGGCCTCCTCCTCTCTCACATTGGCACCTTCTACCAGGTATCTGGCGGCGTCTCCTCTTCTAGGCAGTCACTCTATGACTACGCTTATCAAGCCGAATCGTAATTCGATTCCGAACGGCCAGCCTACCGCAGAATAGTGGCAGCCGCCCAAGAGAGGAAACCATGAAGAATACGATACCGTAGCGCCATCCGGCGGAAGCGCCGCCCTCCGAGCAGATCGGAGCGCAACCATGTGGCGGACCGGCGTCTGTCACAAGCGCGCGCCCGCGCCTGCAGCGAATGGCCGGCGTCAGCAAATATCCCGAAACGCGAATTGGCGCCGCAATTCCCGTGGCGTCGGGAACGTCCGCGCCGCGCGAAAGGTGGACAATGACCGCTAGGACAATGAAAGCTGAACAGACGACCCAAACCCAGCCCATCCGCGCCGAGACCGATGTCGTGGTGGTGGGCGCCGGATTCTCGGGCCTCTACCTCATCCACAAATGTCGCGAGATGGGCCTGTCCATCCAGGTCTTCGAGGCAGGCACGAATGTCGGTGGCACCTGGTACTGGAACCGCTATCCTGGCGCGCGCTGCGATTCCGACAGCGTGCACTACTCTTTCTCCTTCGACCGCGATCTCGAGCAGGAATGGAGCTGGAGCGAGAAATTCTCGCCGCAACCCGAAATCCTCGCCTATCTGAACCACGTGGCCGACCGCTTCGACATGCGCCGCTCGATCAAGTTCGACGCGCGTGTCAAGAAGGCCGTCTGGTCGGAGGAGACCCGCACCTGGACCGTGACGACCGAGGCTGGCGACGAGGTGACCACGCGCTACTTCATCATGGCGACCGGCTGTCTGTCCTCGACCAATCTGCCGAAGTTCGCGGGCATGGAGGCCTTCAAGGGCGACACCTACCACACCGGCCGGTGGCCGCACGAGCGCGTCAGCTTCGAAGGCAAGCGTGTGGCTGTGATCGGCACGGGATCGTCAGCGCTTCAGGCCATCCCGGTCATTGCCCAGGAGGCGAAGCACCTGACCGTGTTCCAGCGCACGGCGCAATTCTCGATCCCCGCCTACAACGGCCCCCTGCCCAAGGAACGTGAGAAAGAGGTCAAGGCGAACTATCCGGCCCTGCGCCATGCCGCGCGATATTCGCCCAGCGGCCTTCCCGTCGACACCATTCCGGTGCCGATGCTGGAAATGTCCGACGAGGATCGCGAGGCGGCGTTCTGGAAGGGCTGGCAATCGGGCGGTTTCGGCTTCATCTTCCAGTGGCAGGAGCTGGGCATCGACCAGAAGGCCAACGACCTGGCCGCCGAATTCGTGCGTCAGCGTATCCGCGAGACGGTGAAGGATCCGGTCACTGCCGAAAAGCTCTGCCCCAAGGGCTACCCGATCGGCTCAAAGCGTATCTGCGTCGACACCGACTATTTCGAGACCTACAACCGCCCGAATGTGAGCCTCGTCGACGTGTCGGAGGATACCATCGACCGCATCACCGAAACCGGTGTGCGGCTGAAGTCCGGCTTGGAATACGAGCTTGACGCCATCGTCTATGCTACCGGGTTCGACGCAATGACGGGTTCAATCCTCAACGTCGACATCCGCGGCACCGACGGGCTGTCGATCCGCGATGCGTGGGCAGCGGGGCCGCGCACCTATCTCGGGCTGATGACCCACAGCTTCCCCAACATGTTCCTCATCACCGGGCCGGGCAGCCCCTCGGTGCTGTCGAACATGACCGTCTCGATCGAGCAGCATGTCGAAATGACCTGCGACATCATCGGCCGGATGGAGGCGGCCGGTCAGGACCGCATCGAGCCGACCCTGGAAGAACAGGACAAATGGGTCCAGACGGTGAATGACGTCGCGAGCAAGACGCTGCATGTGAAGGCGAACTCGTGGTACCTGGGGGCCAACATCCCCGGCAAGCCGCGGGTTTTCATGCCCTACATCGGCGGAGTTGGCACCTATCGCGAGATTTGCGAAGGAATAGCCAATGATGATTATCGCGGCTTCGTCAGGGCCCCTGTGAAAGCCCTCGCCGCTGAGTAGTCGGTCCGGAGATTCTGGGTAGAATTCGGAGGTCCTGCCGCCCCTGGAGCCGCCCCGATGCATCTCGCCCAGATCCTCCTGCCCGTCCGCGACCCGCGCGGCCGGCGCTTCGACGCCGCGGCGTTCGACCGCGTCAGGAGCGAGCTCACGGAGCGCTTCGGCGGGCTGACGGCCTTCACGCGCGCGCCGGCCGAAGGGCTCTGGAAGGGCGGCGGCGGCACCGAGGCCGACGACATCGCCGTCTTCGAGGTGATGACGGAGACGCTCGACCGGGCCTGGTGGGCGGGCTACCGCCGGGACCTCGAGGCGCGCTTCGCGCAGCAGGCGATCGTCGTCCGCGTGCAGGCGATCGAGCTCATCTGACCGGCGGCGGGCGATCGTCATCCGCGTGGAGGGGTCGAGCTCGTCCGACCGGCGCGGGCGATCCTCGTCCGCTGAGCGGGCGCGTCCGGGCGGATCGACCTCGCCCGCTCAACGGAACGGCCAGACCAGCGGGATGACGAGCACGGTCACGATGCCGACGATGACGTTGAGCGGCAGGCCGACGCGCACGAAATCCATGAAGCGGTAGCCGCCCGCGGAATAGACGAGCGTGTTCGTCTGGTAGCCGATCGGCGTCGCGAAGCTCGCGCTCGCCCCGAACATGACGGCGACGACGAAGGGGCGCGGATCGATGCCGAGCTCGAGCGCGAGGCCGACGGCGACCGGCGTGACGACGACCGCCACCGCGTTGTTGGTGACGAGCTCGGTGAGCGCGGAGGTGAGGAAATAGACGATGGCGAGGACCGCGATCGGCGGCAGGCCGCGCGCCCACGGCTCGACGCCTGCCACGATGAGCCCGACGGCGCCCGTATTCTCCAGCGACCGGCCGACCGCGAGCATGGTGTAGATCAGCACGATGATGCGCCAGTCGACCGCCCCGAACGCCTCCTCCGCGTCGATGCAGCGCGTCAGGAGGACGAAGGCGACGCCGATCCAGGCGAGGCCGACGATCGGCATGACGCCGGTCGAGGCGGCGATCACCACGCCGGCGAGCGCGAGGGCGGCGAGCGGCGCCTTCTCCCGGCGGAGCCCGCGCTCGCGCGGCTCGGCAAGGCTGACGAGGTCCATGTCGTCGGCGAAGCGGCGAAGGTCCTCGGGCGAGCCTTCGAGAAGCAGCGTATCGCCGACCTCGAGCGGCATCTCCTCGAGCCGCGCGGCGAGGTTCTCGCCGTGGCGGTGGACCGCGAGCGGATAGAGGCCGTAGCGGCGGCGCAGGCGCATGGAGCGCAGCGTCGTCCCGAGGAGCCGCGCCGAGGGCCCGAGCAGCGCCTCGACGACCACCGTCGAGCGCGCCGCGACCGGCTCCACGAGATCCTCCCCGCCGAGCGAGAGCTCCTTGCCGTCGCGCATGGCGAGCACGTCGGCGACCGGCGACTTCAGCACCACGATGTCGCCGGGGGCGAGGACCACGGAGCCCATGTCGCGGCGGAGCGAGAGATCGCCGCGCACGACGTCGACGACGCGCCGGTCGGGCCCGTTGAAGAGCGCTACCTTGCCCGGGTTCTGCCCGATCATGGGCGAATCGTGCGGCACCAGCACCTCGACGAGGAACTGCGACCGCCCGCGCCCGGCAAGGAGATCGGAGACGATCGTCCGCTCCGGCAGGAGCCGCCGGCCGAGCGTCATCATGTAGAGGCCGCCGACGAGCGCGACGATCACCCCGAGCGGCGCGATCTCGAAGAGCGTGAAGGGCGCGAGCCCGAGGCCGCGCGCGACGCCGTCGACGAGGATGTTCGTCGAGGTCCCGATGAGCGTTCCGGTGCCGCCGAGAATGGCCGCGAAGGAGAGCGGCATCAGGATCTTCGAGGCCGGGATGTCGGCCTTCCGCGCAAGCGCGGTCGCGACCGGGATGAGCATCACGACGATCGGCGTGTTGTTGACGAAGGCCGAGGCCGCCATGGTGAGGAACAGGAAGGCGGCGAGCGCCACGCCGGGCCCGTAGCGCGAGAGGAGATGGAGGCGGCTCATCACGCCGTCGAGCACGCCGGTGCGCACCAGCGCCGCGCTCATGATGAACATCGCCACGATGGTCCAGGGCGCGCTGTTCGACATGACGCCGAGCATGTCGCCGGTATCGATGAGGCCGGTGACGAGAAGGAACGCCATGCCGGCGATCGCGACCACCTCCGGCGGCATGCGCTCGCTGGCGAAGGCGACGAAAAGGGCCGCTATCACGGCGAGCGCGAGGAACGGCGCGTAGGGTGCAAGGCCCGCGAGCATGTGCGCCGTGTTCAAAGAGGCGTCGCCCGAGGCACCGGCCAGCCGGCCGGAAGAGCTTCTCTCGCTGCCGCGCGCTCAGTCGTCCCGAACAAGGTCCCGCCCCGTGTTGCGACGCACCAGCGCCAGGCCGGTCCATATTGCACCGCGACGAAACCGGGTCCAGCCTGCCCCGCCGATCTCCCGCCCGCGGCAAGAGCTCCGTCCCGGGCGCCGGACGGTTCCGCCTGTCCTTGCGCCTGATCAAGGCGCGGGCCGCGCGGCGCCCGCATGATGGAGAATGTGCGGGAAGAGAGGGCAGCGGCATGATCGAAACGGAAGCGGGCGAGCGCATCCTCGACGTGCGGGAGATTCCGTCGCGGATCCGGCACACGGTGATCTTCCAGCTGCTGGCGGCGCTCGCACCGGAACAGAGCCTGCAGATCGTGCACGACCACGATCCGACGCTCCTCCGGAACCAGCTCGAATTCAACTTCGAAGGCGACTTCGCATGGACCTATCTCGAATCCGGCCCGGAGACCTGGCGGGTGCGGCTCCGGAGGATCGGCAGGAGGACGGCCCAATGAGCGCGATGCAGCAGCTGCCCGGCGCGGCAGCGCATGCGGACCTTGCGCACCGCCTCGCCGGCAAGCGGGTGTTCGTGAGCGGCGGCGTCAGGCCGGGCTCGATCGTGCTTCTCGCGGAGTGCGGGCGCGTGATGGCGGTCGAGCGGATCGCAGAGGTGCCGGACGAGCTTCTGCGGCTGACCGATACCGTCTGCCTGAACCATGACGACGCCGCGGACGTGCCGCACCGACGGGAAGTCTGACGCGGCCGGCGCGGAGCCTCGCTTCCGGTTTGGCCGGCCAAGCGGGCTGGTCTATTGTCGCGGTGCATGATCCCTCTTCCGACGAACGGACCCGACCCGGCCGATCGCCCCTCCGGCCGCGCAGGAACGCGCCCCGCAGCGGCTGCCCGGTCCTGCCGTCCGTCCGGCGCCCGGCAGGACGCTCCGGCGTGACGATCGCCATCGAGCGCCTCCTCATCCTCGCCGGCATCCTCGCCGTCTGGTGGGCCGCGGCCTTCCATTACGGGCCGACGGTGGTGCCGGATCCGCCGGCGACGCTCGCGGCCGGGCGACGGCTCGCCGCCGACGGCACGCTCCTCGCCGCGCTCGGCGACAGCGCGCTCGTCTATCTCTCGGGCTATCTCGCTGCCGCGGCCGCCGCGGTTCCGCTCGGACTCGCGATGGGCGCCGCCGGCCGGCTCGGCAAGGCGTTCGAGCCCTATGTCTACGCGCTTGCCGCGACGCCGCGCGTCGCCTTCGTCCCGCTCGTCATCGTGCTTCTCGGCCTCGGGGTCGAGGCGAAGGTCTTCATCGTCTTTCTCGGCGCCATCATGCCGATCCTGGTGAACACCTATGCCGGCGTGCTCGCCGCCGACGACGAGCTCGTCGAGATGGCGCGCTCCACCGGCGCCGGCAAGCTGCGCATCTTTCTCCACATCGTGCTGCCGGGGGCGCTTCCCTTCGTCGTCGCCGGCCTCCGGCTCGGCGCCACGATCGGCCTCATCAACACCGTCGTGGCCGAGCTTTATACGGCGGTGCAGGGCCTCGGCGGGCTGCTCGCGCTCTACGGCAACACGTTCCGCATGGCGGAATACTTCGCGATCGTCATCACGCTTGCCTTCGCCGGGGTAGCCGTTACGGAAGGCCTGCGCCTCGTCGAGCAGCGCTTCGCACGGTGGCGGACCCGTTGAGACCGCCGCCCCGGTTGGGCGGCGGCCGCTCCGACGGCAGGTTCAACCGGGAGGAAAGAATGCGGGCGAACGCCCTACGATCCGTCATCGCCGCCGCAGCGCTCCTCGCCGCCGCGCTCGCGCCGGCCGCGGCGGCGCCGTTCCGGCTCATCGTCACCGAGCTCGACGTGCCGCTCGTGCCGAATTCCGTGATGCCGCTCGCCGAGAAGCTCGGCTATTTCGAGCGCGAGGGCGTGGACGTCGAGATCGTCCGCGTGCAGCAGACACCCTCGGCGCTCGCCGCGCTGAAGGCCGGCGAAGGCGAGATGGCGAACGTCTCCGTCGACGCCGTGCTGCAGCTCGCCGCGCGCGGCGATCCCGGGCTCAAGGCGGTGATGTCGCCCAACAAGTCCCTGCCCTTCCTGATCGCGGCGAAGGATTCGATCGCCCGCCCGGCCGAGCTCGCGGGGCGAAGTTTCGGGATCGGCCGGCTCGGCAGCCTCGACCATTCGCTGAGCGCCAAGGTGCTCGCCGCGGACGGCCTCGCTCCCGACGCGGTGCGCTTCGTCGCGCTCGGCCAGCCGGCCGTGCGCGCGCGGGCGCTCGCCGCCGGCCAGATCGACGCCACCACGATGTCGATCGGCGTCTGGACCGACCTGCCCGACAAGGCCGGGCTGCACGTGCTGGTGGACCAGGACGCCTATTACGCGGCCGCGCCCGTCGTGAACAAGGTGAACGTGGTCGCGCCGGCCGCCCTCGAAAGCCGCAGGAAGGACGTCGAAGCGGTGATCGCCGCGCTGGTGAAGGCCTCGCGCGACTTCGCCGCCGATCCGGAGAAGTGGGTCGCGGCGATGGCCGCCGAGCGGCCCGACGTCTCGCGCGCGACGCTCGAGACGCTCGCCAAAAGCTTCGCAGGAAGCTGGAGCGTGAACGGCGGGCTCGCCCGGGACGAGCTGGCGGCGACCGAAGCCTGGCTCTACGAAACCCCGGATTTCGCCGGCCTGCCCGAAGTGCCGCTCGCGGCCTGGACGGAGTTCGGGCCGCTCGACGCCGTGCTCGCCCGGCTCGGCACCGCGCCGGGCCGGGACAGACCGGTGCGATGAACCGGCCGGAGCCGGCCCCGTCCGGGGCGTTTCCCGCGGCGCCGCCGGCCGAGAAGCCGATGCCGATAATCGAGCTCGCCGGCGTCTCGAAGCGCTTCGAGCCGCCGCGCGGGGCGCCGGCCGTGGACGCGCTCCGCGACGTCACGCTCTCGATCGACCAAGGCAGCTTCGTCGTGCTGCTCGGCCCCTCCGGCTGCGGCAAGACCACGCTGCTGCGCCTCGTGGACGGGCTGCTGCCGCCCGATTCCGGAAGCGTCCGCGTCTTCGGCCGCGCACCCGTTCCGGGCCCGGGCATGGGCTTCGTGTTCCAGTCGTTCCGGCTCGTGCCGTGGTCGACGGTCCGCGGCAACGTGGAATTCGCGCTCGCCGGCACGGGGCTCGACCGCGCCGCCCGCCGCGAGCGGGCGGAGCACTATCTCGAGCTGGTCGGGCTCGCGCGCTTCGCGTCCGCCTATCCCGGCGAGCTCTCCGGCGGCATGAAGCAGCGCGCCGCGCTCGCCCGCGCGCTCGCGCCGGAGCCGGAGATCCTGCTCATGGACGAGCCGTTCGCCAGCATCGACGCGCAGACGCGCGAACTGATGCAGGCGGAGCTGATGCGGCTGTGGGCGCTCCGCCGCTCGGTCGTGCTGTTCGTGACCCACAGCGTCGACGAGGCCATCCTCCTCGCCGACCGGGTGGTGCTGATGGGACCGCGGCCGGGCCGCATCCTGGAGGCGATCGAGGTCGAGCTGCCGCGGCCGCGCTGGCGCTACGACGTCCGCGCGGAGCCGCGCTTCATCGAGCTCCGCGCCTATCTCTGGAACCGCATCCGGGAGCTCGTCCTCTCGGACGAGAACTCGGATTTCTTCGGCCGCAGCCGGGATTTCTGAGATCCGGCGGGCGCCGGCCGGCCGAGCCGCCGGCTCAGAGCGCCAGCACCTCCTTGATGCGGTCGCGGATCGCCTCCTTCTCGGCCTCCCCCGTGGCGCGGTCGAGGCGCACGTCGTAGGCGATCTTCGCCGGCCGCTCGAGCACGATGATCCGGTCCCCGATCTGGAGCGCCTCGTTGATCGAATGGGTGATGAAGACGGCCGTCTTCCTGTTCTCCCGCACCAGCGCCGAAAACTCCTCGCGGAGGCGGTTCGCGGTCATCTCGTCGAGCGCGGAGAACGGCTCGTCGCAGAGCAGCAGGCCCGCATTCGTCGCGAAGGCGCGCGCGATGCTGACGCGCTGGCGCATGCCGCCGGAGAGCGCGTGCGGATAATCGTGCTCGTGGCCCTTCAGGCCGAGCCGCGAGAGCCAGTCCATCGCCTGCTTGCGCCGCTCCTCATGCGGGACGCCGAGCAGCTCGAGGCCGAGCTCGACGTTCTGGAGCGCGGTGCGCCAGGGCAGGAGCCGGTCGTTCTGGAAGACGATCGCGACCTTGCCGCGGAACCAGTCGAACTCGTGGAAGGGATCGTGGCCGGCGACGCTGACCTTGCCCTCCGACGGCTCGAGCAGGCCCGAGACCATGTTGAAGATGGTCGACTTGCCGCAGCCCGTCTTGCCGAGCAGCGCCACCATGTCGCCCGGATCGATGTGGAGATCGACCCTGTCCACCGCCACGAAGCCCTCGTCCGAGCCGCGCTTCGGGAAGCGCTTCGTGACCTTGTCGAGCGTGATCCCCATCGCGGGATCGGCGGCGGCGGCGACACTCATAGCGAACGCTCCGAGACAGCGCGGTAGCGGAAGGCATAGCGCTCGATCATCGTGATGATCTGCTGCGTGATGAGGACGAAGAAGACGAGCTGGAAGGTCCAGGCGAGCGCGCCGGCCATGTCGAAGAGCTGCTGCTGCTGCAGGAGCTGGTAGCCGACGCCGCCGGTGGCGCCGACGAGCTCGGCCACCACGACCACGCGCGCCGCATTGCCGAGATTGACCTTCCACGCGGTGAGGATCTCCGGCAGCACGGCCGGCAGGACCATGGTGCGGAACATCTGCAGCCGGGTCGGCCGGAACGACAGCACCATCTCGAAGAGATCCTTCGACATGGCCTGCAGCGCGCCGATCATCTGGAAGGTGAAGGCGGGCAGCGTCGTCATCACCATGATGAAGAAGATGCGGAACTCGATGCCGTGGAACCAGATGATCGCGAACACCACCCAGGACAGCGCCGGGATGCCCTGGAAGAAGGTGAGGATCGGCGAGATGAACCGGTCGACCCCGGGCGACCGGTTCATCAGGACGGCGAGGAGGCCGCCCAGCACGAAGGCGCCGAAGAGACCGGCGAGGATGCGCCCGACCGTCGCCAGCACGTCCACGAACTGTCCGAGATCGACCAGGATCTGGAAGACGCGCCGGAAGACGTCGACGAGCGAGGGGAACAGGAACGGCGGGAACCACAGCGAGGCGAACTGCCAGAGTGCCGCCAGCAGGAGGAACGGTGCCACGGACCAGAAGATCCGCGACAGGATGATTGTGGATCCCATTCTCGAATGCCTTCGTGCGCTGCAGGCCGGGCTACTTGCCGGCCTGGTAGATGGTTGAATCCTTCGGATCGCCGGGCAGCCAGCCGACCTCCTTGCCGGCCTGGTAGACCTTCTTGATCTCTTCGCCGATCTCGCCGGCCTTGCGGACGTTCATCCCGAGCCGGTCATTGTTGCGGATGAGAGCGGCGATCGCCGCCTGGTCGTCGGCAGTGCCCTTCGGGACGATCAGCTTCGCCGCCTCGTCGGGATTCTTGGAGACCCAGTCGGCGGCCTGCTGGTAGACCGTGAAGAGCTTCTCCGCCGCCTCGGGATGCTCCTTGACCCAGGAGGTGTGCGCGGCGACGCCGAGATAGGGCAGGTTGCGGCTGCCGGCGAACTTCTCCCAGTTCTCGGCGATGCCGAGATCGAGCGTCCGGATGTCCGGGTGCTTCGTCACCAGCGAGGTATAGGCGGGCTCCCAGAGCTGGACCGCCGCGGCGCGGTCGGCGACCGCATAGCCGATGAGGCCCGGCGTCGCCGTGTTCACCACCGAAATCTTGGAGGTGTCGACGCCCTGCTGCTTCGCGAGCCAGTTGAACATGACGTAGTTCGTCGTGCCGGAAGCGGCGGCGAGATCCTTGCCCTCGAGGTCCTTCAGGGTCTTGACCTCGGGCCGCGAGGTGACGACCGCGCCCCAATAGTCGAACAGGTTGAAGAGATAGGTGACGTCGACGCCGCGGATGTCGGCGAGGCCGACCGTCAGCAGCGCCGCGCTGCCGCCGACCTGGAACTCGCCGGAATTGAACTGCGCCGCATAGGCGTCGGGCGGCCGCTCTTCGAAGGTGACCTGCAGGCCGTTCTTCTCGTCGAACTTCTGCGCCTCGATGACCGGCGGCAGGAACGCGCCGAGCGAGGGCGGGCCGAAGACAACGACGGACACCTTCTCGAGGTCCTGGGCGAAAGCCGGCGTGCCGGCGAGCCCGATCCCGGCGACGAGCGCCAGAAGCGAAGCGGTCAAATGAGCTTTCACGATACGTCCTCCCTCTTCTCGCAGCGGAGAGGGGCAGCCCGTCGGAACGGGCTCACCCCATGAGAAGTCCTTCGACCGCAGGGTTCATGACCACGACGGTCTGATTGCGGAGCAGCGGCCCGTCCTTCTCGGATTCCGCCTTGATCGCCTTCCATTCCGGATCCGCTCCGAACGCGGCCCAGCCCTTCTGCCGCGCGCCCTCGTCGGCGAACCGGGTGACATAGACCAGGCGGCCCTCATCATCCTGCGGCTCGAAGACGCCGAGAAGCTCGATGCCGTGCTTCGGCAGCCGCGGCACGACATGCTCCTTGAAGCGGCGGCGCATCGGCTCGCCGCGCCCTTCGTGCGCCTCGTAGGTCCGCAACTCGTAGATCATTCGACTTCTCCCTATGATTGTCACGGCCCGTCCGCCGCCCTGAGCGGCGCGCAGGGACGATCCGCAAGTGAGCGACAGCGGCGGCCCGGGACCGCCGCAGCATGTTCAGGCGCCCGCGGCCGCCTTTTCTGGCGCCTCGAGCTTCTGCTTGGCGGCCTTGAAGAAGCGGCCCGTGAGGTGCTTCGCGACGCTGCCGAGGATGCGCTGGCCGACGCCGGCGACGAGCCCGCCGACCTCGCCCTTGCCCTGGTAGGAGAGCGCGGAGGTGCCGTCGCCGTTGTCCTCGATCTCGAAACGCGCCTCGCCGTTGCCGTGGCCGAGCGTGCCGGCGCCGGAGACGGTGATCCGGCAGGCCCGCGGCGGCTCCTTGTCGGAGAGCGCGATATCGCCTTCGAAGGTGCCGCCGACCGAGGCGACCTTGAGGTTCATATCGACCTTGTAGGCGTCCGGGCCGACCTCGCGCATGCCGCTGCAGCCCGGGATGCATTCGGCGAGGAACGCCGGATCGTTGAGCGCCGTCCAGACCGCGTCGCGCGGCGCCGCGATCGTCTCGTTGCCTTTGAGTTCGACCTTCATGTCGTGTCTCTCCAGGGCCTCAGCCGGCCAGCAGCTTCTCGGCGAGACCGCCATAGATCGAGGCGCGCGCGGCCTCGTCGAAGCCCGCCTCCTCGACCACCTTCTTCGGCTCCATGTCGCCGATCGGGAACGGCATGTCGGAGCCGAGCATCATGCGGTCGGTCCCGACCACGCTCGCGACGAACTTCAGCGCGTTCGCATCGTGGATGAGCGTGTCGTAATACATGGACGCGATGCCCTTGACCGGATCGGCGAGCTTCTCCGGGTCGAGGGAATGATTGCGCCGCAGCCGGCCGAGGATGATCGGCAGGCCCGCGCCGCCGATCCCGATCACGATCTTGGCGCCGGAATAGCGCAGCACGTGGCCGGAATAGAGAAGCCGGCTCACCGCGATCATCGTATCCGTGATGCGCCCGACGGCATTCGGCATGCCGTAATCGAGATTGCGGTCGTCGCCGCTGTCGAAGACGGGATGAATGAAGAGGACGGAGCCGAGGCGGTCGGCCTCCTGCCAGAACGGGTCGAGCTCCGGCGCATCGAGCACCGAGCCCTTGCCGTTCGGCTGCGTGCCGATCATGGCGCCCCGGAAGCCGGCCGAATGCGCCTCCCTGAGGATCGCGGCCGCCTCGGCGCCGCTCTGGAGCGGCACGTCGGCGAGCGGCACGAAGGCCGGCTCGGCCTTCGCCGTCTCCATCAGGTCCTCGTTGATGAGGCTCGCCCAGGCCGCGCCCTCCTTGGGCGGCAGCTCATAGCCGAAGCTGTCGACCCAGCCGCCGACAATCTGGCGGTCGATGCCGTTCTTCGCCATCCAGGCCTTCCGGCCGGCAATGTCGGTCAGGCCCTTCGCCACCGGACGCGAGAGCTTGCCGCCGGCGAAGCCGAGCGAGAGGCTGTCGCCCGCCTCGACCGCCGCGACCGACGGGAAGCGCCCCTTCTCCTTGCGGATCTTGTCGAGGAGGGTCGGCGGGAAGAGATGCGCGTGGGCGTCGATGATCATTGCAGTCCTTCGGTCTTCTCGAGGGCCTCGGCGACAGCATCGCCGATCGCCGAGATGCGGATGGGCAGCGCGTCGAAGCGGATGCCGAGCGGACGCACGGCGTCGTTGACCGCGCTGGAGATGGCGGCCGGGCTGCCGAGATAGCCGGACTCGCCCGAGCCCTTCTGCCCGAACACGGTATGCGGCGACGGGCTGACGTGATGGACGATCTCGACGGCGGGCACCTCGTGCGACGACGGCAGGAGGTAGTCCATGAAGCTCTGGGTGAGGAGCTGGCCCTCCTCGTCATAGGCGAACTCCTCGAACAGCGAGGCGCCGATGCCGTGCGCGATGCCGCCGAGCGTCATGCCCTTGACGATGTGCGGGTTGATGACCGTGCCGCAATCGTGACCGATCACGTAGCGCCGGATGTCCGGCTTGCCGAGCGCGGGGTCGATCACCACCAGGATGGCGTGGAACTCGAAGGAGTAGCACGGATACATCTGGGTCCGGCCCTGCTCCGGCAGGCGCTCGCCGCCCGGAACCTGCATCACGTCGGTCGCCTCGAGGCCCGGATCCATGCCGGCCGGCAGCTTGTGGTAGCCGCGGTGGCAGATGGTGACGAGCTCCATCCAGGAGAGCGTCCTGCCCCCGGCGCTGGCATTGCCGTCGTGGTAGGACACCGCGTCGATCGCCACGTCGAGGTTCTTCGCCGCGACCGCGATCAGCTTCGCCTTGACCTTGTGGGCCGCGCGATAGGCCGCGCCGCCCATCATGATCGCCATGCGGCTCCCAACGGGCGAATTGCTCGGCAGGCTCGCAAGCGAATCCGGCCGCACGACGCGGATCGTGTCCGGGTCGATCTCCAGCACCTCGCCGACGCAGCTCGACACCAGCGTCTCGTGGCCCTGGCCCGACGAGGTCGTGTGGATCGCGACCGTCACCCCGCCGAGCGCGTCGACATTGATGCGGACCGATTCCATCCACGTGGTGGTCAGGTTCTTCTCGTTCAGGAGCGGCTCGAAGGCGGAATTGCCGCCGCCCGGCTCCAGGCAGGCCGAAAGGCCGATGCCGGCGAGCATGCCTTCGCCGCGGAGCCGGTCGCGCTCGGCGACGAGCGCATCCCAGTCGATCTGCGCCATCACCTTGTCGGCGACGGCATCGTAGTCGCCGCTGTCATAGCTGGTGCCGCTCGGGATCAGGTACGGGAACTCGTCCTTCTTGACGAAGTTGCGCCGCCGCACTTCCAGCCGGTCGAGCCCGAGCGCCTCGGCGACCTTCTCCACCCCCGTCTCGATGGCGTAGTTGGTCGGCGACTGCCCGAAGCCGCGCACGGCCTCCTGCGGCGTCTTGTTCGAGAGCACCGCCATCGCATGGTAGGCGACGCTGCCGATCTTGTAGGGGCCGACGATCGCGCCGACCGGCTTGCCGAGCTGGAGCGGCGAGCGGCCGATATAGGCGCCGACATTGTCGAGCGCGCGCATCCGCATGGAGAGGATGCGGCCGTCATCGTCATAGGCCATCTCGACGTCGAAGAGGCGTTCCGGCCCGTGGGCGTCGCCGGCCCGCATGTTCTCCAGCCGGTCCTCGATGAGCCGGATCGGCGCCCCGAGCGTGCGGGCGAGATAGCCGGCGAGCACGGTGTGCTTGATGCCGCGCTTGACGCCGTAGCTGCCGCCGACGTCGACATCGTGGTGGACGCGGACCGAGGTATAGGGGATCCGCAGCGCCCGCGCGATCTGATCGGGATATTTCGGCATCTGGATCGAGGCCCAGACGTCGAGGATCTCCTGCCAGGGATTCCACTCGGCGACGAGGTTGAAGGTCTCGATCGGGACCGTCGAGCTGCGGCCCCATTTCACCCGGTAGGAGAGGCTGTGCGGCGCCTTCGCGAAGTCCTCGTCGACCTCGCCCCAGACGAAGCGCTTCTCCAGCACGATGTTGGAGCCGTGGTCGGGATGGACGAGCGGCGCGTCCGGCGCGATGGCAGCCTCGCCGTCGATGACGTATTCGATCGGCTCGTACTTCACCACCACCTTCTCGGTGGCGTCCTCGGCGAGCGCGCGCGTCTCGGCGACGACGGCGGCGACCCACTCGCCGGCATAGCGGGTGCGACCGACGGCGAGCGGATAGCGCTTCACGAGCGGCGCGTCGACGCCGACCATCAGCGGGTCGGTCGCGGCGGCGAGCTCCTCGCCGGTGAGGACGTAGCGCACGCCCTTCATGGCGAGCGCGGCGCTCGCATCGATCGAGACGATGCGCGCGCAGGGGTGCTGGGAGGGAACGAGCGCCACCGCGAGCTCGCCCGGTCGGCGGATATCGGCGGCGTAGCGCCCCCGCCCGACCACGAAGCGGCGGTCCTCGGCGACGCGCCGCGGCTTGGAAATATAGCGGAAGCCCTGCTCGGTCATCGCACACGCTCCGCGGGAAAGACGTTGGACTGGGCGAGATTGTCGGCGGCGAGCCGGATCGCCTCGACGATCTGGCCGTAGCCGGTGCAGCGGCAGAGATTGGCGGAGATCGCGTCGCGGATCTCCTCGTCGGTCGGGTTGGCGTTGCGCATCAGCAGCGCATGGGCCGCCAGCACCATGCCCGACGTGCAATAGCCGCACTGCATGCCGTGCTTCTCGACGAAGGCATCCTGGACGACGCTGAGCTCGCCCGGCGCCGGCGCGATGCCCTCGATCGTGGTGATCTCGTAGCCGTCGGCCTGGACCGCGAACATCAGGCAGGAGCGGACCGGCTCGCCGTCGAGGAGGATGGTGCAGGCGCCGCAGACGCCGTGCTCGCAGCCGGCGCGCGTGCCGGTGAGCGCCAGCTCGCCGCGCAGGCAGTCAAGGAGCGAGGTGCGCGGCTCGACGTCCACCGTCCGCTCGACGCCGTTGATGTTGAGATCGACCTTCATCAGTGAACCCTGCTCGCTTCCTCGCGCGCCTCGGCGACCGCCCTCATGGCGAGCGTGCGCGCGACCCGCCGGCGATAGGCGCCGGAGGCATGGAGATCGGACATCGTGTCGAGGCCCGCTATGTCGTCGGCGATGGCCTCCGCTATGTCGGAATCGGCGAGCCTGGTGCCGGCGAGAGCGGAAGCGCCCTCGAGCCGCAGCGGGATGTCGGCGGCGCCGCCGACGGCGACGAAGCATTCGGCGCAGCGGCCATCCGCCTCCAGCACCACCTGCGCGGCGGCGGAGACGAGCGCGAAATCGCTCCGCCGGACGCTGATCTCGCCGAAGCCGGTCCCGACCCGGCCGGCCGGCCGGCGGGGGAAGCGCACCGCCGTGACGCAGCCGTCCGGCGGGACCTGGGTGATCATCGGACCGATGAAGAACTCGGTGGCGGAGATCGTCTCGGTGTCCGCGCCGGTGCGCACCACCACCTCGGCCCCGAGCGTGGCGGCGACGAGGGCGATCTCGGCGGAGGGGTCGGCATTCGCGATCGAGCCGCCGACGGTGCCGCGCGCGCGGGTCGGCGGATGCCCGACCCAGGGCAGCGCCTTGGCGAGGAGCGGCACCTCGCGGGCGACGAGCGGATCGCGCTCGGCGACCGCCTGCCGCGTGACCGCGCCGACGACGATCGCGCCGTCCTCGGCCCGGATGCCGCGGAGCTCCTCGAGGCGGGCGATGTCGATCAGCATCGACGGGCGCGCCAGGCGCATCGCGAGCATCGGGACCAGCGTCTGGCCCCCCGCGATCAGGCGGGCATCGCCGTTGGCCGCCAGCAGCTCACAAGCCTCGGCCAAAGAGGCCGGGCGGACGTACTCGAATGGGGCGGGCTTCATGCCTCCTCCGGTTCTCGGGCGAGGTCCCTCGCTGGGCCAGGCTCTTCTTCAGACGCCAACGAACCGGCCGCCGCGCGGCGGATCGTTTGATGACATTCCGACAAGCGGGGGCATTGTTATAGGTCATTTCGACAGGAAGCAAGCCTCCGGCCGCGGTCGAACGCCGCTCATGCGCGGGCGGACGCCCCGGACGGGCCGAAAATCGTGAGATCAAGAGGTTTACGCCCAGGTCCACACGGGGCCGGAGCGCGCCCTGCGACAAGTTGGTATAGGACAATCCAAATTGTGCTAGTCCACGCGGCCTACCGGCGCGGGATCACGCCACGTGCCCGGACCGCTCCGCCTCGGCGGCGGCCGACGGCTCCGGTCCGGATTCGCGCAGCGACTTCACGAGCCGCCGCAACAGGCTGTAGAGCGCGAGCATCTCGGCCTCGGAAAAATGCCGCGCCGCCTGGCGGTTCGCCTGCTTGGCGCATTCGGTCAGATCCTGCTCGAGCGCCCGCCCCGCCTCGGTCAGGAAGACGTTCACCTTGCGCCGGTCCGGATCGTTGCGGACGCGGCGGATGAGCTTCTTGCTCTCCAGCGAATCGAGAATGCTCGTCGAGGTCGCCTTCTTCACGCCGACGAGCGCGGAGAGCTCGCTGGAGCTCATGCCGTCGCGTTCCCACAGGCGCCTCAGATGGTTGAACTGCCCGCGCGTCACGCCGAAGGCAGCGAGATTGGCGTTGATCGCATCGCCGAACGCCTGGTTGGCACTGCGCAGGAGCAGGCCGAGCCCGATCTCCGGCACGTTCTCCCGCGCCTCCTCCCGATCCGTCGCCCGCAGCTCCAATGTCCCCTCTCCGTCCAAGCCGCCGCAGAAGCAAGCGGCGCCCCGCAGCGCCCGGCACGGGCGCCGCCTGCCGGCCGACTATATGGGACCTGACCGGAGCCGTCTCCTCCCGAGCGCACTGCAATCTCGGACGAATTCCGCCCGGGCCGGGACCGGGCCGGACGGCGGAGACGTGCGGGCGACGCGGCCCGGAGGGAGCAGAGCCGGCCGCTTCCTCAGGGGTTGACGGTCTCCTCCGCGCGCGCATCCGCTTTCGCGCCGCCCCGGCCGCCCGCGGGCTTCAGCCAGACATAGAGGAGGAAGCACATCACGAGCAGCGCCCCGGCGCTGATCGGCCGGGTGAAGAAGACGGTGAAGTCCATCCCGTTACCGGTGAGCGCATTGCGGAGATTCTGCTCGAGAATCGGCCCGAGCACGATGCCGAGCACGGCCGGCGCGGTCGGAAAGCGGTACCGGATCATCAGATAGCCGAGCAGGCCGAAGGCCATGACGAGCTTCACGTCGAAAGCATTGCTCTGAAGCGAGAAGGAACCCGCGGCGGCGGCCGTGCAGATCGTCGCCACCATGATTCCGGCGGGGATCTCGAGCACCTTCGCCGCGAGCCTGCGGCAGCACAGACCGAGCGCCACCATGAAGCAGTTCGACATGAAGAGGAGGATGAGGATCGAGACGAACAAAGACGGGTTGTGCTTGATCAGGAACGGCCCCGCCTCGATGCCCTGGATCAGCAGCGCGCCGATGAGGATCGCCGTCACCGGGTCGCCGGGGATGCCGAGCGTCAGGAGGGGAACGAGGGCACCGCCCGTGACGGCGTTGTTCGAGACCTCGCAGGCGATGACGCCCTTCACCTCGCCCTGCCCGAACCTGTCGCCGCGCCGGGCCGTCCTCAGCGCGTCGCTGTAGCTCACCCAGGAGGCGATCGCCGGCCCGGTGCCCGGCAGCACGCCGATCATCGTCCCGATGATCGCGGAACGGAGCGCGATCCAGCGGTTCCTCCAGTGATCCCCGATCACCGAGAGCACCGAGGACCTCGCCTGGACCGGCAGGAACTCGGCCGCCACGTTGTTCTTCTTGGCGAGGAGCAGCATCTGGCCGATCGCGAAGAGCCCGATCAAGGCGGCGGTGCTCGAAATTCCGCCCATGAGATTCGGCTCGTCGAAGATGAAGCGGCCGACGCCGCTCACCGGATCGAGGCCGACCGTGCTGACCAGGATGCCGATGCAGGCGGAGGCGAGCCCCTTCACCATCGACCCGCGCGAGATCCCTGCGACGCAGACGATGCCGACCAGCGCGAAGGAGAAATATTCCACGGACGTGAAGGTCAGCGCGACCTTGGCGAGGCTCGGCGCGATCGTGGTGAGGAGAAGCAGCGAGAAGAGGCCGCCGAGGAAGGAGCTGACCAGGGCCGTGGTGATGGCGCGGTCGCTCTCCCCCTTCAGCGCCATCTGGTGGCCGTCGAGGGCGGTCGCCGCGGAGCCCGGGGTTCCCGGCGTGTTGATGAGGATCGCCGGGATCGAGCCCGCGAAATAGCCGCTGCAATAGATGCCGAGGAGCAGCGCCATCGAGGTGGTGAGCCCCATCGCATAGGTCATCGGCAGGAACAGCGCGATCGCCGATGCGGCGGTGAGGCCCGGCGCGGCGCCGAAGATCATGCCGATGACGGCGCCCGCGAAGACGAAGAAGACGACGGTCGGATCGGCGACGGCGGAGAGCGCCGCCGCCACGTCGGCGAACGAGATCAGGTCCATGACGGCAGCACCACGTCGAAGCCGTAGGTGAAGGCGAGATAGAGCGCCGCGCTCAGCACGATCGGCACGAAGATCAGCTGCCGCGGACGCCTGAGACCGAAGGCGAACAGCGCGACGAGGGCGAAGAGCCAGGTCCCGACGCGGAAATCGATCGCCTCGAACCACCAGAAATAGGCGACGAGCGCGACGAGGACCGCGCCGACCCGGGCGTCGAGCAGCGCGGGGAGCGGCTTCGCCGCGGAGAGCAAGCCGCGGACCAGCAGCACCGCCCCGCAGATCATCAGCCCCGCGGAGCAGAGGAGCGGGAAGAAATTCGGCGGGAGCGTGGCCCCGGCCGCCCCCGTTCCCATGTCGAGGGAGAGGAGGGTCACGACCCCGCCCACCGCGATCAGCGCGCCTCCGCCGACCGTGTCTTCGTGTCGCAACGCCATCGTCTCAGGCCTCCGACTTGCCATCCGTGTTGAAAGGCCGGCGCCGCCCTGGCCAGAGTGCCCGCGCCGGCACGGCGGGTGCCTCAGTTCTGGACGAGTCCAGCCTGCTCGAGCACGGGCTTCAGCTCCGCCGCCTCCTTCTCGATCTGGCCGCGCATCGTCTTCGGGTCCTGATAGGCGGCGTTGAAGTAGAAGGTGCCGAGCCGCTTCTCGAATTCCGGATTCTCGACCGCGCCCTTCACCGCGGCCGACATCTTCGCGACGGCCTCGTCCGGCGTGCCGGCGGGAGCGACGAGCCCGAACCATTGCGAGCGGAGATAGTCGAAGCCCTGTTCCTTGTAGGTCGGAACGTCCGGCAGGTAGGTCCAGCGCTTCTCCGCGGCGAGCCCGAGCACGCGGATGTCGCCCTTGCCGTCCTCGAGCATCGGCGGGAAGTTCGAGCCGCCGGCCGAGAGGAAGGCGACCTCGCCGGAGAGCAGCTTGACCATCGCCTCCTGGCCGCTGTTGCTGTTGACGTAGGTCGCCTTCAGCCCGTTCTGCGCGAGGAACACCGCCATCGCGAGATGCGGGCCGGACCCGATGCCCGACGAAGACCATGTGAGGTCCTTCGTCTTCATCGCCGCGACGAGATCGCCGAGCGACTTGTAGGGGCTGTCCGAGCGGACCGCGACCCCGGACGGGATCTCCACCACCCGCGCGATGGTGGCGAAGCTTTCGGCCGTATAGCCGGACTTCGACATCAGCGGCCGCGCCGCGAGGGTCGAATCGGAGCCGACCCCGATCGTGTAGCCGTCGGGGCGGGCATGGGCGAGGTTGGCGAGCCCGACCGCACCGCCGGCGCCCGGCTGGTTGATGAGGACGATCGGCTGGCCGAGCTCCTTCTCCATCAGCGGCGCGATGAGCCGCGCCATCTGATCGGTCGCGCCGCCCTGGCCGAACGGCACGACGAGCTTGATCGGCTTCTCCGGAAACTCGGCCGCGGCCGGGCCGGCAAGCGCCGCGAGCGCGACGAGCGACGCGCAGACCGTTTTCCTGATCTTCGAAAGGTGCATCTGCTTCCTCCGTAGGTACCTGGGATCTCTCCGCATCCCCTTCCCGCTCCGCGCCGGGAGGCGCCGGTTGCTCCGGCGTCGCTCCCGAGCTGCGCATCCGCGCGCCGGCCGCGTCCTCAGACCGCCGCGCGCATCGCCTTCTCCGCCCGGCGCCTGAGCTTCCGCTCCGAGAAGACCGGCTCGAGGTTGAAGACGCGCTGCGCGTTGCCGCCGAGGATGTTCCGCTTCGCCTGCTCGCTCAGGAACGGCAGGTCGTAGATCGTGCTCGGCAGGTCCATGTCCCAATGCGGGTAGTCGGACGAATAGAGCAGCTGCGTCTCGGCATTGATCATGTCGAAGGTGAGCTCGAGCGCCCGCTTGTTGTCGACCATCTCCATGGGCTGCGAGGTGAAGTACATCTGCCGGATGTAATCGCTCGGCTTCTGCTTCAGGAGCGGGGCGTCGGACGGGCGCATCATGTACTCGTTGTCGAGCCGCTGCATGAGGAAGGGCAGCCAGGCGAGCCCGGCCTCGATCCAGAGCGTCTTCAGCTTCGGGAAGCGCTCCGGGATGCCGTTGATCACCCAGTTCGACAGATGCAGCATGTTGTGCCAGGCGAAGCCGAGGGCATGCAGCGTCAGGAAGCGGTTGCAGAGCGAAAGCCCCGGCTCCTGTCCGCCGAGGCCGGTGTGGAAGCCGATCGGCAGCCCCCGCTCCTCGAGCGCCCGGTAGGTTCTGGCGTAGACGTTGTCGTAGACGCCGCGATAGCGCGTCGACGTCACCATGAAGCCGATCACGCCGGGCTTGTCGCCGAACTGCTCGACCGTCTTCAGACACGCATCCGGGTCGTTGAACGGCATGTAGAGCATCGACTTCAGGCGCGGCTCCTCCTGGAGGATGGTCTCGCAGAGCCAGCGGTTGTAGGCGAAGGCGAGCTCCACCTCGAGGTCGACGCGGGGGGCGAGACCGAGATTGAGGAGCGGCGTCGGGAACATGCAGGCGACGTCGACGCCCATCGCGTCCATCCAGCGGCGCATCAGCGTGATGTCGCGGTGCGGATGCGGCGGCACCTTCTCGCTCTTGCGCAGCGGGTAGCGCGTGATCCGGCCGCCGAGCTCCTGATACTGGCCGAAGCCGGTGGTGATCCCCTTCCGCGAGATGCCCTGGTACTTCACCTCGTGCCGGATGATCGGGTTCTCGATGAATTCCGCGATCTCGGCGGAGGCCTCGTTCTCGTAATGGTGCGAGTCGATGTCGACGATCAGGAAGTCCTCGTAGCCGCGCGCATCCGCCTGCTCGGTGGCATGGGCGAGATGGCGGCCGGTGTCGAAGCCTTCCGTGGCGAGATCGCGGAAATCCGCCGTCGCGGCGTCGATCATGTCAATGCTCATGGTGGCCGACTCCCTGTTCGGCGAGCGACTGGCGGGCGGGGCGGATGCTGGTCATCGTCTCCCAGAGCCCGAGTTCGAAGAGCTCGATGCCGGCCGCGTCGAGCATGGCCATGGCGGCGATCGCCACTTCCGTCGGCGTGACCGCGACGTTCCGCGCGAAGGGCCTGAGCTTGGCGCCCGTTTCGGCCTTCGCGACATAGAGGCGGACGGCGCTCGCGAAGATCTGGCCGAGCGCGCCGTCGGAGAGCGCGTCGATGCGGCCGGAGGCGATCGCCTCGTCGCAGAGCGCGGCGACCTCGCTCGCCACGGCCTCGAATTCGGTCCCGGCGGGTTCCGGGGAGGCGCCCTCACACGCTGACATAGACGTTCCCTCCGCGTTCCGAGACCTCGAACTTCTGCAGCCTGAGGCGCGGGTCGCAGACATTCGTGCCGTCGCTCAGGTGGTACTCGTAGCCGTGCCAGGGGCAGACGATGTGGACGTCGTCCTCGTCGTATTTCTGGCCGAGGAAGCGGCCCTCCTCGTCCACGTCGTCGAAGACGCCCGGCATGCGCACGCCCTCGCAGGCCGGCCCGCCCTGGTGGAGGCAAAGATTGCGGTAGGCGTAGAAGCGGCTCTTGTGACGGATGACGCCGATCTCGAGGCCATCGACGCGCAGGATGCGCACGTTGCCGTCGGCCATTTCCTCCTGCCTGCAGATGTAGACTTCTTTCATGATCCGTTTCCCCGAACCGTGCAGAGACGGTCGCAAGCCATATCGTATGTGCACATACGATTCTACCGCAAAGCGCCCGGCCCCGGGACCTCCGGGACCGGCGCGCGTTCCCTACTCGGGCACGAAGCGGGTTTCGGGCTTCAGGCCCGGTTGCTGCTGTCCGAGGCTGATCCTGCCGTTCTCAAGGTACTCGCCATGGGCGGCGCGCTCGGCCGCCTTGTCCCATGCCGGGTGCCACTCGCCGAGAGAATAGCCGAACCACGGCGATTGCGGGACCAGCGGAGGCAGGCCCATCTCCTCCCAGATGGCGCGGGCGCGCTCCATGAAGGGCTGGGTCGGCAGCGCCAGCGGCGGCATCGGCGACTTCATGGTCGCGTCGACGAGAAGCGTCGAATCCTCCTCGCCGGCATGCTCGCGCTTCGGGCCGTGGCCCTGGCCTCGATGCGGCAGGGTCAGGACGTCGGCGACCGGGTTCGACCGGTAGGCCATCGCCCACAGGATCGCATCCGGATTGTCCGGGTCGATGTCCTCGCTGACGGCGATGCAGATCTTGCCGCAATCGCCCTTGAAGAAGGCGGCCCCGTAGAGCGCGCGCCAGACCTCGGTCTTCGGCGTGCCGGCCGCAATCGTGATCACCGTCACGCGCAGCAGGCCCGTGAGCGGCTCGTGCAGCGAAACGCGCTTCACGCCCTTGATGCTCATCGTGTCGCGCAGATGCGTCAGGAAGAGCGGCTCGTAGGCGACGCGCTTGATGACGCTCGATTCGCTCGGCGCGACCTGGCTGATATAGGAGGGAATGACGGCGTCGCGCCGGCGCGTCACCGCGGTGATGCGCATCGGCATGTTGAACTCTTCGAGCGCGACGTGGCCGTGCGATTCCCCGAACGGCCCTTCCGGCTCGACCATGCGGGTATCGACATAGCCCTCGATCACGACCTCGGCCTCCGCCGGCACGAGAAGATCGACGGTCTTCGCCTTGACGACATTGATCGGCGCGCCGGCGAGGCCGCCCGCGACGTTGAACTCGTCGAGATCGATCGGCAGCTTCTGCGGGCCCATGAAGGCGACGTAGGGCGGGCAGCCGAGCACGATCGCGACCGGCATCTCGTGATCGCCGCGCGCCTGGTGCTTGAGGTAGTGCTGGTAGCCGCCGGCGCCGCCGACGCGCGTCGCCATCCGGACGACGAGGCGGTCCGGGGCCTTCAGCGCGCAGCGATAGGTGCCCATGTTCTGGACGCCGGTGACCGGGTCCTTGCTGATCACGTTCGTCGCGCTCAGCGTCGGCGCGCTGTCGAAGCCGGGCGTGGAGACGGGGATCGGCAGCCGGTCGAGGCCGCCGCCTTCCTTCGTCAGGGCCTCTCCGGTCTCGACGATCTCCTGGCACGGCGCCTGCTCGACGAGACGCGGCGGAACGGGCTCGGCGATGGCGCGGTCCCACTTCGCCTGGATCTCGTCGACCGAGCAGTTCATGCCGGTGGCGTAGACCGCGCGGTTGGCGGCGAGCGCGCCGACGACGACCGGAATGTCGTATTTCCGCCCCTTGCCGTCCATGATGTTCGTGAAGAGGAACGCCTTGCGGTCGGCCTCCTTCATGCCGCCGACGAACTGCCAGCGCACCAGCGGATGAAGCTCGCTGTCCTTGTCGATCGGCCGGTCGACCTCGACGAGGAGGCCGCGCCGCCGCAATTCCGCGATGTGATCGTGCAGGTCGTTATAAGGCCGCCTGCCGGCCGCCGCCTCCGACCGCTCGGTCGGGCGTTCGGCCTCGGCCGCGATGCTGTGCTCGTCCATCCAAATCCTCCAGAGACCTTCAGCCGACCAGGCGCCCGGCGCCGGCCAGCGTCCGCCGGCGACGTCCATCCGCCGCGGCACGGCGCGCGCCCATCCCGGCAGCGCGCCTCATCGGGAACAATCGACCCCACGCGGCGCGGAACCGGCCGGCGGCAGGGGAATCGGCCGGGCACGGAGACATCTGTGCGCCACCATCCGGGGCTCCGCGCGCTGCATGGCCGGAATGCGCTTCATGCGCAGGATTCCTCCCCTTTTCCTTGCTGGCTCTTCGGCTCGGCTCCTGGAAACAATAATGAGGCAAGTTTCCCGGTGTCAATGCAGGGACGCTTCAATCCTGGTGCAATCCGGTCCGCCGCGGAAATCGAAGCATCGGGAGCCCTTCCGCAGTCGCCGGATGGCCATTTCCGGGCGCTCCGGGGCCGGGGTCCGCCGTGCCGCGTTGCGACAATCCGCGAATTGTTATACTCAATGGATTCGAGCAGGTGAGACGATGGCCGACTGGATTCCGAAGATCGCAGCAGAGGGCGGTCCGCGCTACCTGGAGATCGTGCGCGCGCTGGAATCCGACATCGAGACCGGCGCCATCCTGCCCGGGCAGCGCCTGCTGCCGCACCGCGAGATGGCGGAGCGCATGGGCATCAGCGTCGGCACGATCTCGCGCGCCTATGCGGAGGCCCAGAAGCGCGGGCTGATCTCCGGCGAGGTCGGCCGCGGCACGTTCGTGCTCCGCCGGCGGGGCCAGCAGGCGGAGACGGAGGAGACGAGCGGGTTCCGCCGCATCAATCTCGCGCTCAACGCGCCGCCGGCGACCGGCGAGGAAGATGCGATCGGCGGCGTGCTCTCCGACATCCTCGCCTCCGACCGCCTCGGCGCGTTTCTCGGCTACCTGCCGCACCAGGGCTGCGCCGAGCACCGCGCGATCATGGCGGACAGGCTGACGCGGCAGGGCATGCCGACCACGCCCGACTGCCTCTTCATCACGCATGGCGCGCAGCACGCGATCTCGATCGCCACGAGCCTCCTCGCCCGCTCCGGTGACCCGGTGCTGGCTGAGAACCTCACCTATTCGGGCATGCTCGCGCTCGCGACGCAGGCCGGCTACGAGCTCCGCGGCGTGCTGATGGACGGCGGCGGGCTGGTGCCGGAAGACCTCGAGCGGGCGTTCCGCCAGACGGGAGCGCGCGTGCTCTACGCCATGCCCACGCTGCAGACGCCGACGAGCGCCGTGATGCCGGCCGAGCGGCGCGACGCGATCGCCGAGATCATCGCCCGCCACGACGCCTATCTGATCGAGGACGACGCCTACGGATTCCTTGCCGATCCGCCGCTCGCCCCGATCTCGGCGCGGATTCCGGAGCGCAGCTTCTATGTCGTGAGCTTCGCGAAATGCCTGGCGCCGGGCCTCAGGATCGGGGCCATGTACGCCCCCTCCCCGTTCCGCGACCGCGCCATCAACGCCGTACGGGCGACCGGCTGGTCGGCCAACGCGCTGATGGCGGAGGTCGTCGCGAGGCTCGTCACCAACGGCCAGCTCGAGGAGCAGGTCGCGCGCAAGCGCAAGATCGCGGCGCAGCGTTATGCCGCCGCCCGCCGCATCCTGGGCGACCGGATCGCCCCGGTCGCCGGCGACCCGGCCTTCCATGTCTGGCTGCCGATGCCGGCCGGCAGGACCACCACCTCGCTGGTGGCGCAGGCGGCGATGGCGAACGTCACGATCGCGCCGCCGGTCGCGCTCCGCTCCTTCGACCCGCTCAGCAACGGCGTGCGGCTCTGCCTCGGTTCGCCCAAGAACCAAAGCGAGCTCGAATATGCGCTGCGGACGGTCAGCGACATCCTGAACGACGCCGAGGCGATGTCGCTCGTCTGACGGCCGACCCGCGGGCCGGCCGGGGCCTCACGCCGTCCAGAGATCGCTGAACGCGACGGCGACGACATCCTCGTAGGCCGGGTGGCCCTTCAGGATGCCGAGATCGCGGGCGAAGCCGTTCATGCCCTCGACGAAGCCGCGCGAGATGGCCGGGTCGTAATAGGGCAGGTCGCGGCGGACGAGATCGGCGATGAGGCTCGCCTCGAACGGAGGAAAGAGCTTCTCCCCGACTTCGGTCGCGCGCCCGGGATCGGCCTTCAGCGCCCGATGCGTCCGCACGATCGCGCGGATCGCGGCCGCGGCCGCCGCGGGCTTCTCCGCGATGAGCCGGTCGGTCGCCGCGATCGAGGCCATCGTGTAGTCGAAGCATTCCTTCGGCCCGTCGCCGCGCCTGATGTCGAGAACGACCGTGCCGACGCCGCGGCGGACCGCGACCTCGGTCCCCATGCCGTTCGCCCAGAAGCCGTCGATCCTGCCCTCCTCGAGCGCCTTGGCGGCGGCGAGCCCGAAATTGACGCCGGCGCCGGCCGTGCCCGGCACCGGCGCGATCGTCACATCGTCCTTCGCGATGTCGATCCCGCCTGCCGCGAGCAGGCGCCGGAGCCCCATCTCGACCCACGGCGCCGCGCCGATCCGCCTGCCCTTCACGACGGAGAGATCGCCGCGCGCCGCACCGAGATCGGCGCGCATGACGAGGAACCAGTACATGCCCTGGCCCTGCGCGCAGAGGAGCTTCACGCCCCGCCATTCCGGGAACGCGGCGAGCGCGGAATGGGCGGAGCCGCCGACGAAGTCGACCGATCCGTCGCGGAGCGCTTCGTAGGCCTTGTCGACGGGGAAGACGAGCTCGAGCGAGACGTCGAGCCCCTCCTCCGCGAAGAAGCCGAGCTCCACCGCCGCCGCGGCCGGGAAGTAGGAATTGGAGATCAGGTCCGGGACGGCGAGTTTCATCTGGTCGAATCTTCCGGTCTGGCCCGGGCGGCGCGCCGGCCGGGACTGTTGCAGGGAAAGGAAGGCGCTATTCGCGGCCCGCGATCTCGAACTGCCACGGCGCGACCCGCCGCTCCACCCAGCCGACCAGCCAGTTGAGGCCGATCGCGAGCACCATCAGGACGACGATCGGCACGAACATGCGGGCCGTCTCGAAATTGTTGGCGGAGTTGATGATGATGCCGCCGAGCCCCGAGATCGCGGTGAAGAACTCGGCGATCACCATGGCGACGACCGCGCGGCCCACGGCGAGCTTGATGCCGGCCATGATGTAGGGAAGCGTCGCCGGCAGCACGATCCGCCGCAGGATCACGTGGTTCGGGGCGACGAAGGACTTCCCGACCTCGATCAGCGCCTTCGGCACCGCCCTGACGCCGAGCCAGGTGTTGATGACGACCGGGAAGACCGCCATCAGGAACACCACGCAGGCCTTGACCCAGAAGCCGAGCCCGAGCCAGAGCACGAGGAGCGGCACGAGCGCGACGAGCGGCATGGCGTAGGCGGCGGTCACATAGACGCCGAGCGCGGCCTCCAGTACGCGCGAGCGGCCGATCACGAGCCCGAGCGGGACGCCGGCCACGATCGCGAGAACATAGCCGACCAGGAAGGCCTGGAGGCTCTCGAAGAGCGCGGAGAGGAGCTCGCCGGAGACGAGCATCTCCCAGAACGCGGCCGCGATCGCCGACGGATAGGACCCGAAGACGGGGTTCACGTCGCGGCCGAAATACTGCCAGATGCCGATGGCGAGGGCGAGCGAGAGCAGCGTGATCAGCCAGCCCGGCACCTGGCGCGCCTTGGGGGGCTCGACGTCGGGGACCGGCGGCGCGCCGGCCGAACGGCCGGCCGTTGCATTGTCGGTCATGAGAATTCCTCCGGCCTCGGCGCTCAATGGGTGGTCTCCGCCTGATGCAGCGCCTTCCAGATGCGGTAGCGCGTCTCGGCGAACTCGGCCGAGCCGCGCACGGCGGCGAGATCTCCGCGCGGCCGCGGGAGACCGACCTCGATGATCTCCTGGAGGCTGCCCGCGCGCAGCACGATGATGCGATCGGCGAGGAGCACCGCCTCGTCGAGATCGTGCGTCACAAACAGGATGGTCTTGCCCGTGCGCGCCTGGATGTCGAGGAGCTCCGCCTGGAGCCCCTCGCGGGTCTGCGCGTCGAGCGCGCCGAAAGGCTCGTCCATCAGCAGCACCGCCGGATCGATCGCGAGCGCGCGGGCAATGCCCACGCGCTGCTTCATGCCGCCGGAAAGCTGGTGCGGACGGCGGTTCGCCGACTGCTCAAGCCCGACGAGCTTCAGGTACCGCATCGCGGTATCCTTCAGCTCGGCGCCGCGCATGCCCTTCATCTCCAGCCCGAACATCACGTTCTGGAACGCGGTGAGCCAGGGCAGGAGCTCGGCATGCTGGAAGACGAGGCCGCGATCATAGCCGCAGCCCGTGACGGTGCGCCCGTCCACCATGACCCGGCCGCGGGTGGCGGTCTCCAGGCCCATGGCGATCCTGAGCGCCGTCGTCTTGCCGCAGCCGCTCGGCCCGATGAGGACGGCTATCTCGCCGTCCTTCACGTCGAAGCTCACGCCGTTCAGCGCGTTGACGACGTGCACCTCCTTTTCGACCCGCAGGGCGAAGCGCTTGGAGACGTCGACGAGGCTTACCTGTCCCATTCCGATTTCCCGACCTGGCCCGACCTCAGTTGCTCTTGGCGGCGAGTTCGAGCGCCTTCTGGCGCGCGCTGTCGTCGACGAGCTTGGCGAGATCGACCTTCTGCTTGAGGTTGCCGGTAGCGGTCAGGAGATCCTGCATCCATGCGAGCTTCTCCATCGGGACCGGCATGTCCGGATCGACGGCGTCGTACTGCTTCACCTCGGCGAAGACGTCGGCCGCGCGCGGATCGTCGGCCGCCGCCTTCGTCATCTCCTTCGAGAGCGCGATCGACTCGTCGGGATGCGCGAGCGCATAGCGCACGCCCATCATCTGCGCGGCGAGATAGGCCGCCACCTCGTCGCCCCGCTCGGCGAGGGTCTTGCTCGTCACGTAGGTGCAGAACCGCAGGTAGTTCGGCGCGACGTCGTGGGCGTGGACCAGGAGCTTCAGGCCCTGGCTTTCCGCGAAGCGGACGAACTCGGTGGAAGCGGCCGCGGCATCGACGACGCCGGCGGAGACGGCGCGGAAGCGGTCGCTGTCGCTGCCCATGGAGGCGAACTTCACCTCCGAGGGGTCGATGCCGTTCTTCTCGAGCACCGCGCGGGCGATGAGGTCCGGCAGCGCGCCCGGCGAGGAGATCGCCAGCGTCTTGCCCTTCAGCTCCGCCGGCGAGGCGATATCGGGCCGCGAGAAGATGCCGTAGGTGAGGCCCGGCCAGTAGCAGCCGACGATCTTGATGTCGGCGCCCTTGCTGGCGGCGAGGAGCGGGCCGCCGGGGCTGCCCTCGTAGCTGTCGAGCTCGCCCGCGATCAGCGCCTTCAGCGCCAGCGCGTCGCCCTTGAACTGGACATATTCGAGGTCGAGCCCGAACTTCTCGTCGAAGTTCTGGTGGTTCGCCATGGTGACGATGCCGGCGTCGCTCTTCGCCTGCACCATGCCGTGCTTCCAGGTCTTGAGCTCCGCCGCGGCGGCGGTTCCGGCGAGGATGGTCGCGGCGAGCGCCGCCGCGCCGAGGCCGAGCGCCCCGCGCATGGTTTTCTCGAAGACTGCCATTCTATCCCTCCAAGGTTCGAAGCAGATCTTTCCCCCTGGCCGACGGCGCATCTCCCAAGCCGGATGCGCGCGCCGGCCGATTCCGGTACCGTCGGCGCCCTCAGGCCGGATCGCCCCCTCCGAGCGTCCCGGCCGCCCAGGCCGCATGGGCGAAGAGCTCCGCGTCCGCATCCGCATATCCGACGAGCTGCAGCCCGAGCGGCAGCCCGCCCGCCGAAAGGACGGGCAGGGACACGGCCGGCGTGCCGAGGAGCGAGGCCGGCACCGCGAAGGACGGGTCGCCCGTCGACTGCAGCCCGACGGGCGCGCAATCCGGCGCCGAGAGCGTCACGAAGGCGTCGAAGCTCGGGCGCAGCGCGGCGTGAAGCGCGCGGATGCGGGCACGCTCGGCGATGTCCTCGGCATAATCCTGCTGCGTCATCGCCTCGGCCTCGACCAGGCGATCGAGCATGACCCGGCTGAGCTTGGCGGGATCGCGGTCGCGATAGGTGTTGAGCGGCCAGCGCGATTCCCAGGCATTGATCCGCCGCGTGAGCGCGACGGCCTGGGCGAGCGCCTCCTCCAGCTCGTCGATGCGGCTGTCGGAGCCGCGGGTCCGGATTTCGACGCCTTCCGCCGCGAGCCGCGCGACCGCGCCTTCCAGGGCCCGCTTCGCCTCGGCGCCCGCCTCCGCCCAGCCGGGCGTCTCGAGAAGCGCGAGCCTTGGCGGCCGCACCGGAGAGGGCAGCGCATCCGGGCCGATGAGCCCCGCGAAGCCGGGATCGCCGCCGGCGCGGCGCGCGACCTCGCGCGCGACCTGCCAGGTGTCGGCGAGCGTGCCGGCCAGCACGCCGGTGCAGCTCTGGCTGAGATAATCGTGGCTGCCGCCGCGGTTGAGCCCGCCCACGCTCGGCTTGAATCCGAAGCAGCCGCAATAGCTCGCCGGACGGATCGTCGAACCGACGACCTGGGTGCCGAGCGCCGCGCTCACCATGCCGGCGGCGACGGCCGCCGCGGAGCCGCTGCTCGAGCCGCCGGGCGTCCGGCTCGTGTCCCAGGGATTGCGGGTCGCGCCCGGCACCACCGCCGCGAACTCGGTCGTCACCGTCTTGCCGAGGACGACCCCGCCCGCCTCCCGCAGCGCCTTCACGGCGGCCGCGTCGCGCTCGGAACGCCAGCCCTCGAAGAGCGGCGATCCCATGCCGGTCGGCATGTCCGCCGTCTCTATGATGTCCTTGATGCCGAGCGGCATGCCGTCGATCGGGGAGAGCGGCCGGCCGGCCGCCCAGCGCGCGGCCGATGCATCGGCGGCGGCGCGGGCGGAGGCCGCGTCCATCGTCACGAAGGCGCCGATTTCGGGCTCGAGCGCCGCCACCGCCTCGAGGCACCGCTCCAGAAAGGCGCGGGGCGTATCCGCACCCGCCGCAAAGGCGCGGGTCGCGGCGAGGAAGGGCCGGGCCGTCGGGCGCGTGCGGACGAGCGACATCACGCCGCCTCGAGGGTCAGGGCGGCGACGCGGCGCTGGCTCGCGATCATCGAGCTGCGGAGCAGGAAGTCGCGCGCCTTGACGGGATCCGCCGCGGTGCGGGCGAGTTCCTCGAAGTTGCGCGCGCGCACCTCCGGATCCTTCGCCTCGAGCCGCCGCTTGTTGGCGATCGACTGCTCCTGGACGAATTCCGTCGCGACCGTCCGCCGCTGCAGCGCATAGAGGTCGAGCAAATCCTCGGGCGCGCCGCCGAGGATGATCTCCACGAGCTTCTCGCAGGCATTCGCGGCGTCCTGGATGCCGCCGTTGAGGCCCATGCCGCCGATCGGGTTGTTGACGTGCGCGGAATCGCCGGCGAGGAGCACCCGCCCGTGCCGGAAGCGCGCCGCCACGCGCTGATGGGTGACGTAGAGGTTGCGGTGCACGACCTCATAGGGCTCGGCGGCCGGGAAGAACTTCTGCAGGCGCGCCTGCACCGCCTCATCGCTCATGAGCTCGGCCTCGCTCAGCGCCGGATTGGTCGGGAACACCGTCCGCCACAGGCCCGGCGGGCCGTCGGCCGCCACCTTGAAGCAGTTGCACCACTCCTCCGGGTCGGCGAAGTAGCTGCGGTAGCAATAGCCGCGATGCGCCTCGAAATCGAAGGGCGTCGTCAGCACGATGAAGCGCTCGTTCCAGGTGAAGCCCTCGAACTCGATGCCGCACTGCTTGCGGACCAGGCTCCGGCCGCCGTCGGCGCCGATCAGATAGCGTCCCGCATGCTCGGAGACGCCGTCCGGCCCGCGCGCCTTCACGCTGACCGCGTCCTCCGTCTGGCCGATCTCGATCGCCTCGTGCTCGAACAGGAGCTCGACGTTCGGCAGGTCGTGCAGGCGCTCCAGGATCAGCTCGGAGGTCTTGAACTGCTCGCACTGGATGACGAACGGATAAGGCGTATCGTCCTTCAGCAGCGCGTGGTCGAACTCCGCGACGAGCCGCGCCCCCGGCCGGTCCCAGAACTGGAAGATCGGCGCCACCAGCCCGACCCGCGCCATGTCCTCGACGAGACCGGCCGTGCCGAGCACCTCGAGCGTGGCCGGGTGGGTGGTGGCGGCGCGCGGATCCTTCTGCACGGTCGCGTTCACGTCGAAGAGACGGACGGGAATGCCGGCGCGGCCGAGAAGGAGGGCCGAGAACAGACCGACCGGCCCGCCGCCGACGATCAGGACATCCGGATTTGCCATTTCGATACTCCGCCTCCCCTGCGGCCGGACAGCTGCCTTTGCCGCTCAGACATAGGTCGTGACATTGGCCTGGAACGCTTCGATGTGAGAGCGCATCGCCGCCTCCGCGGCGTCCGCGTCGCGCCTTCGCACCGCCTCCAGGATCGCCCGGTGCTGCTCCTGCACCCGGACATGATGGCCCGCCGTGTCGAGCGAGATGAACCAGAGCCGCAGCGAGCGCTCGTGCAGCTTGCCGAGGCACTCGGCGAGGACGGCGTTGCGCGAGGCGGCGGCGAGCACGGCGTGGAACTCGCGGTCTAAGAGCATCATCGGCTCGGTCTTGCGCGTCGCCATCCACTGGTCCGCGCGCGCGAGAACGTCGCTCAGATGACGGATCTCGTCCTCGCTCGCGCGCCTTGCGGCGAGCCGGACGCAATGGATCTCGTTGACGAGCCGGACCTCGATGATCTGCCGCGCCTCGCGGAGGTCGACGGGTCGCACCATCACGCCCTTGCGGGGGATGACATCGACCAGGCCTTCGAGCGCCAGACGGTCGAGCGCCTGGTGCACCGGCGTGCGCCCGATGCCGAGGATCGCGGAGAGATAGGCCTCGCTCAGATATTCCCCGGGCCTGAAGGCGAGCGTCGCGATCCGGTGGCGCACGGCCTCGTAGGCGACGTCGCGCAGGGACCGTGCGGCGCGCTCGCGGCCGCCAGCAGCAGCGGGCCGCTCGGCGGGCCCGCCCTGGCGCAAATCCGCGGAGGCGGCCTGGATCACCGCGCCGCGCCCCGCATCGCGGAAGGAGCATGGAAGCGCGCGGTGCAGGCGGCCGGACGGGACGTCGAAGATCTGCACATCGAATGCTGCCCTGTTCGGAATCGCGCCGCGTGGCCGTCGCGCCGAGGCGACCGCCACGCGCGCCGCCCCGCCGCCGCAGGTCCGGCAGGCCCCCGCCACTCGCGGACGGGGTCCGGCCCTGCCTGACCACAGTGTGATATTTCACACGCGTCTGTCAACGCCGGGGGGTTCATTCGCACAGCGGCGGGACGGTCCCATCTGCCGGACAACCGGGCGATGCTTGCACTTATTGTCATACGGGATGACAGTGCGACCGACCGGCCGGAGAGCCGGCGGAACAGGAGGAATCGATGGGTTGGACGAAAGGTTTGGCGGGGCTCGCTGTGGCCCTTTCGCTGGGTGTCGCAGGGCTCGCGCCCGGGCGCGCCTCGGCCGGGCCGGTGTATGACGGCAAGGACGTGGTGCTCGTCGTGCCGAATTCGGTGGCCGGGCTGATGTCGCGCTACGCGCGCATGATCGCGCCCTATATCGCGAAGCATTCCGGCGCCAAGCAGGTGCGCGTCGAGAACCGCACCGGAGCCGGCGGGCTGAAGGGGACGAACACGATCTGGACGGCAGATCCCGACGGCATGACGATCGCCTTCACCAACGTCCCGGCCATCATCCTCGCGCAGCTCTCCGACAGCCCGGGCGCCAAGTTCAAGGCGACCGAGTTCACCTATCTCGGGCGCGCCGCCGCCGAGCCGCGCGTGCTCGCCGTCGGCGCCGTTTCCAACCTGAAGTCGATCGACGAGGTGAAGGGGCTCGGCCGGCCGTTCAAATACGCGGTGCAGGGGACCGACGAGGACTTCTACGCCACTTCGGTGCTCGCCGATGCGCTGGGCTTCAAGATGCAGGCCGTGACGGGCTACGAGGGCCAGGCCGACACCGCGCTCGCGGCCATCAAGGGCGACGTGGACGGCTTCGCCAACGGCTGGATCGCGGTGAAGCCGATGGTCGACAACGGCGAGGCGCGCGTGCTCGCCGTCTATTACGACAAGCGGCTCTCCGACCTTCCCGACGTCCCCCTCGTCACGGAGCTGGTGAGCGACCCGGCGAAGCGGGACGTGCTGGAGGCGGTCGTCACCATCCTCACGATGAGCCGCGGCTTCTTCGGCCCGCCCGGCATGGACCCGGCCGCGACCAAGGAGATGCGGGCAGCGATCGAGGCGGCGCTGAAGGACCCCGAACTGCTCGCCGAGGCGAAGAAGGCCGACATGGACATCGTCTTCGCTTCCGGCGCCGAGCAGCAGGAGAAGGTGGCGAGGGTGGTGAAGGCGAGCGGCGACCTGACGAAGGTCCTGAAGGAGGCCGTCGCGGCCATCCAGTAGCCGCCCGGCCCCGGCCGCTCCGCCCCCGCGGGCGGAGCAACCGGCCGGGCCTCACCGTTCGATCGGGACGCCGACGAGATTGCCCCACTCGGTCCAGGACCCGTCATAGACGCGGACATCCTCGAACCCGAGGAGCTGCGTCAGCGCGAAATAGGCGACGGTCGCCCGGTGGCTCATCCGGCAATAGGCGATCACGGGCCGGTCCGGCGAGACCCCCTCCCCGGCCAGCAGGTCCCGCAGCTCGGAAGCCGGCCGGAACGCTTTGTTCCCGTCGAGGAGGCTCTGGTAGAAGACATGCCGCGCGCCCGGGATCCGGCCGGGGCGCACGGCCCCGGTATCGGGCCCGCCGGGGCCGCCGACGCGCTCGCCGCGATATTCCTCCGGCGAGCGGGCGTCGACGATCGTGCTCGTCCCCTCCGCGAGCGCGGCGAGCACCTCGTCGCGCAGGATGCGCATGCCGGGCACGCGCTCCACCGGCCTGTACGCCACCGGGGCGGGAGGCGGCGGAAACGCCGTCTCGAGCGGCCGCCCCTCCGCCGCCCAGCGATAGCGGGCGCCGTCGAGCACCTTCACGTTCCGGTGGCCGCAATAGCGCAGCACCCACCAGGCGTAGATGCCGAACTGGACGTCTTCGCCATAGACGACGACGGTGCTGTCGTTGCCGATGCCGGCCTCCCCCATCCGGCGGGCGAACTCCTCCGGGGTCGGGAAGTCGCGCATCCGGCTGTCCCAGAGCATCTCCTTCCACCGCCAGCAGATCGCGCTCGGCACGTGGCCGGCCTTGTAGGCCTGCATGTCGTCCTGCCGGAGACCGGCGATCTCGATCAGGCGGAGATCCGGATCGCCGCGATGCGCCTCGAGCCAGGCCGGGCTCACAAGCGAGCTGACGTCCTGCGCGCCGGTTTCGGCCATGTCCTCCCCCTCCATCCTTTCATCCCTTTCATCGCTCTCAGGCAGCACGCGCACGGCGATCTCCGAGCCGAGCGCCACCCGGCTCACCACGCCGCCGGATATCGCGGCCGCTTCCAGCGCCGCGCGGTCGCAGGACCGGATCCCGGGCAGCGCCACCTCGATCAGGATCATGTCGCGGTCCCGTCCCGTCGGCGAAGGCTGCAGGCTCACCTCGACGGCGAGTCCGTCGCTCCCGAGCCCGCGCCCGTGCAGGAAGGTCCGCAGCGACCCGGTGGCGCACGACCCGATGGCGAGAAGCAGGAGCTCTCCGGACGTGCAGCCGGAATCGGCGCCGCCATCCTCGACCTTTCGATCGGTGAAGAAGGAATGCCGGCCCGCGGTGCAGAGCAGCTTCCTGCCTTCGAGCCGACGGACGCTGACACGGGTCATCGGGAAAGCTCGCGAGACGGCGGGGAGGCGCGCATCACCTCCCTCGTTTTCACGTTGCGCAACATATTACCATATGCCCATAGTACAATCTAACCGGGGACCGCAAGCGGCCAGAAGAACCCGGACCGGTGAAGCAGTTCGGCCGGCGCACGCCGAAGGAGATGGCAGCCGGACGGGCTGCCCGCAGGGAGGGGGAAGCATGAAGACGATACGTGGAAACGGGGTCGGCGGGCCCGGCTGGATGGCGCGCCGCGAGGTGCTGAAGGCGGGCGGCTTCGGCGCGCTCGGCCTCGTCCTCGCCGCCGCGACGCGGAACGGCGCCTCGGCCGAGGACGCCGTTCCAAGCCTCGCGAACATCAAGGCCAACCTGAGCGCGCTCAAATATGGCGAGTTCAATCCGAACTACGTCGCCGCCTGGCCGCTCACGATCGCGCGGGCGAAGGGCTATTTCGAGAATGTCGGCCTCGCCGACGTCGAGCTGATCCTCTCCGACAGCTACATACCGGGGCTCATCGGCGGAAGCCTCGATCTCGCGCACGGCGATACGAGCAGCTTCCTGAGCGCCGCGGAGAAGAGCGGGACCCCCATCAAGGTCGTCAGCATCCTGCGCCAGAGCGAATGGTGGATCATGGGCGTCCGCAAGGGCATCGAGAAGCCGGAGGACCTGAAGGGCGCCAGGATCTCGGGCGGGTCGCTCGACGGCCGCAACACGTGGGTCCAGAAGGAGATCGTGCGCCGGCTCGGCCTCGACCCCGAGAAGGACGTCCAGTTCGTCCCGAGCTCGGGCGGCTCGGACAACCGGATGGCGGCGCTCATCAACGGCACGCTCGACGCGGCGAGCGTGTTTCCGCGTCACCGGGCGGGGATCGAGGATGCCGGCGGCAAGTTCATCTACGAGCAGCTCACCGCCGCCCCGCAGGAGGCGATCGGCGCGATGGGGGCCTGGCTCGAGAAGAACGAGAAGACCGCCTATGCCTGGGCGCTCGCGGAGCTGCGGGCGAGGCAATGGCTGTTCGATCCCGCCCACAAGGACGAGGCCTATGCCATCGTCCGGAAGTTCGGCTACGACGTCCCGCCGTCCTTCGAGGCCCAGTACGAGGTCGAGCTCCAGCAGCTGAGCCCGGACGGCGGCTTCGAGAGCGCGGCCGTGATGGACACCTTCCTCACCCAGCTCGGCGAATCCGGCGAGGTCCCGGCGGGGATCGACTGGCGCAAGCACATGGAGCTGAAATATGTCTGGGCGGCGCAGGAGGCGCTCGGCCTTCCGAAGCGCCCCGCCTCGCTCTGATCCACGCGCCGACCCGTGAACCGGCCGGCCCGTCCGCTCACGGGCGGGCCGGAACGGGCACGTAGTCCTCGAGCTCCGGCGCCGGAAGCTTCACGAGCGCGCCGGTCTCGGCGGACCGGTAGAGCGCCATCAGGATCTCGGTGACGGCGACGCCGTCGCGAAAGGTCTCGATCGGAGCCCGCCCGTGCCGGAAGGCCTCGACCATGTGGCGGTCCTCGCCGGTATAGCCGTAGGTCCCGGCCTCGTCCTCGAGCACCGGCATCAGCCCCTGCTCGGCGTTCTGCTTCTCGACGAGATCCTCGCCCTCGCGGCCGGTTACCGCGCGCGACATGAAGACCTTGAGCCCGCCGCCGAGCGAGCTGAACTCCATCGCATATTCCGGACCGAGGAGCTCGAGCTGGATGCGCAGGCCCGGACCGACATAGGCCCAGGAGGTGGTCGCCTCGATGATGACCTCCCGGCCCTCCGGGTCCTCGAGCACGATCGTGCCGCGCGCGAAGTCCTCGGCCGGACGGCGGCCGTAATCGACCGCGCCGCCGCTGATCGCCTTGAGCCGCTCGACATAGGCCGGGCGGGTCCATTTGAGGTTGCTGACCGTCGCCGTCGCGCTCACGACCTTCAGCTCGCCGCGGTCAGCGCCCGGCTTCGTGAGCATGAAGCGCGCCACCTCCGCGCTGTGGCACATCATGTCGAGGAGCACGCCGCCGCCCTGCTCCAGCCCCTGCCAGAACCAGGGCTCGTGCGGCCCGCTGTGCTCCTCGGCGGCGCGCGCCAGATAGGGCCGGCCGGCCGCGGGCACCGCCCGCCGCCAGATGATCTCCTTGCCGCGCTCCACCGCATTGGAGAAGACCTGGTTCTCGAGATAGCCGTGGTTGAGGCCGGCATCCTCGGCCAGCCGGAGCATTTCGCGCGCCTCGGGGAGCGTGCGGGCGAGCGGCTTCTCGCAGGCGATCGCGCGGACCGGCGCGCCCGCCTTCACCGCGCGATGGATCTCGCGCATGGTCTCGAGCCGCAGAAAGTTCGGGGTGAGCAGCCAGAGCGCGTCGACCTCGCCGGACATCGCGAGCGCCTCGACCGTCGGATAGGCCTTGCACGGACCGAGGCCCATCTCCTCGATCCGCTCGACGAGACCCTGGCAGTGCGCGGCCGTCCGGCTCGTCACGCCCGCGATCCGCACGTGACGCACGTTCAGGAAGGCCTGGACGTGGAACTTCGCGATGAAGCCGCTGCCGATCAGGCCGACGCGGAGCGTTTCGAGGGTCGTTGTCATCGCTGCTCTCCGGAGGAAGCTGAGAAAGGTCGGCCGCTGCAGACGGAAGCCGCGCGGCGGAGGCAGCCTCGCCTTCCGCCTCCGCGCCGCATTGATCGGAATCAATCGCGCCCCGCGCCGGCGCGCCCGCACCGCCCGCCGCCTGGGCAGGTGGCGCAGTCTTGATCAGGATCAAAAGCAGGCGCCGAATGCCAGCTTAAACCCGCTGATACGACGAGCGCGCCGCCGAAGCGGCCGCCGGCAGAGGGGGCACCATGGAACCGGCCAGAGCGGCATCCGGAGCGCGCAGTTCCGAGCAAGCGCGGCCGGCCATCTCCGCGCTCGGCATCTCCAAGCGCTTTCCCGGTACCGTGGCGCTCGAGAACGTCGACCTGATCGTCGCCCGCGGCGAGGTGCACGGGCTCGTGGGCAAGAACGGCGCCGGCAAGTCGACGCTCCTCAAGATCCTCTCGGGCGCGCAGCCTCCCGATTCCGGCCGCATCGTCGTCGGCAACCAGAGCTTCGCGGCGCTCACCCCGATCACCGCGCGCCGGGCCGGCATCGCCGCCGTCTACCAGAATCCGGAACTCCATCTCGACCTCAGCGTCGCCGAGAACATCTTTCTCGGCGCGGAGCCGCGGACGCGGCTCGGCCTCGTCGACGACGCCGAAATGGCGCGGCGGACAAGCGAGCTCCTCGGCCGGCTCGGCCTCTCGCTCCCGCCCGAGGCCCGGCTCGGCGATCTCGACATCGCGCTCCGGCAGCAGGTCGCGATCGCCAAGGCGGTGCGGGAGCGCGCCTCCGTGCTCCTCCTCGACGAGCCCACCTCCGCGCTCAACAAGGCGCAGGCCGACTTCCTCTTCCGCCTCATCCGCGACCTCGCGGAGGGCGGCATGGCGATCGTCTACATCTCCCACCATCTCGACGAGGTCCTGGCGATCTCCGACCGCGTCACGGTGCTCCGCAACGGACGCTGCGTCGGCGTGGTGGCGAGCGGCGACGTCGACAAGGACGACCTGATCGCGATGATGGTCGGGCAGACGGTGGGCGAGACCGCCGCGCGCCGCGCCCCGCACCCGCCCGGCGCTCCTCTCATGGCGCTCGACGGCGTCACCGTTCCGGGCCGCCTCGACCATGTCGCGCTGACGATCGCGAAGGGCGAGATCCTGGGCCTCACCGGCCTGACCGGCGCCGGCGCCCGCGTGCTCGCCGAGATCCTCGCCGGCATCAGGACGCCGAGCTCCGGCAGCCTCCTCCTGGAGGGCGAGGCGTTCCGGCCGCGCTCGATCCATGCGGCGATCGCACAGGGCGTCGTGCTCGTGCCGCAGGACATGCGCGGGCGCGGCCTCGTCATGCCGATGCCGGTCGCCCAGAACCTCACCATGGCGCGGCTCAAGGCGATCGCGCCGCGCCACTGGCTCAACCTCGCCGCCGAGCGCGAAAGGGCCGAGGCGCTCGTCGGGCAGCTCGACATCCAGCCGCGCGACACGACGCGCGAGGCGGGCCTCCTGAGCGGCGGCAACCAGCGCAAGACGCTGCTCGGGCGCGGCATCTTCGCGGGGGCCCGGCTGCTCGTCCTGGAGGATCCGACGGAGGGCGTCGACGTCGACGCGCGGCGGCAGATCCACGCTTATCTCAGGAGCCTCGCCGATGGCGGCACGTCCGTCGTGTTCGTCTCGACCGACCTCGAGGAGCTGATCGACCTCGCCGATCGCATCCTGGTGCTCCGCAACGGACGCATCGACCGGGAACTCGCGCCGTCCGGCCTGACGCCCGAGCGGCTTCTCGCCGCCATCCAGTCCGACCACGAGCGGCGCCACGCACAGGAAACGGAAGGAACGAGCGATGTCTGAGGCGATTGCCGAGAAGCCCGCCGCCCGCCGCCGGTCCTGGGACATCGGCCGCTATACGCTGCTCATCACGCTGGTCGCCATCGTGGTGGTGACCGCGATCGGAAATCCGCGCTTCTTCACGATCAACAACCTCTTCAACATCCTCCTGCAGATCTCGGTGCTCGGGATCCTGGCCGCCGGGCAGACCATGCTGATCGTCTCGGCCGGGCTCGACCTCTCCGTCGGCGCCGCGCTCTCCGTCGCCGGCGTCGTCGCCGCGCTCACCATCGTGTCGACCGGGTCGATCGCGCTCGGGATCGCGGCCGGGCTCGCCACCGGCGCGCTGATCGGCTTCGTGAACGGCCTGCTCGTCGCCACCAACCGGGCGACGCCCTTCATCGTCACGCTCGGCACGATGACGCTCCTCCAGGGCGCCGCGATCGTGATCAGCGGCGGCAGCCCGATCAACGGCATGGGCGCGCTCTTCGACGTGTTCGGGCTCGGCGATCTCTTCGGCGTGCCGAACCCGGTCTACGCCCTCGCCGCCACGCTGGTCGTCGTCTTCTTCGTGCTGCGGCGGACGGTGCTCGGCCGCTCCGCCTTCGCGATCGGCGGCAACGAGGAGGCGGCGCGCCTCTCCGGCATTCCGGTGCGCAGCCGCAAGATCGGGCTCTACACGCTGAACGGGCTGATCGTGGGCGTCGGCGCCGTCGTGCTCACCGGAATCCTCGATTCCGCCCTGCCGAACATGGGCAACGGCTACGAGCTGCGCACCATCGCAGCCGTCGTGATCGGCGGCACGCCGCTCTTCGGCGGCCGCGGCACGGTCGTCGGCACGTTCGGCGGCGTTCTTCTTCTCGGACTCGTCTCCAACAGCATGAATCTGCTCGGCGTCGGCGCGAACTACCAGAACGTCGTGCTCGGGCTGATCATCACAGCCGCCGTTCTTCTTCAGAAGAGGGGCTGACCAGCGGGCGCCGGACGCGCCCGGATCCCGGACCGGATGGCGGCCCGGACAAACCACAGGAGGGTGCCCATGTCAGGGTTCAAGTTGAAGCTGCTGCTGCCGGTCATCGCCGCGAGCCTCTTTCCCATCGCCGCGCAGGCGCAGGAGAAGACCATCGCCTTCATGCGCGCCGGCCCGGATCCCTACTACCAGTACGGCATGAACGCCGCCGAGGTCGCGGCCAAGGAGCTCGGGATCAAGCTCGTCACCTACAGCGCCAACACCGATCCGAGCCAGGAGCTCGCCAACGTCCAGGACGCGATCACCCGCGGCGTCGACGGCATCCTGATCTACGCGGTCTCGCTCTCCTCGGAGAAGGCGGCGATCGCCCAGGCGAAGCGCGGCGGGGTGCCGATCTTCTTCCAGTACGGCTACGACCCCGCGCTCCTCAAGGACGCGGCCGGCTTCATGCAGATCGACGTCGGGACGTTCGGCAAGCCGCTCGGCGAATGGCTCGGCAAGAAGCTGCCGGAGGGCAAGATCGCCATCATCGCGGGCAAGCTCGGGCGCGGCGACGCCGAGGCCTATACCAAGGGCTTCAAGGACGGGCTGGCGGCGAGCGGCTCCAAGGCCGAGATCGTGTCCGAGGTGCCGGGCGACTGGAACCGGCAGATGGCGCTCGACGCCGCCGCCCAGATCCTGACCGCCCATCCCGATCTCGACGCGATGTTCGTCCAGAACGAGGACATGGCCGTCGGCGCCTCGATCGCGATCGAGCGGGCGCGCAAGACCGATCAGGTCACCATGGTCGCCATGAACGGCGCGCCCTACGGCCTCGACCTCATCCGCGACGGCAAGCTCGCGCTCACGAACGCCAACCCGCCCTCGATCGCCTCGGTGATGGCGCTCCGCCTGCTGGCCGGCGTGATCGACAAGACGATCGAGCCCGGCAAGTACTACGAGGCGCCGACCCAGGTCATCGACAAGGCGAATGTCGAGGAGGCGATCCGCTGGGACGCGCCGGCCGAGCAGATCAAGGAATGGCTGAAGCTGCCGCTCCCGAAGCCGGTCGAGCCCGCCCCCGCCGGCTGACCGTTCCACCCGAGCCAAGGAGCCAGACCGATGGCCACGTATCGAATCTCCGTGAACATGGAATTCGTCCGCAGCGCCGATCTCGACTTTCGCCACGGCGTCGAGATCGCCGCCAAGCTGGGATACAAGTTCGTCGAGCCGATGGTGCACACCGGCTGGGAGCTCCTCAGCGAGGTGGGCTACTTCCACTCCTTCTCGATGGAGGAGGACCCGCTCCTGATGAAGGAGATCTGCGAACAGAACGGGCTGCAGGTCTCGAGCCTCAGCGCCCACAGCCCGCTCATGAAGCCGGAGGCGGCGGTGGCGCGCCTGACGCGGGCGGCCGTCCTCGCCGACTATGTCGGCACGCGGTTCATCAATTCCGACGAGATGATCAAGCCGGACTGGATGGACGACGAGGAGGCCCATCAGGTGATGCACTATACCTTGAAGCGCATGAGCTTCGTGCTCGCGCGCCACAAGGTGTTCCTGTGCATCGAGCCGCACGGGATCTACACCAAGGAGAGCCGCGGCCTGATGCGGATCGTGAACCTCGTCCCCTCGCCCTGGATCGCGGTCAACTGGGATACGGGGAACGCCTATCTCGCGGGCGTGGAGGACCCCTATGAGGGTCTCTCCCATGTCCGCGACCATGTCCGCCACGTCCATGCGAAGGACATCAGCTTCGCGCATGCGGAGAAGGAACGCGGCAAGGTCACCGGCACCGCGGTCGGCTGCGCCTGCGGCGAGGGCGTGGTCGACTGGGACCGCGTGCTCTCGATCCTCGACCCGCTCGACCGGGAGCTCACGCTCTCCGTCGAATGCGGAACGATCGACCAGGCGGAACGGAGCCTCGCCTTCCTGACGAAGCTCCTTGGCCGGCGCCTCCAGGCGGCCGCCTGACGGCCTTGCGGGCGGCCGGGCATCCGACCCGCGCCGCCCGCTTTCGCGAAAGGCCGCCGCGACGCTTCCCTGACCGCCCGGATCGCCGCTACAAGGCGCCTGAACGCGCGGGGAAACGCAACGATGGCAGCAACCAACAGACTGAAGATCGCAACCATTCCGGGCGACGGCATCGGCCGCGAGGTGGTGCCGGAAGGCATGCGGGTGCTGGAGGCCGCCGGCCGCCGGTTCAACATCGCCTTCCAGTTCGACGAGGTCGACTGGAGCTGCGAGCGCTACAAGAAGCTCGGCAGCATGATGCCGGCGGACGGGCTCGAGCAGTTCCGCAACCACGACGCCGTCTTTCTCGGCGCGGTCGGCTGGCCGGAAGTTCCGGACCACGTCTCGCTCTGGGGGCTGCTCATCCCGATCCGGCGCGAATACCAGCAATACGCCAATGTCCGCCCCGTCCGGCTGCTGAAGGGGATCACGAGCCCGCTCGCCGGCCGCGGCCCCGAGGACATCGACTTCTACGTCGTGCGCGAGAACGTCGAGGGCGAGTATTCGGAGGTCGGCGGGCGCGTCTATCGCGGCACCGAGGACGAGGTCGCCATCCAGGAGGCGGTGTTCACGCGCCGCGGCACCGACCGCATCCTGCGCTACGCCTTCGAGCTCGCCCGCACCCGGCCGCGCAGGCACGTGACCTCGGCGACCAAATCGAACGGCATCATCCATTCCATGCCGTTCTGGGACGAGCGCTTCGCCGCCATCAAGGCGGAGTACCCGGACATCGCCACCAGCCAGTACCACATCGACATCCTGACGGCGCATTTCGTGCAGCACCCGGACTGGTTCGACGTGGTGGTGGGCTCGAACCTCTTCGGCGACATCCTGTCCGACCTCGGCCCCGCCGTCGCCGGCTCGATCGGGATCGCGCCGTCCGGCAACATCAACCCCGAGCGGACCTTCCCCTCGATGTTCGAGCCCGTGCACGGCTCGGCGCCCGACATCGCGGGCAAGGGCATCGCCAACCCGATCGGCCAGATCTGGTCGGCCGCGATGATGCTCGAGCATCTCGGCCACAGCGATGCCGCCGCCAGGATCATCGAGGCGATCGAGACCGTCATCGCCGACCCGGCGTCGCGCACCCGCGACATGGGCGGGCGGGCGAACACGGCGGAATGCGGCCGGGCGATCGCCGAGGTCGTGGCGGGCTGAGCGCCCCCTCCCCCCCGAACCAGCGGCAGGAGACGATGCGGATCACCGAAATCAGGGAGAAGACGGTCTCGATCGCCAGCCCGATCGCGAACGCCTTCATCGACTTCTCGAAGATGACCTGCTCGGTCGTCGCGGTCGTCACCGACGTGGTGCGGGATGGCCGGCCGGTGATCGGCTTCGGCTTCAACTCGAACGGCCGCTACGGCCAGGGCGCGCTGATGCGCGAGCGCTTCATCCCGCGCCTGATGGAGGCCGATCCGGCAACGCTCGCCGACGAGGCGGCCGGCAATCTTGACCCCTTCGCCATCTGGAAGACCATGATGACGAACGAGAAGCCGGGCGGCCACGGCGAGCGCTCGGTCGCCGTCGGCACGATCGACATGGCGGTCTGGGACGCCGTGGCCAAGATCGAGGAGAAGCCGCTCTACCGGCTCCTCGCCGACCGCTACCGGGACGGCGCGGCGGACGACAGCGTCTGGGTCTACGCCGCCGGCGGCTACTATTATCCCGGCAAGGAGCTCGAGGGGCTCCGCGACGAGATGAAGTCCTACCGCGACCGCGGCTACACGGTCTGCAAGATGAAGATCGGGCTGGTGCCGCTCGCCGACGACCTGAAGCGGATCGAGGCCGCCGCGGACGTGGTCGGCGGGCCGCACAATCTCTGCGTCGACGCCAACGGCCGCTTCGATCTCGCGACCGCGATCGCCTATGCCCGCGCGCTCGAGCCCTACGGGCTCTACTGGTACGAGGAGGCCGGCGACCCGCTCGACTTCGCGCTCCAGGCCGAGCTCGCCGACCATTATTCCGGCCGGATGGCGACGGGCGAGAACCTGTTCTCCATGCAGGATGCGAGAAACCTCATCCGCTACGGCGGCATGCGGCCCGACCGCGACGTGCTGCAGTTCGACTGCGCCCTCTCCTACGGGCTGGTGGAATATATGCGGACGCTCGGGATGATGGCCGAGAACGGCTGGTCGAGCCGCCGCGTGGTGCCGCATGGCGGGCACCAGATGTCGCTCAACATCGCCGCCGGCCTCCATCTCGGCGGCAACGAATCCTATCCGGACGTGTTCCAGCCCTTCGGCGGCTTCGCGGACGATACGGAGGTCAGGGACAGCCGCGTCGGGCTGCCGGACGTGCCGGGCGTCGGCTTCGAGGCGAAGTCGAAGCTCTACGCGCTCTTCCGGCGCGAGCTTCTCGACTGAGACCCACGCCCGGCGGCGGCGCCTTCGCACTTGTGAGCAGGCGCAAAATCGTGCTCAATTGACGTCGCGCGCGATGAGCGCGGCAGCATCAAGGCGGCGCCCGGGAGGCGCCGTGACGGCAGGGACGCCTTCGGCCGACACTCGGCCGGGTGTCCCTTTTTCGTTTTCGGGCAGGGCCCGTTTCGAGGAGAGCGGCGCGGCATGATCGGATCGGAACTCGACGCCTTCAGGGTCACGCGCGAGCCCTATTACCAGCCGGTCGGGGACGAGGTGGCCGTGTTCGAGGCGGCCTATGCCGCGCGGCTGCCGGTGATGCTGAAAGGGCCGACCGGCTGCGGCAAGACCCGCTTCGTGGAACACATGGCCTGGCGGCTCGGCAGGCCGCTCGTCACTATCGCCTGCCACGAGGACATGAGCGCGGCCGATCTTGCCGGCCGCTTCCTGCTCGAGCCGGGCGGCACGGTCTGGCAGGACGGACCGCTGACCCGCGCTGTCCGGCACGGCGGGATCTGCTATCTCGACGAGATCGTGGAAGCGCGGCAGGACACCACGGTGGTGATCCACCCGCTGACGGATGCCAGGCGCGTGCTGCCGCTCGACCGCAGGAACGAGCTCGTCGCGGCGCATCCCGACTTCCAGCTCGTGATCTCCTACAATCCGGGCTACCAGAGCGCGGTCAAGGACCTCAAGGAATCGACGAAGCAGCGTTTCCTGGCGATCGACTTCGGCTATCCGGCGGCCTCGGTGGAGGCCGAGATCGTCGCCCGCGAGGCCGAGATCGACCACGACCTCGCGCTGCGGCTCGTCGACGTCGCCGCGCGCTCGCGCAATCTCCGCGGCCACGGGCTCGCCGAGGGCGCCTCGACCCGCATGCTGATCCATGCCGGCCGCCTCGCCGGGGGCGGCGTGCCGCTCGCCGCCGCGATCCGCTCGGCGATCGTGCTCCCCATCACGGACGATCCCGATCTGCGGGAAGCGCTCCAGTCGGCCGTGTCCGCCTGCCTGCAATGACCCCGTCGGCGCCTCCGCTCGTCGTGGTCAGCTCGCAGCCGCGGGGGCCGGTCGCGGCGCTCCACCGCTATGTCGGGCAGCGCGAGGGCCTGCGCGCCGGCTTCCGCCTGCATTGGCAGGAACTCGCGCCGCGCCTCGCCGACGACGAGCTCGACGCCTGGTGCGAGGCGGCGCTCGCGCTCGTCAACGTCAATGCCGGCCCGACCTGCCTCGACGCGTTCGCGCGGCTCAGCACGGAGCTGGTGCCGGCGCACGGCCTGCCGTCCGCCCTCCGGAGCGCGCATGCCGCCGCGGAGATCTGCCGGCGGAGCGGCTCGCATCCGGCGGCGCGCTGCCTCGAAGCGGGCCTGGTCGCCGCGCGCCGGCTGAAGAGCGGAGCGGAGATCGACCGCTGGTGGGGCGGGCTGCGCCTGCTCGCCCGTCTCGCGCCGGAATCGGTCGCGCCGCTTGCCGAGCGCATGGAGGCGGTGCTCGCCCGCTGCGACGGCCGGCGCTTCGAATCCTTCGTCCATGCCGGCCTGAAGGCGGGCGGCCGCGACCGGGTGCGGCGCCAGGCCTTCTTCTCCCTGGAGGAACCGCTCGCCCGCCAGCTCCTCGAGCGGGACTGGGACGCCGTCTCCTTCGACGACGTGGAGAGCTCATTGAAGGCGTTCGCCACCGCGCTCTGGGGCCAGGCGCCGGCACTCCGCGCGCTCGAGGGGACGGGCCTCGCGCTGCCGCGCCGGACAAGCATCGCCGGCGGAATCGTGCGGGTGCCTGCCGTCTATCGCGGCTTCGCGGCCGAGGCGGCGCGCCCGCTATTCCGCGCCGCGATCGCGCATGCCACGGCGCATTTCGCGTTCGGGGCCGTGCGCTTCCCGGCCGGCAGCCTGAAGCCGCTCCAGATCGCGCTCGTCACCCTCGTCGAGGACGCCCGGGTGGAGGCGCTCGCGATGCGTCGCTTCCCCGGGCTGCGCGCGCTCTGGGCGCCCTACCACACGGCCGGACCGTCCGGGGCGACGACGGCGCCGGTGCTCCTCGCGCGGCTCGCCCGGGCGCTCTTCGACCCCGATTACGGCGACGGCCACGGTTTCGTGGTGAAGGGCCGCGCGCTCTTCGACGCGGAGCGGGAAAACCTCGCGGACGCATCGATCAGCCGGCGGATCGGCGGCCTGCTCGGCAACGATCTCGGCCAGATGCGCATCCAGTTCAACGCCAAGAGCTATGTCGTCGAGCCGGTCTACCGCGACGACGGCTACGGCATCTGGGACTTCGGCGAGGACGGCGAGGCCGCGCCCGAGCAGCTCGAGATCTTCGTCGACGCGGCGAAGCGGATCGAGGAGGAGAGGCCCGAGGAGACCGAGCCGGACCGCAGGGACGGCGAACCGGACGAAGCGGAGGCCGGCCATGCCCGCGCCGCGCCGCCGGACGAGCGCGGGATCGCGATCGCGCGCTATCCGGAATGGGACCGCGGCGCCGGCCTCGAGCGGGCCGACTGGACCACGATCCGCGACATGGCGCCGGCGGCCGGCGATCCGCGCCGGCTCGAAGCGGCGCTCGACCGCGAGCCCGACGTCCGCGCCCGCCTAGCCCGGCT